>PLUI01000216.1 GCA_003164855.1 Acidobacteriaceae bacterium
GCCGGACTCGACCGCTTCCTTCATAGCCTCGCCGTAGAAAATTTCGCCCGGCTCTTCATGGTCCAACCCCGCGGCTGACGCTTTCGCTGTGCTGTGCGTCCCTTGCCAGTCTGACAATACAAAACCCTTGAAACGCCAATCTTTCTTCAGTACGTCGGTCAGCAGATAACTGTTCTCGCATGAGTAATCGCCATTCACGCGGTTGTAGGCGCACATCACTGCGGCCGCGCCGGATTCCCGCAAGCCGATTTCAAAAGCTAGCAGGTCGCTCTCACGCATCGAGCGCTTATCGACGTTCACATTCATCGCATTGCGGCCGCTCTCCTGGTCGTTCATAGCATAGTGCTTGAGATCGCCGATCACGTGTTGCGCTTGTTCGCCCTTCATCAACGCCCCGACCATGGTGCCAGCCAGTACGGGATCTTCGCCCATGTATTCGAAGGTGCGACCATTGCGAGGTTCACGCGCCAGATTCACCCCTCCGCCCAGGGTCATGTTGTAGCCTTGAGCCCGCAGTTCGCGGCCGATCAGCGCCCCATATTCATAGGCTGCATCCAGGTCCCAACTTGCCACTCCGGCAAGATTGCTGGGCAGCGCCGTGGAATATCGGCCGTTCTTACCGCTGCTGCGCACGCCGTACGCAGCATCGGACATCTGGATCGCTGGAATCCCCAGGCGCGGAATGGCCACTACGTATCCAGCCCCGCCATTGGATCCCACCGCGAGTGGGCTGATTGGGCTCAGTCCCTCCATGCCGGTTCCATGCAGCATCGAGATTTTCTCGTCGAGCGTCATTTCTTTGAGCACCAGGGAGGCCCGCTCATCGGCCGAAAGGCTCGTGTTCATCCAAGGCAATTTGGATGTCGAGTTTCCGGAACCGCTTTGGCCAGAAGCTGGCCATTGCAGGGCGCTAAAGATGGCAATTCCCAGCGCAATAGTTCGGAATAAGGGCGTCCAGAGGTTCATAGTCCTCTCTTTTTCACTTGCTCCCAAGCTTTGTGCCTCGCCAGAGCTCGAGCTGCTCCCGCCGGAATCAAGAATGCCGCAGTATCGATGATGTACTTGTTTTCGTGTCGCGAAAATGACCAGCAATAAACGGATGGTCAGTCTTCTTCACTCCCCACTGTGCGCGACGTTTCGACAAATCCGAGTGGTCCTTAGGGAGGAAGCGGCGGCGGCGCAGCGGACATCTTAGATACCAGTGAATCTTCTGTGGCGTGCAATTCTTGAACCTTGGCGAATTGTCTCTGCGCCTCCGCTGTTTTGCCCGTCGCCTGGTAGACGCGGCCTAAGCGGTAGTGAGCGTCGGGCTGGGCCGGATCCAATTGAACCGCGTGTTGCAACACGGCCACGGCTTCTTTGTACTGCTTGCGTTGCATAAAAACCGCTCCGAGATCGACACAGGCGATACGAACGTCACTTTTAAGGCTTACTGCCTTTTCCAGCAAGGAAAGAGCGTCGTCCCAATTCGCTTTCTTTAGTGCGATGTCACCCAAATACGCGAGGGCCTGAGCATGGTTAGGATCGATCGCCAATACGCTATGAAACTCGCGCTCGGCTTCTTCGTATTGGTGCGACTTCCAGTAAAGATAACCGAGGCCGAAGTGGACATCCGGCTCTTGGGGAGAAGCCTTCGCGGCAGCTTGGAACTCGGCAATCGCTTCCGGAGTCCGTTGCAGGCCGTCGAGCGCTTCGCCGCTTAACATGTGCGCCGCGACGGAATCGGGGTTGTGCTGCAAGATCTGTTTGAACTCATCAAGCGCGCAGGTGTACTTCTTTGCCCACAGGCAGCTTTGAGCTAGGATTTGGTGGAGTTCCGCATTATCCGGATCAGATTTTGCTACGGGCGCGAGAGCTTGCGAGGCGAGAACAAATTTCTTCTCGCCATAGTAGCTCATTCCGAGAAGCGCCTGTGCCTGCGCGCTCCTGGAGTCTTCGGCGAGTGCGGCGCGTAAGGGCCCCACCGCCGCCTCGAAATGGCCCTGTTTGAACTCGGCCAATCCCAGATTCAGCTCGATGCCTGGCAACTTGGGATTCAACGCGAGCGCTTTTCTGTACACTACGGCCGCCTCCACATACCTTAGCTGCTTAGAGAGCACAACTCCCAGGCTCGCGAAGGCCGGAGCGTCGTCAGGATTCCGTGCGATTACCGTTCGCCAAGCGTCGGCAGCTTCAGCCAGCTTCCCTTGTCTTTCGAGTGCAATGGCGTCGGCGGGCGTTTGACCTCGCAGAAGCGGGACCAAAAGCAAAGCAGCCCAGATCGCCCAAGCCTTCGGTAAATGGACCGCAGGGGATAAGTCCTTCATGAACACAGGCCAGTCTCAGGCAGTATATCTTTATGCCTTCGAGGAGCGCGGCCCCAAGCCGGGACGTGCCAGCGCCCTCCGCAATCTGGGCTCTGGGCCGCGCGCCAAGAGTTCGCCGACGGCCCCCTGGACGGAATATCCCCGCCCGCACCAAGTTTGATGCGAGCAGGGATTCTTGTTAATCGAAAGCAAGCCTCAGAAAATAATCTTCGCGCCAAGCTGGAAAACACGCGGATCGAAAGCATTCGTGATTTGCCCGAAGTTGCCCGAGCCAAAGTTGTTGCTGAAGGCACCGTTCTGACCAGGGTTCCCATACTGCGTGTGGTTCCAGACATTGAAAGACTCGGCCCGGAACTGGAAGGCAGAGCCGCGAGATTCGCTGATTACGAAGTTCTTAAACAGCGACAGGCTCCAGTTATCCCGGCCCGGTCCCGTTATCGCGTCGAATCCGAGGTTTCCCCATTGCCCGTCTGCCGGAGCCGAAAATGCCGCCGGGTTAAGCCATTGGAGAGGGCAGCCCGCACCTGCGCTGCAGGCTACGTGCGTCTTCGGATAGGAGATGGGCCCGCTCACATCGGGGCGGTTGCTGGGGGCGCCACTCGGGAAGATGCTGGCTACGTTCTCTCCGCTGATACCGAGGTTATACGGTGCGCCCGACTCCGCCGTGATGATGCCCGACAGCACCCATCCTCCCACCGTCGTCTTCAGGAAGCGATTGGAGCTGTCTTTGAGGAAGGGAATGTTATACACAAAGTTGACGAAGAATATGTTCCTCCGGTCGAAGTTCGACGGGCCAACGTCGTACTGCCAACCCTGGTAGGGATTCGTTACCGAATCCAGATCCCAGCCATTGCCACCGTTGCCGGTGGTGGGATCGACAGCCTTCGACAAGGTGTATGCCGCCTGCAGGTTCAGATCGCGAGTGACCTGTCCGCGCACTTCGGCTTGCAGGGAGTTGTAATGGGAGTCGGCTCCATTAAACGCCAGTTTGATGGAGCTGTATCCCTGGTAGGGAAGCTGTCCGTTGTACGCCGGTTGAGTGGTCACGCCGCCTGGGCAATCAGCTGCCTTCTCAAGGCAAGCTAATTGACTCTGCGGAGGCAGGTTGATCTCGTTGAAGTAGCTCAAGTGCCGGTCGACGGTGCCCACGTAGGACACCGAGAACACACCCTTGGCTCCGATGGCTTGCTGAACACCGGCGCTGTATTGAGAAACGCGCGGCGGAGGATAGTTGATGTTAGGTCCGACCACACTGCCGGGCACGATGGGAACCGAAATCGTAGATCCCGACCAAGCCGTGTGCGGATTGGAGAGCAGAACCTGATTGGTGCTAAACGAGTAGCCAAAAGGCGGGTTGGTGGCGCCGTCGTACATGTCATTGCCCTGAATGCGCTCGTACATGATGCCGTAGCCGCCGCGAAGCACGGTCTTGCCCTGTCCGGTTACGTCGTAAGCGAAACCGAGGCGCGGACCGAAATTCTTCCAGGCATTGTTCGCCAAGCCCCGGGGAACGCCACCCTGGCCGCCGATGCCGATGCCGTTCAGGTAGAGCGAATAGCCGGCCAGCGACGAGACCGGGCTCGTGCCCAATCCCGGACTATTGGACGCGATTTGCGTGTCCGCGGCGTTGGCCCAGATCGGAGCGTTGCTAGAGTTGTACAGGTTGGGATAGAAGTCCCCCTGGTTTTTGTTGGCTTCGTAGGTGTGCGGGATACCATCCCACCGCAAACCAAGATTCAACGTTAGACGATGGGTGGCGCGCCAGTTGTCCTGGAAGTAGATATCCGGAGAAATGGCATTCCAATAGCCCGTGCCCTTATAGGCGTTCTCACTGTAGCTTTGAGCGTCGCCAAGGATAAAGTCGGCGTAGTCGAACCCGCACTGGGTGTTGGCAGGGCAAGTGCCAGCCGCCTGTGTCGCCGATCCGTTAAACCCGAAGCCACCCTGGGTTTCCGCAAAGTAGTCCTGGGACTTCTTGTAGATTGGAAAGCTACCGCCGAACTTAAACTGATGCGCGCCTATTACCCAAGACAGATCGTCGCGAATCTGATAATCGTCTGCCGTGTTGTTCCAGGGCAGCCAGTTGGCCGTGAAGTAGGAGCCGGTGCTCCCAGCCAGGTGAATATCAGGGATGCGGTTGTCCACGTTCGTGCTGTTGAAGATGCGGTTGAACGTGAAACCCGATGGCGCCGTATACACACCTTGGGGCAGGATGTGAATGCGGTTGCCATCGTAGTTGAAGGCGATCTCATTCAGCAGGTTGGGGCGAATCTGGTACGTCGCGTGTATGGTCGCACTATACGAGGGGTTGCCGTATGTGTTGCCGACCGTCGGAACGTTGTCGCTGCTCCACATCGTAGTTCCGAAAGTCTGCAAAGACTGGTCAGAGATCCAGTGACCGAAGATGGAGAGCTTGTCGGTGAACTGGTGGTCGATGCGGGCAATCTCTTCCTTGCCGACAATCGGTTGATTGCCGCCGCCAACGAACTGCCAGGTGGCATTATCGGTGGGTTTTTCGAAGATGCCCGCGCCTAACAGAGCTGACGCATTGGCGGTAACGAGGCAATCGGGAATGGTGTTGCCGGGGAAGGCCGCTCCCGGGTTCGGGGTGAAGCCGGTGCAGCCGCCAGCTGTGGCCAGACTTGCGATATTGGCGGGTTGAACCACCTGCAGCGCGTCGCCGTTGGCAATCGCAGCGGGCAGCACGACGCCGGTGCCGGCACCATTGGCGTCAGGATACAGGCTAGCCAAAGGCACGACGGGCGTGAAGAGGCCGCCCTGAACAAAGCGCCGCCATTCCATGTTGTAGAAGAAGAACGTCTTATGGTTCCCGCTCTCATGGAATGCCACTGGTCCACCGACGTTGAAGCCCCAGTCGTTGAAGCGCAACTCAGTAACCTTATCGGGAGCCGGGTTGAAATAGTTGCGCGCGTCGAGATCGTCATTGCGGCCGAAATAAAATGCGGTCGCATGAAACTTACTGGTGCCGGACTTGATCACCATGCTGATCGTGCCCGCCGATGATAAGCCGTATTCGGCGCTGTAGTTCGAGGTCAGGGTGCGGAACTCGGCAATGGCGTCCTCGGAGGGGAGCACGATAGATCCGCCGCCACCGCCACGATCCGCCGACTCGCCGCCGTCGATCAGCCATAGATTGTGGCTCATGCGCTGGCCATCGAAGCTCACGTTGTCATCGCCCGAGGACGAGGTGGGAAGGATGAAATCCGCCTGAATGCTGGAAGCGCCCGGCGTGAGCCCCTCAAGGGAGTACACGCTGCCGCCGTTGACGGCAATCTGGGAAATCTGCTGGCCGGTGACGACGCCGCTGATTTCGCCAGTATCGGTTTGCACCGCGACCGCATTGGCTTCGACTGTCACGGTTTCCTGCACATTACCGACCTGCAACTTGAAATCGATACGGGTGCGGTCGCCGACCTGCAACACGATGCCCTTCTCCTCGGCCACCTTGAAGCCGCTAGCTTGCGCGCGGACCTCGTAATGGCCGATATGGACGTCAGCAGCGATGTACGAGCCATCGGTATTGGTGGTCACCGTTCGGGAAATGCCGGTATCGGTGTTGGTGACCGTCATTTTAACGTTGGGAACCGCCGCCCCAGAGGGGTCAGTGACCGTACCTAGGACGGTGGCCTCCTGGCCGAATGCATGTAACGACAGCCCGAAGACGAACAGGCAAGAGACTACGAAGACCAAACCCGGGCGTTTCACGGCGACAGCGACAGGGCTGGCAAATCGAGACAGGTGAGCGTGCATCCCAACCTCCCGCGTGATTACGTTAACGTTAACGAACCCCGACAGCTTGTAACTGTTTTGTACTACCGTTGTCAAGAGAAATCTCAAATCGGTCAAATTAAAAACTTGGTTCTGACCTTGGGGGTGGCTATCCGCGACCTGCGGTTTACCAAAAAAGAGGGTGCCAGCTGCGGGGCTGCATATGGTCGAATTCTAACTTCTCGCGCTTTGGCTGACTTCGATGCGGCTAGGGATCAGCAGGGCCGAATCGTCAAACTTCGTTCCCGCCAGCCGGATCTCCCGGAATAGATGCAGATTGGATGACATTACAACCCCGGGACTGAGATGAACCGTAGGCGGAAAAGAGGCTTTACTGACCAGATGATCCGCCATGAGCCGGACGGCCATTTGACCTTGACGGTGCGGCTGCTGATAAATCGAGGCAGTGATGGTGCCCTTTTCGAAATATGGAGACATCTCAGCGAAGAGATCCGTTGTTATAAGTTTGGTTTTCCCCGCGAGGCCTCGAGCGCCGAGCGCGCGGCATACTGGAAGACAGTTGACGGTATTGACGTAAAGTCCGGCGAGGCCGTGAACGCGGCCCAGAAGATCAAATGTTTTCTGAAAACTCTCGTCTTCGTCCTCGTGTCCTTCGACCACGTTGACAATCTGCCCTCCGGGACAGTGCCGGGGAAACGCGTCGGAAAATCCCGCGGTTTTCCGCCGGTGATCCTCGGCGCTCAACATGCCCGCAATCACTGCCACTTTGGAGCCTGGCGGCACAAATTTTCCCATCAGTTCACCCGCCAGGCGCCCATTCAGCAACGGCTCTACGCAAACGATGCTCGAGCGCTGGCTGTCAGGTGCATCGGTCGAGACGCACACCACCCGAATCCCATTCTCTTCGGCCTCGTCGATCAGGGGCCTTAGGCCCTTCGGATTTCCCGCGGTGACGATGATTCCTTGTACGCCGTCTTTGACAAGGTCCTTGAAAGCTTCTGCGTCTTTTTCACCCAGAGCGTGAACCGGGCGGTTCACAAATTGAATGCCCAACGGCGCCACGCTGCGAGCTTCATCCAGCACGCCGCTCCAGAGCTGATCGTAGAAAAAATGTATCTCCCGGGGGATGCAGACTCCAATACGCGCGCTGGCTTTGGAAACTGACAAGGTCCGGGCGGCCAAGTTCGGTGTATATGCGATTTGTTCCGCGACTCGCAGAATCCGCTGCCGGGTGGATTCGTTGATACCCGGCCGTCCATGCAAGGCACGATCCACCGTTCCAATGGAAACATCCGCCAACTCCGCAATCAGATGGATTCCGCGCTTATTTTTTTTCATTCCTCGCCACGCTCACAATCGCAATATTCTAAGCCCGGCTCTTGCACCTTTGCCGTGAAGCCGGAAAACCGCGCTGCAATTCCGCTCGTTGGATGTTCGCTGTTCTGAAATGTATTCAGCCTGCCGAAGAATTAATTGCGAGTATCCGTGTACGTTGACGGTGCTATACTGCATCGCGTTTGTACACCCGCAGACGGCATTGAATCAATACGCGAAGGAGCTCTTGCCCATGCCCGAATTTCGATTTCGGAGTTTTGCCTCACTTTTGCTTACGCTGCCTATGGCAATATTCAGTTCCTTCGCGCAAACCGCCGCACCTTCGACAACTCCACCATACCTGAATCCTGCGCTGCCAGTGACTGAGCGGGTTGACGATCTTGTGGGAAGGATGACGCTGGAGGAAAAGGCATCCCAGTTGGTAAACCAGGCGCGCGCCATCCCCCGCCTCCAGGTTCCGGCGTATGACTGGTGGAGTGAGGCATTGCACGGAGTCGCCAATGCGGGAACAGCCACTGTATTTCCAGAGCCAATCGGGCTCGCAGCTACCTTTGATGTTCCATTGATTCACGAGATGGCGGTTGTGATCAGCACGGAAGCGCGGGCGAAACACAATCAGGCAATGCGGGCGGGCCACAGCGACATTATGGAGGGCCTCGATTTCTGGTCCCCGAACATCAACATCTTCCGTGATCCACGCTGGGGACGGGGTCAGGAAACTTATGGCGAAGATCCCTTTCTTACGGGGCGCATGGGCGTTGCGTTCGTTACTGGAATGCAAGGCGACGACCCGAAATATTTTCGAGTCGTATCTACGCCGAAGCATTTCGCTGTACACAGCGGGCCGGAGACCACGCGCCACGTGGTTAACGTGACAGTATCGAAGCACGACATGGAAGACACGTACTTGCCTGCATTCCGGGCCGCCATCACGGAAGGCAAGGCCGAGTCGATCATGTGCGCTTACAACAGCATTAACGGTCAACCGGCTTGTGCCAACACGTTCCTGCTCAAGGGTCAGTTGCGAGGCGCATGGAAATTTAACGGTTACATCGTCTCCGACTGTGATGCCATCGTCGACATCTTTAGTGGCCACCACTTTGCGAGAAGTCCGGCTGAAGCTGCCGCTGATGCAATGAAAACCGGAATGGACAACGAATGCGCCGACTTCTTTACCAAAGCCACCACCGACTCCGATTACGCGCCCTATCTTGATGCCGTGAAGCAGGGTTTGTTGACGGAAAAGGAAATTGACGGTTCTCTGAAACGCCTGTTCATGGCTCGCTTTCGGCTGGGAATGTTCGACCCTCCCGAAATGGTGAAGTATGCCCAGACGCCGGATTCGGAAATCGATAGCGAGACGCACCGGGCGCTGGCGCTGAAGGCGGCAAGGGAATCGATTGTGCTGCTTAAGAATGATGGCTTGCTGCCGTTGAGCGCAGATGTGCCCAAGATTGCGGTCTTCGGTCCGCTTGCTGAGTCCGTTCGTGTATTGCATGGGAACTACAGTGGAACTGCCTCCCACCCGGTTACCGCACTCGATGGCATTCGCAAGCAATTCGCCTCCGCCCATGTCACATTCTTGCCGGGCATGAACTTTCTCCGGCAACAAACTGTGAAACCGAATTCCGCGCTTTCTACCGAAAATGGGGAAGCTGGCCTCCAAGCGGAATATTTTTCCAGTGACGATTTTTCTGGAACTCCTCAGCTGGCGCGCGTCGACAAGGTGGTCGATCTGCAACTGTTCCATCCCGAGCCGTCAGCGATCGTGCCACCATCCGGCATGAAAGATTTCTCGGTGCGTTGGACAGGGTTTCTGACGCCCACCGAGTCCGGCAACTATCAGATTGGTCTCACGGGTTCGCGGAACCGGCTTTGGATCGATGGCGAATTGGTTGTCGATGACTTCGAGCTGCATGATCCCATACCAAGTACGAAAACTTTGCAACTGGAAAAAGGGCACCGCTACGCTGTGAAAGTCGAATATGTGCGCGGCGGGTTCGGCACGAAACTGGTTTGGCTGAATCTGATTTCCGATCCGGTGGGGGAAGCGGTCGCTGCCGCGCAGCAGGCAGACGTCTGCATAGCGGTGGTCGGGATCACGTCGCAACTCGAGGGCGAGGAAATGAAAGTCGACGTGCCCGGCTTCAAGGGCGGCGATCGCACCAGCCTGGATCTGCCAAAACAAGAAGAGGATCTTCTCGAAGCGCTGAAAGGTACGGGCAAACCGCTCGTCGTGGTACTCATGAACGGCAGTGCGCTCGCGGTGAATTGGGCGAGTGAGCACGCGAATGCCATACTCGACGCCTGGTATTCGGGCGAAGAGGGCGGAACTGCAATCGCGCAAACGTTGGCGGGAGTGAATAACCCTGCGGGACGGCTGCCGGTTACGTTTTACAAAGGCGTCGATCAGTTGCCTGCATTCGAAGACTACGCGATGGCGAACAGAACTTATCGTTACTTCAAAGGCCAGCCTTTGTATCCATTCGGGTATGGACTGAGCTATTCGAAGTTCGAATATAGCAATTTGAAGCTCTCGAGAATGGAGCTTAAGGCGGGCGACCCACTCCTTGTGGAAGCGGATGTACAGAACGCGGGCCAGCGGGCAGCAGACGAAGTTGTGGAACTGTACTTGAGCTTTCCGAAATCCTCGGCTGCTCCGCTTCGCGCGCTACGAGGTTTTACGCGAGTGAGTTTGGCCGGAGGGGAAACAAGGCATGTGCAGTTCACACTAGGTGCACGGGACTTGAGTGAGGTGAATGAAAACGGGGATCGAATTGTTGCTAACGGGGATTACCGCATCAGTTTAGGAGGGGGACAGCCCGGAACTGTTGCGCCCAGCCAGGAAGTGAAGTTCCGCGTGAAGGGCAATCAAAAGCTGCCGGAGTAGTCTTCGCGCGCAGACATCCGTGAAGTACGAATGGAAGGAAATAGACGCTCGCCCCTTCGAGACAATTGCCGGAATCGGATCTACCTCCGTGCACTCGCCTTGCGCTTAACCCGCGCGAAGGCGGGGCTTACCGGTTCGCGGGCCGTTGTATAACTCGTGATCGAGTGTGAGTGCTGGCGACGCACGTGAAAAGCAAAGGCTTCAATGAGATCTCTGACAAGACCTTCGCTCCCGAACTGTGTTCCGCAGATTGAGCACGCAGGATTCCCGCGGCTCCCAATATTGATTCTTAGGGTGGCTTCGTTTCTTGGCATCGACCGATTTTGCCACAGACTCGGCTTTTCGTGTACGTTAACGTATAGATCAACAACGAGGGGCTCCGAACAGATTCTAGTGCAGTCCAACGACGGCTTGCGCTGCTCTATCGGGGCGACTAGTTTTGAGTAGCGCTGACACTCCCATCAGGCTCAGACGCCAAAATCGATGACTATCCGCGCATTGACTTTCGCGCTCGCGTGCGTTTTACCAGGCACGCCTACCGTTCATGCCGAAACTGGGGCCGATGCCTGGTTGCGCTACGCGCCTTTGGGGACAGAAGCTCCCAGGGAATACGAGTCCCTACCTCGAACCACGATTGCGCTCGGCAACTCAGAAATATTAACGACGGCGCAAAGAGAACTTGTGCGTGGGATGCAGGGCATGTTGGGAAAAAGCTTCAGGATGAGTGCTAGCGCTCCTACCGAACCAGCCATAGTTATCGGAACCGTAAGACAAATTCGAGCCGTTGCATCCGATTTGCGCATCAGCGAGCGATTGCCAGGGGATGGGTTTCTGTTAACCTCCGGCCACGTGCGCGGTTTCCAATGCATAATCATCGCCGGCGCGAATGACCACGGTGTGCTATACGGGGTTTTTTCGTTTCTGAGCAGAATTGCGCAACGAAGGAGCATCACCGCTCTACACGACTTGCAGCACCCGTCTGCGCCCGTGCGCTGGGTGAACCAGTGGGATAATCTCGATGGCAGTATCGAGCGCGGCTATGGCGGACGCTCCATTTTCTTCGACAACGGGGGCGTCCGCGCCGATCTCGCGCGAGCCTCCGAATACGCGCGACTGCTGGCCTCGGTCGGCATCAACGGCTGCAGCGTGAATAACGTCAATGCCGATCTGCGCATCCTCGACCCGGACTTCATTCCACAACTTGCCCGCATCGCCGACGTATTTCGACCTTGGGGCGTGCAACTGGGCGTCTCGGTCGATGTCAGCATGCCGAAAACCGTCGGCGGCCTGAATACCTTCGATCCCCTCGACCCTCGTGTTGTCGAGTGGTGGCAGAAGAAATTTGACGAAGTTTACTCTGCGATCCCCGATTTCGGCGGCGTGGTAGTCAAAGCGGATTCCGAGGGGCGCGTTGGCCCATCAGTCTACGGGCATACACCCGCCGATGCTGCCAACACGATCGCGCGCGCCCTGAAACCGCACGCTGGGATCGTTTTCTATCGCGCTTTTGTTTATAACCACCATCTAGACTGGACCAACCTCAAGAACGACCGCGCCAAAGCCGCTTACGACATCTTTCATCCTCTGGATGGCAAGTTCGATGACAACGTCATCATCCAGATCAAATATGGCCCGATCGACTTTCAAGTACGCGAGCCTGTGTCGCCTTTGTTTGGCGGGGTCGAACACACGAATGCAGCAATAGAGTTGCAGGTCACGCAGGAATACACCGGCCAGCAGCGGCATACCTGCTTTCTCCTTCCCATGTGGAAGCAGGTTCTCGACTTCGACATGCGGGTGCACGGTCGATCGACGCTCGTGAAGGAAATTGTTGCCGGAAGTAGTTTTCATCGGCCGACTGGCGGCTACATTGCCGTCGTTAATGTCGGCCTTGACGAAAATTGGCTAGGCAATCATCTTGCATTGGCCAACCTGTATGGATTCGGACGGCTGGCCTGGAATCCGAATCTCACTTCGCAAACCATCGTTGACGAGTGGACCCGGCTCACATTCGGCGGCGATCCAGTGGTCGTCACGGCCATTTCGCAAATTCAATTGGCTTCGTGGAAAGCCTACGNNCGGGTCCGCTCGGTCTGCAAACTCTCACGAACATTCTTGGCAGCCACTACGGTCCAGGGCCGGAATCCCAGGAACGCAACGGATGGGGACAATGGATTCGCGCCGATAAGGAAGACGTCGGCATGGACCGCACCGTTGCCACCGGCACGGGATTTGTTGGCCAATATTCGGCAGACGTGCAGAAGTTTTATGAAGTGCTCGCCAACACGCCAGATGATTTGGTTTTGTTCTTCCACCACGTGCCCTATACCTACAAATTGCACTCTGGAAAAACCGTAATCCAAACCATCTATGATCTGCATTACGATGGCGCAGCGCAGGCAGCTCAATTCGTTTTGCAGTGGAAAAGTCTTCACGGCCGCGTGGACGAGGCCCGCTACGGCGACGTGCTTGCCCAACTCACATATCAATCCGGACATGCAATCGTCTGGCGCGATGCAATCAATGACTGGTTCTATCATTTGTCTAACATCGCAGATGTGAAAGGACGTGTCGGACAGCATCTTGATCGTATCGAAGCTGAATCCATGCAACTAGAAGGTTATGTTCGGGTCGACGTGAGTCCGCGGGAGGACGCTTCCGGCGGAAAAGCTGTCGAGTGCGTCGCGGCTTCGCCACCATGCATAGCCAAGCTGCGTTTTGCCGGCGCGCCCGGAACGTACGAAGTCGATATCGAATATTTCGATCAGAATAACGGTGTTTCAAAGTATCGAGTATTTGTAAGGGACCGTTTGGTTGACGAATGGCTTGCCGATGCGTGGCTGCCCGCCACCCAGCCCAACGGCGATTCCTCCACGCGCCGCATCATTCACGGCGTGGTGTTGCGTCCCGGCGATGAACTCCGCATTGAGGGTTTCCCCGATAAAGACGAGCGCGCCCCTCTTCATTACATGGAGTTTCATAGTGAGCGAAAATAGAACGCGATTTCAAACTCCAGCAAAATCGTCCGCCGGAGACAGCAATAGGGGCTTCATCCACTCTTTCGGCTCTTGCTTCGCGAAGGCGGCGGTTCCGACTGGCGCCATAATCTCGAAGACTTTTTCCTGGCTGGCGGTCTTGAAGTCGCTGCTCATCGCAGCCTCAAGAGCCTCGGCGTTCTCATTACACAAGTTCTCAAGGCGTGTCAGCTGATCAATGCGCCACTCGTAAGACTTGGTCGCGTCCGAATCGAAATATGCTTTCTGCTTGTCGAAGATTTCCTGGAACTGATTCATCTGAGTCTCCTTCGCACATCGGTTTTTCGATGCCGCTTTTCAGCGGCGTCGTGTTTTTTAGGCCATTGTGAGGACCATGCGGAATCGCGCATCACCAGAAATCATGCGTCGATACGCTTCTTCGGCCTTCTCCAATGGAAGAGTTTCAATCATGGGCCTAACGTCAGTGAGTACGCTGAAATCAAGAGTGTCCTGGGTCTCGATCGCTCTTCCGGTCAGGCTGCCGATGACCGATCGGCCCCCAAAAATGAGCGGAACACCGTTAGGCGGAATTGGATCGCCCGACACACCAACTACAACGAGCTTGCCGCGAACGGAGAGGCCAGGAAGCAGGCCGGCGATTGCGGCTCCGCTGGGCGCGGTTGCCAAGATGACGTCGGCACCTCCCA
>PLUI01000093.1:0-861 GCA_003164855.1 Acidobacteriaceae bacterium
ATATTCGCAAGCTGAAGGTACCCAGGCGCGTTACCATCCCCCAGGCTCAGGATGCGGGCACCGAAGACCTTTTCGTAGTAGCGAGCCGATCGCTCGATGTCGGCGACGGTGAGAAAATGCGCGATGCTGATCCCCTCGCGCGGGGGCATCTCATAGCTCTTCTGTTCGACTTGTACCGCGTTCATTGATGGCTCCTTTCGATACGGTGCTCATTACAAATGCAGTGTCCAGATTCCCAATCCCATTCATAAAAAATCGATCGACGCCAGCTAGTGCAGCAGCGATTCCCAGTTGGCTGGCACCCTTCCTGCGGGTCCAGGTGCGGGCTGATTTTTTGGATGCGAATGTGGCGGAAGCAACTCCATACCCTTGACCATCCCCTGCTTCTCGTAATCGAAGAACCAATCCTCACCCGGCTCGAAGCTGGCAATGATCGGATGCCCTGTTGCCGCCGCATGCTTTGATGCATGCTGACTCGGAGAACTGTCACAACATCCGATGTGCCCACACTCCGCACACCGGCGGAGATGAAACCACCAGCCTTTCGGTGACGCCAGGCATTCGACACACCCATCGCCACTCGCCTTCGAAGCGGGGTTGATTCCGCGGCGATCTTTCTTCATTTCGATTTTTCCTTTAGACGTTGCATGTCCAGCAATGAGTTCAAGCCACCAGCAAGATCTTCCCGCTACCACCCTTTTCTGCCGCTGCTTGCGCCTCGGCCGCTTCACTGAGTGGCAGTTTCTGGCTAATCGGAATTACCAGCTTGCCATCTCGCACCGCTTCGGCCATGAACTCGAGCGTTTTCCTGTCGAATTTCGAGAATACGTGCACCACCTTTACAGATGGGTACTTCGCGGC
>PLUI01000093.1:870-4829 GCA_003164855.1 Acidobacteriaceae bacterium
AAGATTCGCAATCGCGGTGTCGTCGTCGGTTGCGACCACCTGATCCGCGCCCACAGTCTTCGCCTCATCGGTCTGCCTCTTCAAAACCCCTGCGATCACAGTCGCCCCGCGTTGCTTCGCAGTGAATACCGCCGAACGCCCAACATTTCCTGCAGCGCCTACGACGAGAACCGTCTGGCCCACCTTGATTCCCGTAGCGGACATGAGCTGGTTGCCGGTCGTCGTCACCAGCGGCAGCGCCGCCGCCTGGATCAAATCGAGCCCCTTGGGAACTTTCGCCAAAACCGCGGCTTTCACGACACAAAGTTCGGCGTAAGTATTGTCCGCCATGGCGAACACCTGGTCGCCGACGGAAAATCCTTCCACTCCCGGCCCAATCTTCACCACGGTCCCCGCCACATCAACTCCTATGAGGCCAGGGAACTTGAGGGGATAAAAATCTTTCGTTAATCCAGCGCGCCGCTTGTAGTCGATCGGATTCACGCTCGAGGCAGCGACCCGCACCAGTACTTCGCCCGGACCCGGAACCGGGTCAGGGTACTCTTCGAACTTGAGTACTTCAGGACCGCCATATTGATGGACAACAACTGCTTTCATATTTCGTCTCCTTATGTAAGGTAGGGAAACAGTCACTAACAAAAGTTAGATGAACGAGGCGAGAATTGGTCGCCGACGCCATGGACTCCCAAAACTTCGACAGTAGATTCCTAGCTCTGCACCCGGCGTTCGCGCGTCACAGCTCCTTTGGCGGCAGCCTCTCTTCTATTCTTTTGAGGATGACTGCCCAGATCGTGCCATGACGTTTCCGCGAGGTTGACGTCGTAGTAGTTTGCAGCTTTCTCGATGTTCGCGAACGCCAAAGCACGGTCGGCATCGGAGACGTCGATGACTTGATCGAACCGCGCGACCGCGTTACGCACATGTTGTGCGTCGGTCAGTGGTTCTTTACGCTGCTTCGGAAACGCGTAGACGCTGTCGGGCAAGTCGCTCTGCGTCGTCAGCTGTCCGTGTTTCTCGTGAGGTTTCCAGGTCGCTTCTGGCATGTCTTTACCATCCTTTCTTTAAATATTTGCTATCTAACCAGACGCGCGGCCGGCGAATCAAGTGGACGATGGTATTGGCGATACCTTAATATTGGGCCCCATGGATTAAAGTACGCACCACTCGGTGCCCATATGTCCATTCCATTCTTTAGTGTTGGTCGATACGCTCATCCAATAGACTCATCATCGTGATTCTGGCCTGATGGACGTTAGGCCGATCGGAGGAATCATGAATGCTGCAATCACTGTCTCTCACATCGAGCGGAACCCGGAACTTCTAGGGCAAACTGTGGTCGTAATCGGCGGAAGCGCCGGCATCGGGCTGGAGACTGCCCGAAGAGCAAGCGCCGAGGGAGCGAAGCTAATCCTCACCGGTCGCAGTCCCGAGCGCCTTCAGCGCGAGCGAGGTCCGTCCTCGGTGTCTGTTATGCCGGCCAAGATTATGCAGGCGTCATCTTGGCCGGTAGAATCCCGGTGAACGCACAGGAGAATAAAACTATGAAACGGATCGCGTTCTTGCTGGTTGCAGTTGCAGCGGTCGGCGGCTTTGTGGCCAACTCTGTCCCCGCATCTGGACACGCCGATGGAGAGGCTGCCCCGATTTTCGGAATCACAATTCCCCCCGGATACCGCGACTGGAGCTTGATCTCTGTAGCCCACGAAGAAGGTAACCTCAACGATCTTCGCGCCCTTCTCGGCAACGATGTAGCCATCAAGGCCTACCGGGAGGGGAAGTTGCCGTTTCCGGACGGCACAATCANNCCCAATCTTTCGTGGCCGGGTCCGCCACGAACGTCCAGTTCATGGTCAAGGACTCCAGAAAATACGCCGCGACCGGCGGCTGGGGGTTCGCTCAATTCAAAGACGGCAAACCTGACGCCACGGCGGCGCTCAAAACCTGCTTCCCGTGCCACGAGCCTGTCAAAGCTCGCGACTTTGTTTTCACCCATTACGCACCCTGATACCGGGGAATCCCACGAAGACCGCCCTGGGCTCTGGAAAGATGGGCCTATGGCAACGCACGGTGGGCAACTGCTTGCCCAAGTTCAGGAACCCCAAGTCCAGAAGCCACGAAAGGAACAAGCAATGAAGTATCCGACTTCTTATCGCACCACACAGATCGATGGCCTGTCGATTTTCTACCGAGAGACAGGTCCGAAAGACGCGCCGACACTCCTCCTGCTGCACGGTCTGCCCTCCTCTTCACGAATGTTCGAGCCGCTCTTTACCCGGCTCTCCGATCATTATCACCTGGTCGCTCCCGACTACCCCGGCTTCGGACACAGCGATTGGCCGGATCCGAAACAATTCGCCTACACGTTTGATCACTACGCCGACATCGTGAATCGATTTACCGAAACGCTAGGGCTCTCGCGCTACACGCTCTACATGCAGGACTATGGTGGTCCGGTGGGTTTCCGCATGGTCTTAGCGCACCCGGAGCGCGTGGAAGCTCTCATCGTTCAAGACGCGGTCGCGCATAACGAGGGCCTGGGCGCGAATTGGAAGACGCGCCGCGAGTTTTGGGCGGATCGCCCTCCAAACGAGAGTGGACTGCGCACAAATCTCCTGTCGCTGGCCGCAACACGTACTCGTCATGTCGGAAACGATCCGAACATCGAACGCCATGACCCAGATCGCTGGACCGACGAATTCTATTTTCTCAACCGGCCCGGGCAGGCCGAGATCCAAAGCGATTTGTTCTACGACTATCGAACCAACGTGGACGCCTATCCGAAATGGCAAGCGTGGATGCGCGAGAAACAGCCGCGCCTGCTAGTGGTCTGGGGCAAGTATGAACTCTCGTTCGACCCGGGCGAGCCGGAGCGCTACCGCAAAGATGTGCCGAACGCTGAAGTTCACATTGTCGACGGCGGTCATTTCGCATTGGACACGGCGGCAGATCAGATCGCCGCGTTGGTGCAAGGATTCGTCGGTTCTTCACGCGAGGGGTTCGCGGCGCGGCGGGTGGGATGAGGCCGTTTTGAGAGGGCCGGTGACCCAGCTGTATATTGGGTTCGGACCTTTAAAACGAAAGGTTATTTATGTCGAGCAAGAAAACAGCAATCGTAACCGGAGCATCGGGGGGTATTGGCGCGGGTTTAGTCCAAGGGTTTCTGGGAGAAGGTTATAACGTCGTCGCAACCTCTCGTGACCTCAATCAAAAGTTGACCACATCAGGCGGCCTGGTTCTGCTCGATGGCGATATCGGCAAGCAGCAAACCGCTGCTGATGCCGTCGAGGCAGCAATCAACAACTTCGGAGCCATCGATGTTTTGGTCAATAACGCTGGCATCTTCCTAACCAAGCCTTTCACTGATTTCACTATCGAGGACTTCGACGCCCTTGTCTCCACTAATCTGCTTGGATTCTTCTACATCACTCAGCGCACCGTAAAAGAGATGCTGAAACAAAAATCGGGATGCGTTGTGAGCATCACTGCGGCACTTGCTGATCGGCCAATCGCCGGCGAAAATGGCTCCGTTTCGATGATCACGAAGGGTGGGTTGAACGCAGCAACCCAGAATCTCGCAATCGAGTATGCAAAAGACGGCATCCGCTTTAATGCCGTAGCCCCCGGCGAAGTGGATACACCGATGCACCGCAACGATCCCAACGACTCGACGTTGCAGCCGGCTAGGAAAAAGGCAACCGTAAAGGATATTGTCGATGCCGTGCTTTACCTGGCAAAGGCAGGTCACGTGAGCGGAGAGATTCTCCACGTGGATGGTGCCGCTCCGGCTCGTCGGTGGTAAAAAATAGAAGGTCTAAACCACACGCTGGACTTCGACGAGGTACGCATGCCCCGATTGCTTTCAGTAAATGTCGGCCTGCCGCGCGAGGTGACATGGAACGGCAAAACGGTCCGAACGTCAGTCTGGAAATCTCCAGTCGATGGACGGCGAATGGTGCGCA
>PLUI01000059.1 GCA_003164855.1 Acidobacteriaceae bacterium
TGGCCGGAACCTGGAAGGATCTAACCGACAACGTGAATGTGATGGCCGCCAACCTCACGGAGCAAGTGCGCGGCATCGTGAAGGTGGTTACCGCCGTTGCCAATGGTGAACTCACTCAGAAGTTGACGGTAAACGCGAAGGGCGAAGTGGCCGCACTGGCGGAAACCATCAACAACATGACCGACACGCTGGCCACCTTCGCCGATCAGGTCACAACTGTCGCCCGCGAAGTTGGCGTGGAAGGCCGTCTCGGCGGCCAAGCCAACGTCCCCGGCGCCGCCGGTACGTGGAAGGATCTCACCGGTAACGTCAACCTGCTGGCCGACAACTTGACCAACCAGGTGCGAGCTATCGCCGAAGTGGCCACCGCCGTCACTAAGGGCGACCTCACCCGTTCCATTCAAGTGGAAGCCAGCGGTGAAGTGGCTGACTTGAAAGATAACCTGAACACGATGATCGACAACCTTCGCCTCACCACCGATCGCAACACCGAGCAGGACTGGTTGAAGACGAATCTCGCCCGCTTCACGGGTATGCTGCAGGGCCAACGCGATCTGACGACGGTGGGCCGCATGCTGCTGTCGGAACTGGCACCTCTGGTAAGCGCACAACAAGGCGTGATCTACCAGATGGGAGGCGAGGAATCGGCGGAGATGGTTCTGCTTTCGGCCTTTGCCGGCGACGGTGACGATGGTCATCTGCGACGTCTGAAGATCGGCGAGGGGCTGGTGGGACAATGCGCCGCGGAAAAACGCCGCATGTTGATCTCTGATCTGCCGCCTAACACGATTGCGATTCGCTCCGGTTTGTTCGAGGCTGTTCCGCGCAACGTGATTGTGCTTCCCGTGTTGTTTGAAGACCGCGTCAAGGCGGTTATCGAACTCGCCTCGCTGAGTGCCTTCACAACGTCACAGCTGGCATTCCTCGAGCAGCTGACTGCCAGCATCGGCATCGTGCTCAACAGCATTGAAGCCACCATGCAGACCGAAGGCCTGTTGAAGCAGTCGCAGCAGCTGGCCACCGAACTGCAAATGCAGCAAAAAGAATTGCAGCAGACCAACGAGCAGCTCGCGCAAAAAGCGCAGCAGCTCGCCGAACAAAACGTTGAAGTGGAACGCAAGAACCAGGAAATCGAGCAAGCCCGCCGCGCCCTGGAAGAGAAAGCCAAGGAACTGGCGCTCACTTCGAAATACAAATCGGAGTTCCTGGCCAACATGTCGCACGAGTTGCGTACGCCGCTCAACAGCATTCTAGTGCTTGGGCAACAGCTCAGCGACAATCCGGATGCGAACCTCACTCCCAAGCAGGTCGAATTTGCCCGCACCATTCACGGCGCCGGCACGGACTTGCTGAACCTGATCACCGACATTCTCGACTTGTCCAAAATTGAGTCTGGAACAGTGTCCGTTGAGGCCGAGGAAGTCTTCTTCGCCAGCTTGCTGGACGCGGTGGGACGCCCGTTCCGCCACGAAGCGGAGAATCGTCGTCTCAGTTTCGAGGTACAAAGCGATCCGCATCTCGCGCGCAGCGTGGTCACAGACTCGAAACGCCTGCAGCAGGTGCTAAAGAATTTGCTCTCGAACGCCTTTAAGTTCACCGAAGTCGGAGGCGTGCGCATGTCCGTATCGCTGGCTAGAAGCGGCTGGAGCGAAGATCATCCGATTCTTGGAAAGGCCGCCTCCGTTGTGGCCTTCGAGGTGTCGGATACCGGCATCGGCATTCCATTCGAAAAGCAACGCATCATCTTTGAAGCCTTCCAGCAGGCAGACGCAGGCACCAGCCGCAAGTACGGCGGAACAGGTCTGGGTCTGGCCATCAGCCGCGAGCTGGCTAGTTTGCTCGGTGGAGAAATCCAGCTGCGAAGCGCGCCCGGCCGTGGCAGCACGTTCACTCTGTACTTGCCGCAGACTTATGTCGGCCCCTCCAGCTCGAACGCCGCCTTAATGGAGCATAGGTCGCCGTCAACGGTATCGCCTGTGCAGCTCGCCGTCGCGAGCATGGCGGAACATGTAGTCGAAAAAATTGAAGACGACCGCGATAATCTGCAACCCGACGATGCTATCTTGCTCATTGTCGAGGACGACATGCATTATGCGCGGGTCTTGTGCGATCTATCTCGCGACAAGGGCTTTAAAGTTCTTGTAGCTACGCGTGGTGCGGAGGCGCTTGCGCTGGCTCACGAGTATCATCCCACGGCCGTATCCCTCGACGTTTTCCTGCCCGACATGCTGGGCTGGACCGTGCTGAATCACTTGAAGCAGGACCCTGCCACCCGTCACATCCCGGTGCAGATGTTGACGCTTGACGAAGATCGCCACCATGGACTGGCTCGAGGAGCGTTTGCATTTGTCACCAAGCCAACCACGCCTGAGGGCCTGGAATCGGCACTCTCCCGCATCAAGGAATATGCCACACCTCGGAGGAAGCGGCTCCTGGTGGTGGAAGACAATCCCGGCGAGCAACTCAGTATTAAGGAATTGCTAGGCTACAACGACATCGACGTGACGGTTGTTTCCACGGGCGCTGAGGCGATTCAGATCGTGAACGAACAGTCCTTCGATTGCGTGGTTCTCGATCTGCGTCTCCCTGATATATCGGGCTTCGATGTGTTGGAGCGCTTCGGTGACACGCCTGCCTTAAGCGATTTGCCGGTCGTAGTCTTTACGGGAAAAGAACTTTCTCCGGAAGAGGACGCTCGGTTACACTCGCTCGCTCGCAGTGTCGTCGTCAAAGGCGTAGAATCGCCGGAACGATTGCTGGATGAGACCGCTCTATTCCTCCATCGTGTGGTCTCTGATCTTCCAGCCGAAAAACAGAGGTTGCTCGACCGGCTGCACCGTTCCGACGACGCCCTGGTGGGGAAGAAAGTGTTGGTGGTCGACGATGACGTGCGCAACATTTTTGCCCTCAGCAGTGTTATCGAACGCAGGGGTATGACGGTGATCACCGCCGGAACCGGGCGCGAGGCCATTGCCAAACTCGAATCCACTCCAGACATCGCCATCGTGTTGATGGACATCATGATGCCCGAGATGGACGGTTACGAAACCATGCAAGTGATTCGGCAGAATGCTTCGTTCCGGCGATTGCCGATCATCGCTCTGACCGCAAAGGCGATGAAGGGAGACCGTGAGAAGTGTCTTGAGGCTGGGGCTTCCGAGTATCTGGCGAAACCAGTCAATACCGAGCAACTGCTCTCGTCGCTGCGAATGTGGCTTCATCGGTAGATTGAACTTCGGCAGTGCTTGGTGAACGCGAGAATAACGAATGGGCACAAACGAAACAGTCAATATCCTGATGGTGGACGATCAGCCCGCCAAGCTGCTCAGCTATGAAGTCATGCTGGGCGGACTAGGTGAGAAGCTGATCAAGGCCCATTCAGCCAAGGAAGCCCTCGAAATCCTCCTTAAGACCGATGTTGCCGTGGTGCTGATGGATGTAAGCATGCCAGAGCTCGATGGCTTCCAATTGGCCGCGATGATTCGCCAGCACCCGCGTTTTCAGCGCACCGCAATCATTTTTGTCTCCGCCGTCCATCTCACCGATCTCGACCAGCTCAAAGGTTACGAGCATGGCGCGGTGGATTACATTTCGGTTCCGGTGGTTCCCGAACTCCTGCGTGCGAAGGTGAGAGTGTTCGCCGACCTGCACCGGAAAACGCGCCTGCTCGAAACCCTGAATCGCGAACTCGAGCAACGCGTGACGGAGCGGACGGAAGAGCTGGCGAGTAAAGCTGAGCTCCTGATGCGGCTCAACGCCGAGTTAACCGGAAAGAATCAAGAGCTCGACGCAATTGTCCACACCGCGCCCGACATTATCTTCAGTCGCAAGGTGGATGGTTCCAGGGATTACATTAGTGACCGATTTTATGATTTCACCGGCGCTGAGCCAGGTTCGGCGGATGGTTTTGGATGGCTCGACTATGTGCATCCTGAGGATAAGGACCATGCCATGGTGGACTGGATGCGCTGTGTTGAATCGGGGGCAAGCTACGAAGCGGAATATCGCCTCCGGTCCAAGGACGGAGCTTATCGCTGGTTCCGGGCTCGCGCAGTTCCGATTCGTGATGACGGCAAGATTGCCAAATGGTATGGCACTTGTTCCGACATTCACGACAGCAAGGTGCTGGAACAATCCATTCGCGACAATGCCACCGAACTGGAAAAAATGGTTGACAGCCGGACCGACGAACTCCGCCGTCTATCCGTCCGCCTCATGACCCTGCAGGATCAAGAGCGGCGCCGCATCGCACGCGATCTGCATGATGGTCTCGGCCAGGAACTCGTGGTTGCGAAAATGGTGTTGGACAAACTGCTTCTGCAAAAATCATCGCAACCTCCGGATGAAGCCTGGTCCCAGGCGAGCAGCATCATCGATCGTGCGATTCAGCAAGTCCGCACCATGTCTCATCTTTTGCATCCTCCGCTGCTCGATGAAGTGGGTTTGCTTTCGGCCCTCGCCTGGTATACCGATGGGCTTGCAAAACGCAGCGGCATCGAAACCTTTCTGGAAGTACAGCCCCGCGATTTTCCAAGACTCGCCTCCGAAGTAGAGACCGCCATCTTCCGCATCGTCCAGGAAGCTCTGACCAACGTCTTCCGCCATTCGCAGGCCCACAGCGTGTGGATTAGCTTGACTCAAAGGAATGGAACAATAGGGGTTGCGGTGCGCGACGACGGAAAGGGAGTCGGCAAGAAGATTGTCGAATTGCGGCCCGACAGCGTTGGCGTTGGCATTGGAGGTATGAAACAACGTGCCAAAGAACTCGGCGGAGAGCTGAGATTGACCAATCTTGAGCCGGGAACGCTGGTTGAGATCGAGATTCCTTTCAGTCCCACAGTGCGCGAACCGAGCGTAGCTCTGGACGAGTGCGCTTCAAACTAAGGCACCAAGGCGCCAGCACCTTCAGTTCGATCTTCAACAAAGGCCTTTTCCAAGAAGGCCTTTTTTATCCTTGGCAGATAAATACTGGCTAGTTAATACCGTAAGAACTGTAGCGCCGATTCCTAAAAACATTAGTACCCGGAGACGAATACGGATTAAGCCTGCGGAATTCTCGGGCGCGCGCCGGATGCAATTTACATATTTAACCGGATGGAAGCGTGACCGCTGCAAAGGTACGGTTATCGTCGTACGAAATTCAAAACAGTTGCTCGCTTCGAGCACGGAAGAGGTCGTTTCTATGGCAAGGATTGGTTCCAAATCACTGAAGTTGGTTCTGATGCTCGGCGCTAGTTGCCTCCTACTCGTCGGAATGGGATGGTCCCAGAATGATGACAAAAAGGATGAGTCGAGCATTCAAAAACGCATCGATGCATCCGCCCACGTTCTCGACGAAATTATGGGCACGCCCGACAAAGCAATTCCTGACAAAGTTATGAAGGACGCGAAGTGCATCGCGGTGGTTCCTTCTATGGTGAAGATTGCTGTCGGCTTCGGAGGCAGCCACGGAAAAGGTGTTGCCGTCNNTTGCCGTATGCCGTCTGGAGGATGGCCGCTGGAGCGCTCCCGCGCCCCTCACCATCACCGGTGGTAGCTGGGGGTTGCAGCTCGGCGGTCAGGCGGTCGACCTGGTGTTGGTTGTCATGAATCATCAGGGTATGGAGCATCTGCTCGCCAGCAAGTTCAAGATCGGCGCGGATGCATCCGCTGCTGCAGGTCCTGTAGGACGTGACACGGGCGCCGACACAGATTGGAAGATGAAAGCGGAAATGTTGACCTACTCCCGCGCACGGGGACTTTTCGCGGGCATAGACCTGTCCGGCTCTTCGGTAACTCAGGACAAGGACGAAACCCACCTTCTCTACGGAAAGTTTGTGCCGTTCGATGAAATACTGACGGGCAAAGTTCGTCCGCCGGCTGGAAGTGGAATGTTTGAGGCGGCCGTGAGGAAGTATGCGGGTCAGGCCGGGGACCATGGTCAGTTGAAAACAGTGCCCAGCGACTCGGAGTCTGGGAGCCGTTAACCGCATACGGCAAGTTTTTCCACGAAGTCAAATCGATCGTCGGAGGACATGATGTCGACAATTCTACTTATCATTCTGGTTCTGTTGCTGGTGGGAGCGTTGCCCGCCTGGCCGTATAGCCGTGGCTGGGGATATTACCCAAGTGGCGGAGTCGGCTTGGTGGTGGTGGTATTGCTTGTACTACTTCTCGCTGGCCGGTTGTGAGTCGATTTTCACTGTTGCCGTAAACGGAGAGCCCTGCAAGTTTTGCAGAGCTCTCCGTTTTGTTTTACGCAGCGGCAAAGGTCAAGGGCGCGTCCGGTGCCGCTTGACGAAATCCTGAGCCGCTAGTTCTTGCTTTTCTCTCCTTGGGCTCCAGTTGCGGAGTGCGCTTCATTCTGCGGCTGCCGACCGGACGCAGTGGCTGGCTCCGGCTTGTGATCCGCCTGTTTATTATCCCGACTTGGTTCGGCTGCGCTTGGTTCCGCTGCGGGCTGGGGAATTGGTTGTGGCTTTTGTAACTCGGACCATGCGATCAATTGCGGTCCAATGATAGAGGTAGGAGGCACGGGACCCGGCTGGCTGGGCAGATCCTGCGCGAAAATCGGCGGGGCAAAGGCTGAGAGTAAACCTAGCGTCAGAAAGAGGCTTGTCTCTCGTTTCATATTCTAACCTCGAAAGACGGAGCGGAGCGGCAGTTCGATCGGCGTTTCGGACGAACGAGTAGCGTCGTTCCCCGCGCCACACCGGTATCAAGTTTTTACAGATGAATCTGCGGGGCGTCCATACACCGTTTCCTGTAACGGCCTCATAGTGCTCCGCGCACTGCAGTCTCGGAATCGAGTCCTCCTAAAAGAATCGGGTCCCCCTAAAAGAAAGGGCCAGTGGAATTTTTGGATCAAATACAAGATTCACAGTATGGGCGCGAACCTTGTTGTTCGTTAGCCTGCGGTTCTACTCGACAGACGCCCCCATCGAGCAAGTGCTGGTTCGGGGAACTGGCACTTGCTCCCTCCTCAAGAAAATACCAAACGATTACAGGCGCTGGACTGGCCGATTGAGAAACCGATATTTTTATTTTCCTGGTGCTCTTTTATGCTTTCACGCGTCAGTCACGTCACGCGCCGCGGCAGCGTAACTCGTCTTGACGCGCAGTCGCTTTCTCTGACATTGTCTACATCATTTTTCCCGATAGCGCGGAATCGTCAGAGATATTCCTCGTTGAGATTCGAGAAATACGGCTTTGTCTGTACGCCAGAGCGCGCAATTGTGTGCTGTATGGAACATACAAGGGTGCAGGGAGGGTGTAAGGTTTGAATTGTCTCTTCTAGCATTTGTCCGTTCGGCGACCTAAGGGCTAACGGTTCCTGCGAAATCGGATGGCGTTATCGCTTTTTGATTGGAAAGGAACTGGCCATGGCCCAGCTTGTACGTGCTTCCCTGCAAGAATTCGACAAAGCGGACGGTGATCACCGCGGGATAGGCAACATCATTCTACGCAGCCTGCCGCGAGCGGAACGCGCCCGGATCTTCCCCTCGCTCGAATTTGTGCGTCTCAGGCTTCATCAAGTGCTGCATGAAACTGCTGAGGTCATCCGATCGGGATATTTCCTGAACGATGGAATATGTTCCATACTCACGGTGCAGCCCGACGGCGAGAGTGTGGAAGTTGGATTGATCGGCAAAGAAGGCTTCGTTGGCCTGCCGGTAATCTTTGGTTTTAAGACCAGCGCCTTGAGAATGATAACCCAGGGAGATGGGACGGCCTATCGCGTGGACGTTGGGATTTTGCGAAATCTGCTGCCACACTGCCCCACCCTGGAGCGACAGCTGCAACGCTATTCGATGATCCTGGGCATTCAGTCCACGCAGCTTGCCGCTTGCAACCGCCTGCATGACGTTGAGGAGAGACTGGCAAGGTGGCTGTTAATGAGCCACGAGCGGATTGCCGGAAAGACCCTTCCCTTAACCCAGGAGTTCCTTGCGCAAATGCTTGGAACCCGGCGTTCCACGGTCAGTGTGGCCGCCAGCATCCTGCAGAAGGCAGGAATGATTTCCTACACTCGAGGCAATGTAACCATTCTGAACAAATCCAAGCTGGAAGCAGCTTCCTGCGATTGCTACCGGATGATCGTTGAGCAAAAAAATCGCTGGCAATCTGAAGCGCCAGACCGATAAATGCAGAGATAAACGTAGAGAGAAACCAGGCAACGCCAGCCGTCAAGTCAGAATCAAAGCTTCGCGAACATCTTTTCGCGAAGAAACTCGCACGTCCGCATCACGAATCGTTTTCCACATTCACGTCCTGAAACCACAGTCCGGCATTTCTGCTGACAATATCCAATCGGGTAAACCACGTAGAGCAGTGATGGATATTGCTTTACCACCTCCTCCGCAGCGCTTGATACAGGCATTCTTCGCACTTCGAGAGCAAACCGCGGCTGCTTCGTGGCATCTATACGACGGTCGGAAAGTGTTGCCAGAGCCACCGCTACATTTCCCGACAATATTTAAGGAGCGTCATGTCGAATCAGCAGGGTACACCTCAAACCGCTCAGGCTCTACCTCCCCTCTCTACATTTGATCCGCTCAATACTATGTATGTCCCGCGCCAACCGTATGCCAGCCGGGAACGCGCGCTACCAGTGCGAAGGGGCGCCCAGGCGCGAGAGCAGAGCCAGTTCGGCCCGGACGCAATTTGGGGTCACTACAACAATTATCGTTCCAACGGTCTCGTCGGATCCGCAGTGGTGCACGTTGTCCTGCTGGCATTACTCCTTAGCGGTGCGATTTTCGGCCATCAGGTAGTGACAAAGGTGCAACAGCACGAAACCGTCACGCTGATCGCACCCTCGCTTGATTCCTACGCCCTCCCGATTGCGAAAAAGGTCATTAGCGGCGGCGGTGGTGGCGGTGATCACGACGTATTGCAGGCTCCGAAGGGTAGATTGCCCAAGCTGGCAATGCAGCAAATCACTCCGCCTTCGATTATCCTTCGGAACCCGCATCCCAAGCTGGCCGTAGAGGCCACAGTGGTGATACCGCCGCAGGTCCACATGGCGGAAAATAATATGCCCAATTTGGGAATTCCATCGGCAGCAGCCATGCCGTCTGCTCCTCCCTCGAATGGAACTGGCTCGGGTGCGGGCATTGGATCCGGTTCGGGCGGTGGCGTAGGCGTAGGTCATGGTGCAGGAGTGGGCGCTGGCAGTGGTGGCGGCATCGGCGGCGGCGTATTCAAAGTTGGTGGCGGTATTTCCGCTCCTCAACCACTTTCTACGCCCGATCCGGAGTACACCGAGCAGGCTCGCATCGCCAAAACTCAGGGAACATGCATTCTTTGGCTCATTGTCGATGACCAGGGACGCCCGCGCGACATAAGGGTCGTCCGCGGCCTTGGTATGGGTCTGGACGCAAAAGCGATCGAAGCCGTCAAGCAATGGAAGTTCCAACCTTCCATGAAAGATGGAAGGCCGGTAAGTGTGCAGATCAGCGTCGAGGTTGGATTTAAGCTTTATTAGAAAAGGGAATTCTAATCTCGTGAACCATTTCCTCGCGGCAGGCTCCGATTATTGGGGTTTGCCGCGTTTGTTTTGCTTCGAAAAGAAGCCGGCAACACTCAAAACAAAGAAAAGTTCCGATAAACCCTTCGAAACAATTACTCATCGGCTGTACAGCAAATCTCGCATTCAATTACAGGAGCGCCCTTATGGGAGCGAAGGCAGGGGTCCGCTACTCTCGATCTCGACGCTGAATATTCCCTAATTCACGGGGAACAATAAAACACAGCGCCACAGATCGTAAGGAGAACAACAGTGGCCACTTGCGTGATTTCCGCGACCGAATCAAATTTGATCCCCGCCCGGACCGAAGCCCAGCGCGACGATTCTGAACGCAGTCTGGTTCAACGTGCGCAGTGCGGTGACCAGGAAGCTTTTGCCATGCTCTTCCAGTTGCACAAGAAGCGCGTATATTCCGTCTGCCTCCAGATGACCAAGGACGTGGCTGACGCTGAAGACCTGACTCAAGAAGCCTTCCTGCAAGTTTTCCGAAACGTTAACTCGTTCCGCGGGGATTCGGCCTTCTCGACCTGGCTCTATCGAATTGCAGTGAACACCGTTCTCATGAAGTTGCGGCGCCGTAAAACGCCGCCCATCCTTTCGCTGGATGAACCCGTTTCTGCTGAGTCGCCATCTCTGAAGCGTGACGTGGGTAAGGCGGATCCGAATCTCTCCGGAGCAGTGGACCGGATTGCATTGCGTCGGGCCATTGAGGAACTTCCCTTGGGCTGCCGGCAAATTTTCGACCTCCACGAAGTTCAGGGATATCAGCATCACGAAATCGCGCGCCAACTCCAGTGTTCGATTGGAAACTCGAAATCGCAGCTTCACAAAGCGAAGATGAAAATGCGAGACCTGTTGTTCCCCAAGACCGGTCACGCACGGCCGTGCAAATCCGGCGGCGGCGCCGCGAAACTCCTCGCCAAGAATTAGCAGGAGAGTTTGTTTCGCCATGGGAAGCGCTTCGGTAGATGTTCTGTGCTGAAGTGACCGAGAGGGAAGAAATGTTTGTGGGGCTGGGAGCGGTTGTAACGATCGGCGCAAGGAATCAAGAATTTTCTCGGGACCGTACCGGTTTAGCCGAACTGCCGGGGATCGGTCAGGAGCCTTTTCTTGATGTTCCTTTGGAATGCGTTGAGGTTGTCGGGCGTTCATTACTTGAGCGAATGATCGAGCGCTTCGTGGCTACCGGTCTCGAGCGCGTGTCAGTTCTGCTCGAAGCGAAGGCGTTCACGCGACTACCTAAGTTTCGGACTGACTACGCTAATGTCACGGTAAAAGTGGTCAGGGATCTCTACCCCGCGGTCACCCAGGAATTGGCGGATTATTCGCAAAACGGAATTGGGCACTCTTTTATCAGTTCGGCGAACGCCTACGCGGAAACCGATCTCCTCGACCTGCTGTGTTTTCATCGCGAGGCTCGGCAAGCCGCTACGCGTGCCTTTGATAAGGAAGGCCCGTTGGATCTATGGGTTGTGGATTGCGCCAAGGCGCAGCGAGGCGATGTCGAGAGCTTCCTCGATGATGCGGGTCGAGATGGCGCGTCGAAATATTTCATCCGTGACTATGTGAACCGCCTCGCGCATCTCCGCGATTTGCGTCGATTCGCTGCCGACATCCTTCGCCGAAGCTGCGAGACCGGTCCTTCTGGCAAGCAGGTGAGGCCGGGGGTTTGGATGGATGAAGGGGCTGAGGTGCATCGTCGCGCGCGAATTGTCGCCCCCGCTTTTATCGGTTGTGCATCTAAGGTTAAAGCGGATGCTTTGATTACGCGGTTAAGCAATATCGAAAGGGACTGCTGCGTGGATAGCGGCACGGTCGTTGAGGACAGTTCCATCCTGGCGAACACCACCGTCGGAATTTGTCTCGACCTCTGCCACGCCGTCACCAGTGGAAATAAGTTATGGAACCTTGAGCGTGAGGTAACCGTCCAGATTGTCGATCCAAGTGTCATGCGTTTCAGTTTTGCGACTCGCAAGGCTGCCGCGCTGAGCAGCGAGCAAATCGCAGCGCCCGAAGCAACAATTGCTTTACCGAAACCACAAATGCCAGAGACATGGCAGTTCAATAGCAGTCTTATTCAGGAGTGACTTACATGCCGACGAGAGCCCCAGTGATTGTGATGGAGTTACCAGAACGACTAAACCATTTGGAAGCAAAATCCTTTCTGAAGGAGTTAGAGCCGCTTTTACAGAATGATCGTCCGAGCGTGGTTCTTGACTGTTCGCAGATCAAGCACATGGACAGCGCCGGCGTGGAAATGCTTTTGTACTGTCTGGAACAGGCCATGAAGCGCGACGGAGATCTTAAATTGGCCGCGGTTTCGCCCGCCTCAGCGGTGATTATGGAACTGATGCGCGTCGATCGCCTTTTCGAAGTATTTGCAACATCCGACGAAGCCGTGCGCAGCTTCCAGCTGGTTGCGCCCGCAGTCAGCGTTCAGACCCAGCCCTGGTACGCCCCAGCACATGGGCTTACGAATCTGAAGGCGGCTAGTTGATGTCCTTCGTGTGGGGTCGGAGGGTGCCCATGGGAGTGTGGCAAAAAGCAATAAAGCAAATCGCATGGAGTGGAGCGCTGCTCGCTGCGGTCTTCGCCACAGCGTCGTCGGCTGTGGCTCAACAGACCGCAACGCCCGAAGCCTCCGCTGGCATTACACAACCGGCGGAACTTCCTGATAGTCCTGGAGCCACCCTTGCCAGGTTGCAAACACCAGCGCAACCGCAAAGTGCTTTCGAGCCATCGTCAGGCGCACCCGTTCAAACCGAACCTCAGGGCCAGCAATCCGAATCTCCGCAGTCGCCGCAGCTCCAGTCGCAGCAAGTCCAGCCGTCTCCACAAAACCCGGTGGGTACCGCAGCGGCCGAGCCTACGCATGCGGCTGGAATCGCCGCGTCGCAACCTGCAGGTGTAGCCATCGCGCCGGCCAAGCAGCGCCGGGTTCGTACGATTGTGATCAGAACTGCCGCAATCATCGGAGCGGGCATCGCTGTCGGAACGGTCGTGGCACTCACGGAAGCGACTGGCAGCAAGCCCCCAGGGGCTCATTAGACCGTGGTTTGCGACTTACCCAGCAGCGACAGACCTAGCGTATTCGGGAGCGACTTTCTGTGACGATTGTCAGTTTTTCTGGAATCGACGGCGCCGGTAAGAGCACGCAAATTTCGAGCCTCGAGGCCTGGCTCCATCGCTCCGGGCTCAGCATCAAACTCCTCACCTTTTGGGACGATGTAGTCTGCTTTTCCCGCTACCGGGAGTTCATGAGTTACAAGGCCTTCAAAGGCGACCGTGGCGTGGGAAGCCCCGAGAATCCTTTGCATCGCCGCGACAAAAACGTAACCTCGGGACCGGTTACCATAATGCGTTTCGGGCTCTATTTCGCCGATGCCGTGAATCTTTGCCGGAAGGTTCGCGAGGCGAGAAAAAGTGGCGTGGATGTCGTCATCTTTGACCGCTATATTTATGATGAACTCGCGAATCTCCCGCTCACGGATAAGTTCGCCAGAATGTTTGCCCGGCTTGTGCTTAAGCTTGTACCCCAGCCTGACATTGCCTACGTGATCGATGCCGATCCGGTGGCAGCACAGATGAGGAAACCCGAATATCCCCTGGAGTTTGTTCGCTGTAACCGCGAAGCCTACATTCGTCTCGCCCAGCTCGCTGGCAACATGACTGTAGTCGAGCCTGATTCGATCCAGGCGATGAAAACCAGCATCAGGAACGAAATGCTGCGGAGGCTTGCGCTAACCGACCCCGGCATCGGAGACCGGCATTCGCCACTTCCCGCTCCCAACCCAGCCAACATCTCGTCCGGCGAACTCATCGAACCATGACGGTCCAGAGATGATCGTCAAACGTTGACAGATCGTCGTCGGGCCGACTTGGAGCCGGAGAGCGAATGAAAATTTGTCTGGTTACAACTTTTCCACCCAGCCAGGGTGGACTGAGCGAGTACGGACTTCACATTGCGAACGAGTTACAGAGCAATCCGTTTATTCGGCTCACGGTTCTCGCCGACACGATCTCCACCCCGGAATCTGAACTTGAAGGTTTCGCGGTCGAAAGGTGCTGGTCTTTCGACGATCCTGCCAGTTCCGCTCGCATTCTGAGCGCGATCCGCAAACAGAAACCTGACGTGGTCTGGTTCAATCTGCTCTTCAGCACGTTCGGCCGCAATCCGCTGATAGCCTTTGCTGGACTTCTCACTCCGCTGCTTTCGCGTCTGTCTGGTTGCTACACCCACGTGACGCTGCATCACCTGATGGACACGGTGAACCTGCAGGATGCCGGTGTGCGCTTTGCCCGCACCTACCGTTTAGCGGGCGCCGTGGCCACTCGCATGCTTCTTCTATCCAATTCCGTATCCGTGCTCATGCCTGGGTATCGCAAAATCCTTCACGACAAATACGGCCGCGATAATGTGCACTTGCGCTCGCACGGCATCCTTTCCAGAGAGCCCGAATTTCCAGATCTGTCCAGACGTGGAAATCCGGAGCACCGCATTTTGGCCTTTGGCAAGTGGGGAACATACAAGCGCCTGGAACTGATGCTCGAGGCTTTCCAATACGTGTCGGAAGCTTTGCCCCACGCCAGATTGGTAATCGGAGGAGGGAACCATCCGAACGCGGCGGGCTACATAGAGTCGGTGAAAAAGAAGTGCGAAGCAAATCCGAAAATCGAATTTACCGGCTACGTGCATGAGAACGAATTACCCGATCTCTTCCAAAGCTCTTCCGTTGCCGTCATGCCTTACTCTTCGTCCACGGGTTGCAGCGGAGTCGCACACCTGGCCTGCGCCTACGGCGTGCCGGTCGTGTGCGCCGATCTTGAGGATTTTCGCCAGATGTCCGACGGCGAGGGCATGGCCATCGAGTTTTGCAAACCCGGCGACGCCCAGGACCTAGCCGCTTGTCTGGTTCGCTTCCTCAATGACCCCGCGAAGCAACAGGCAATGGCGGAACAAAATTTTTCCGCAGCCCTGCGCATGACCATGCCGCACATCGTTCTAAAATATCTGCGCCATTTCGAATTGGAGCAGAGAACCGTGGCCTTGCGGCACATAACCAGATTCCGCAGGCTGCCGAGCTGGGTCCCTTCAAAGTCGCTCCTGCTAAGACTGATGACCCGAAAATCCCTGGGGTGGGTTCATCGCTCTGCTCTCCACCGGCCATCTGCGCGCATCCCGGACAATAAGCACTTATTGAACGATGATGTTGACGGTGGTGGAAAGCTTGCTGGCACTCGAACTCCCATTAATGGTAACGGAGTAACTGGCCGGAGTGGCAACGGCAGCACTGGTAGTTTGCGCATTTCGGACGCTGCCGCAAGAAGCTCCAATCATTCCCAGTCCAATGACCCCGCAGAGCGCGAGCGCCTGTATCCCGCGCTTACGCGACCCTTTGCCGAGGAACCCGACGCCTACGAGCCCGAAGGGCAGTAACCAGCTGGCAAAGATAGGAACAAACTTCTTGGGTTCAGGCGGGTTCGTCGTAGCCGCGGTCGTTGTCGAAATGGTGAGTGTCGAACTGGCGCTGCTTGACCCGGGAGTAATTGTCGCGGGAGAGAAAGAGCAACCCAATGTGCTGGGAATGCCGCTGCAGCTGAGCGAAATGGGACTGTTCAATGATCCGGATTGCAACTTTGCGGTGACGATCAGGCTTCCCGCCATTCCGGCGGGAATTGTAAGGGACACCGGCGCCGCGCTGAACGATAGAGTCGGAGCGGGGGCCGGAGTAGGCGGCGGAGTTGACTGGGGTGCGACGCACGTCGCCGTGTAACTCGTCGCCCCGGTGATCTGGTTCGCCAGAGTCGGCTTGCCTACGGCTTGCACAAATAGTTGATAGTTCGCGTTCGGAATCGGAAATCCACAAAGGTTCAGCGAGTAGATTCCGGTTGCGACATCCGTCAGCGGCATCAGATTCTGCCCATCGGAACTGATATACACCGTGTAGTGGTCGACCGTATTCTCATTTCCGTTAAGCGTCCACTGCAATGAATTCGCGGTCACCGAACCGGCAAGCGACACACAGTTGTCGATGCCCGATTCAATCTCCGTAGCCTCTTCATAGTCGTTCCATGTCACCAGCTGAAGATACGGCAGTGGTTTCCCGGCGCTGTACATGCCGTTGAGCTTGGAAAATGTTTCCAGCCATGTCTGCCCGCATTGCTGTCCCATAATGCGGTTCGAGCCCCAGGACGCCAGCGTGTCGTTGAATCCTTTGTAAGTCGCGCCTACAGTTTGCTCGCTCGGGTAAGACATGCCCGTGTCGTAAAAGCTGGCCAGATAACTCATTCCATAGTCAGTGGTCGTAGGCATCACCCACGAGTAACTGCCATCGGTAAGGACGTTAGTAAAGCCGCTGTTATTCTGGAAGATGTAGGCCGGGTTTGTGCTTAACGTTGCGTTGGCTGCAGTCCAATCAACCGAAGGGTAGGAAAGGCTGACGTTAAAGTTTGTTACCATTGGCTGGCCGTTGATGGTCATGTAAGCCGGCGAGGTAAAGTACGTTTTTTCGATGTACTGCAGGTCGTTGACTAACGCTTGTTGCGGCGTACAACCCGAGCAGGAATACCACTCAATCGCTCCCTGATCGATCATGATCGCAAACGTGAATCCCGGATGGCTCTCCGCCGCCGTCATTACGTACTGCGTAGCCTGGTCGATGGTATTACCAGGTCCGTACCAGTCGATAATCACGCCATCGATGCCGCGGCTGACCATGTCGTCAATCTGACTCTGGACCTGCGCTGGGTTCGTCTCGCTGTAACCAATATTCATGTGGTTCGACTGACCGAACCATAGAACCATGTGAGCATAAACCTTGGTCGTGGCTCCCGGGTAAAGCAGGGTATGAACGTCAACCTTACTTATATTTCCCGCGCCTCGATTGTCATTCGACTGAGTCGTGAAGGTGTTCGCGGCGCTGGTGTTATTCGAAGTCTGAGCCGCGAGAGTTGTGGTGGGTACCACGTAAGAGGAGCTGGCCGAACCCAGGGTCGACGCTGCCAGCACCGTGACTGCAACAACCAAAGTAAGACGCATTTGGTCCTCAGGGCGGAAATAGAGCCGAGGATCTTGCTTCGGATCTGGGACCAGCCCAGGGAAGGCACGCCCCGCCTATAAATTTCCCCGCGACTGGGATCTTTTTTATCTGGGAACTGGGCTCACTTTAGAGGGAATGGTTAGAAGGCGACAAGATAACCTTGGTGGATGTCCTATTAGACGTATGTAATCTTTATCGCTACCAGAACCATCGTAACTACAGATCTCTAGGTTGAACCCCTGCGTTTGAGCCAGCGCCCCGCCGAAACAAACATCAGCGGGCACAGTATTCTCACCGTGCTCATGCTGCTCCCTTCAAAGAGACTTATAGGCAGTCCAGAGGGAACAGGTTTTACGCTGGAGTCGGCACTCTGAGCTTATCCACAATCGCTTGAGGTGCCTGTGGATGTCTGTAGGATNNAGGATCCGACCTCGATTTCGGTGACCGATGTCACGTAAGGTTGTTGCAAGAGAGGATAAAGGAGCTTGGGCGCGGGATTTCCTTATACTGCGCGTTCGATTCTGGTGGACGGTTTCATGTACACGGCAGAGGGCTCCGCCGCATCCGGAGCGGGCCGGGGAAACTTTACCGCTTAGTCGGCGAGCGGGAGTAAGTGAAATCGGAGAATGTGGTTACCGGATGTGCGCTCGACTTTCCGCCAGGCCCGCAGTCGCCATCTTCATCGCTACATCCGCCCGCGGTAACTGACCGCGCACGCCGGCGGGACGCTTCTCCCCTGCGAACATTTAAATGGAATGGAATGAGCGATAGTAATCGCTAGAGTCAACCTAAGAACAGCCATGAGGAGCCACTACCGTGAATTGATCGTCAGAGTGCGCGCCACGTACCGGGTTCCATTGTAGTTAGCCACGGTGGTTACATCGGCTCCCACCTTCAGCCGGTCATCGACTGTAATCGCGGAAGGATCCAGATAGATCTCGTAGGTCTTGTGGTCCGTGCTTGAAGTCAGCACGAGAAGACCAATATGAAGATCCAAAGATGCGACCACTCCGCCGAACGTAAAGTCTGTTCCGGGCACCGCAAGTATGGAAACCTGCTGCGCATCGCGGCCGTCCTTTTGTGAAGTGAAGTTGACATCGACCAGCGTCCCGGGAACAAGCTGGTTCGCATATGCGGCGTGCCCGTCCTGGACGATCTGCGTACGAGAAGTGAGCCGCAATTTAACCGGATCGGGAGAAAGCACATCGCGCAACACCAGCTCCTCTCTGTCCGCGCGATAACTCTTCACCACTCCCTGGCTTCTTCCGCTGATCGCGTTGGCTGCCAGTCGAATGTTGCGGGCAAAAACAGAGCTCCCATCCAGCATGGTGTCTACGTAGACGCGATCACCGATGCGCAGATCGGGCGCGGAACCCAGCACGTTGCCTTCATAAATATGAGTGCGCGTATCGAATAAGATTTTCATTTTCCCGCTGCCGAATACTTGCACCGTCAACTGGTCGCGCACCCGGTCCACTTTCTGGATTGTTCCGCCGATCAGGCTGGCCTTGGTGGGCGGAAGTGTGGGCAGGTCGGGAAGCAAGCTCGCCGGATCAACCGCAATATCCGGGCTGTCAGAATCTGTCGCAGGTGGAGCGATACCTGACGGAGTCACCGTCGGCGGCGCTACAGGCTGAGAAGCTCCTGTCGGTTGAGAACCCACCGCCGGCTGAGAAGCTACCGCCAGCTGAGAAGCTACCTGCGCGTTCGCCGTACATCCCAGAATGGCCAGCGCTAAAACTGCACCGGCGATACCTATCGAAAAGATGCGGCCCATTGATCTCCCCACCGATGAACTCCCCACCGAATATATTTTGACGCGCCTGTTAGATGCCATTTCTGTCCCTGAGATAGCCTAAGTTTGGACCAAAAAACGTGCATATCCGACCAAACGGACGGCCCCTATCTGCATCTTAAGTATGCGCCCAGGTGTGCTAATTCTGCCCAATAATGAGGTTTTTCTAATGTGCTGGAAAGTCTGGTTGGCCGCTGGAATTCTCAGTATTTCGATTGCAGGGGGCCCGCAAGCGCATGCCGGTGACATCAAAATCACTCTGCCGAAGCGCAGCCACTTGACCCCCGTGCAGCGCTTGAACCAGGAAGGCGTTGCGGCCATCCATAAGCACAGCTACGAGAAAGCCCAGACGTTTTTCTATAAGGCCTACCTTCTGGATCCCGGCGATCCCTTTACCCTGAACAATCTCGGTTACGTCTCCGAACTGCAAGGACAGGTGGACCGCGCGCAACGCTATTACGCGCTCGCGGGACAACTGGCGACGGATGCTACCATCGCCAAAGCAAGTTCCCCGCGCCTGGAAGGCCGCACTTTGAAAGAGGCCCTGGCAATTCCAGACACGCCGCTCCTGATCAACCACGACAATGTCGAAGCCGTGCGGTTGCTCGCGCAAGGCCGCGGTCCAGAAGCCGACCTTCTCCTGCAGAAGGCTCTGAAGACCGATCCCAACAACATTTTCACTCTCAACAATCTTGGCGTCGCGAAAGAAATGGAAGGCGAGTCTCAGGAAGCGCTGAAGTTCTATGACTCTGCCGCTGCCGTTCATTCCGATGCGGCCGCCGTGGTTACGCTCAGCAAATCCTGGCGAGGCAAACCGGTCGCCGAGATGGCCGCGCAGAATGCCAAAAACTTGCGAACCCGTCTGGACACTCAGATGACCCTCGAACTGCAACTGGCGGAATTAAACACGCGCGGAGTTTCCGCAATCAACCGCAACGAGCCCCGGGCCGCGCAACAAGACTTCCTCAAGGCCTACGCCCTCGACCCCAACAATGCATTCGCCAACAACAATATCGGCTACCTCTCGGAGATTGAAGGTGACCGCGAGACCGCTCAATTTTTCTACGATCGAGCGCAAGCGCTCGGCGGTGCGAATACTCCGGTGGGATTAGCCACGCGAAGTTCCGCCCAAGGTTTAAGACTGGGACAGGTGGCGTCGGACAGCGATGCAAAAGTGGAAGCCAAGGTCCAGGACGAACGCAATGCCCGCCGCCAGCGGCACGAGCCAATTCTCCTGCTGCGCCGCGACAATTCAGTAGTGCAAGAACCAGCCACGCCTCCTGCAAGCATTCCGCCGCCGCAGTAGAATCCGCGCGTGGCGGGCACTCTTGCCTCTCGCTCACGCCCGACCCTCTTCGCCTAAAAATCAGGCTCCTGGTAACGCCCAATGTCGCTTTCCGGGTCGTAGGAAAAGTAGCGCACAAGATTTCTCAAGTAGCGCAGCAGCGTGTTGACGTTGGTGTGGTACCAGCAGCAGCGCGTCATCTGCGGAGAGAATCCACAGATAAACCGGAACCGCTCGAGCACCTCAGGCCGGCTCAACATCGCGGCCGCCATGCGGTGGTTGCCATCCAGTATCGTCAAGGGACCGGTGTTATTAACTCCGATCAGCAGAACCGTCGGATTGATCAGGTTATCCTCGGCTGAGCGGCTGAGCAGCCGCAGCTTTCGAAAAAATTCGTCGTCCCGGCATTCTTCCATCTTTGGACGCATGCGCTCCACTACGTCCTTCATGTAAAAGCTGCCATCCGCAATCCGCCGCCACTGCGCGCGCGGGAAAAAGCGGATCCGTTCCATGTCGTCATACTTCAGTTCGACTTCGAACCACTTCGTATCCGCGGGAAGTTCCCGCCACATCGGTCCTCGCCGTAGAAACAGCAAAGCCTGCCGCAGTGCATTCTCCCGGGAACTGTTCAAGTTAGGTCTTTGCACCAGGTGATTGAATTCGCTGCGATAGTCGTCGAATTCAGGATGATGGAACTCACTCCTCAGAAACTCGGACATTACCTCTTCCTCCGGCAGCAAGCGGCGAAGGCTCAAACTGCTGTACGTGCCCAGAGCTTTCGGAGTCAGTTGATGCCGCAGTAAAGGAATCATCAGAACGAACAGCAGCATAATCATCAGGACCAGCTGCACCACGATTACTTCGCGCAGCGTGTTGTGAAGCAGATAAACCCCCAGCGCCAGAGCGCCGCTGAAAGCCAGCTGCAGCCAACTGGTGTTCGCGATCTTGCGCGACATTTCGTAGGTAATGATCACCGAACTCAGCGAATAGATTCCGGCGGTGATGGCATAGAGAATCAACAAAGGAGCCAGCTTCCCGTAGCTGCCCATTTCAAATTGAGCGCCAAAAAGCGTTTTCCAAAGAAAGCTGGGAACCATCCACAGCCCGAAAATCAGAACCGACAGGATTAGAAAGACCATCGAGAGGGAAGTGAACAGCACCGGGCTGGCCTCGTGCTCGTCGGCGCCCGCGCTGGCCGAGACCGGAAACATGGTATTCACCACAGACCACGCGCACATATTAACCAGCCTGCCGACTAATGCAACCGCAGCGTACAATCCCGCCTCGACAGGCGGAAAGAAATGCTTCACCAGAACAATGTCGAAGTTATTGATTACCGTTTGGCCGGAGAAGAAAACGATGGCCTGCAAGCCCTCGCGGAATGAAATGGCGATGCCCTTAAAGCGGAGTGAAGTCACACCTGGGCTCGGCAGAGCTGAAAAATAAGTGACAATCACAGCGATCACACTGGCGAGAACGGCGCCTCTCACGCCCAATCCGAGTTTGATGAGGACATATACTCCGCCCAGCCGGACCAGCCCCTCCAGCATGAAATTGATGGCGAGCGGACCGAAGGCGTGAATTCCCTGGATGTAACCGCGGCGGACTCCCAGCGGAACATAGAATGTCGTTCCAATCGCCAGCAGCGTGATCAGGAAGGGATCCGGCAGATTCAGGTAAGCCGTCAGCGGGTGGTTCAACAAAAACAACAGTAGGCCAATTCCGATTCCGGCAATCCATGAGCGCTGGTGCAGGCTGGCAAAAACGTGAACTCGTTCTTCCGGTGTTTTGCTCTTCGCCACATATTTCGCGCACACCACCTGGAACGCCAGCGTAATGCATGACAGCAGCATCAGGATCGTGTACACCGCCGTGGCGTGGGCGAATCCGGTTGGGCCCAGCAGCCGCGCCGTCACCACGTTGTAGAGCAGATTGGTGACTCCCACCAGTCCCGACCCCGCAAGCAGTGTCAGGCTGCCCCCGAGCAGTTGGGACTTTAGCGTCTTCGCCGGCCCCTTTGTGGTTGCGGATTTCGCCTCCACCGTGACGGTGACTTCGCTTTTCGTCGTTTCTTCCATGGGGCGGGGTGTCGGCATGAATATCTAGAACAGCCTGAAGTGAATCACCGGAAGTATTGTGTTTCTGGAGCCGCCGGCGAAACTGTAAAAAGTCTGCTGCTGCACTCCGAAAGAGAACTGGAACGGATGCGCTACCGGCGCTCCCACGCCGTCCTCAGCCGAACCCCCACGCCGGGCGCGCGTGTAAGCAACTACGAATTCGCTTTGCGCATTGTCATATTGATGAAAGCCTTCGCCGCGCGAGAGCAGGAACGAGCCCTGCACGTCCCAGCGCGAATTGGCGCGGAACTCGAAGCGCCCTCCCGGCAGAAACGCTTGTGCAATGGCATAATTCGTGTCCTGGACTCTCCACGAGCGCAGATCCTCGGCCAGCACCGCCGCCGTCAGCCGGCTGCCGAACTTCTGCTGAAATCCTATGTAACTCGAGGTATTGAAATATTCCTGTATGAGGGGATGAAACAGAAGATCGCGCACCGTGTATCCGGTCAGCAGGGAAGTGTGTCCCCAGGGCCTTCCCACGGTAAATTCCGCGCTTGCCGAGAGGTCTCGCGAACTTAAATTCTGGTCGGTGAATGGTCCGGCTTCGCGAACCCCGCTACCGTTGAACGAAACCCAGTTGTGGAAATAACTGGTGGATATATACAGGAATTGCCGAAAAAGATTCTGACTCATGTACACCGGAGAGATCGTATCCCGCCGGATATCGTACTGAAGGCCTCCATTGAAGGCGATGGAGTTCGCGCCCAGATGCAGTATTGGAGTGATTCCACCATTGATATACGTATCGTAGGTGTTGCGGTCCTGGATGACGTTCACGCTCGGAAAAAGGAATCGGCCCGTGGTAAAGCTTTCCCCCACAAAGCCGGAGATTACGGGCAAGCCGCCAAGATGAATCCGGTAGTGGGAGTCCGCTAAATCCTCAAACGAATGGCGCGGCGGAGGCAAAAGCGCGGGGTTCGTCACGTGAAGGATTTCGGCATCGAGAGTGTAAACATTAATGTCTTCGAGCGCGGGCGCGAATGACGCCTCCGGAGCCAAGCTTACATTTTGCGTGATCTGATGGCCTTCCTCGATGGCGATTTCATTTTGCGCGGTCTGCGTCGCGGCCTGATTGTCCTGACCGGCGACCGTGTTGGCCTGCACGAACGAGGAAAGCGCATGCACCGTATCCTGCCGCTGCCGGTACAGGTTCGCCGCCGCAATCATGTAATCGTAATCATCGGCAAAATCGCTTACCGGACCGAGACTGGCCAGGGCTTCCTCAGCCTTGTGAGTCTCCCCCTCGGCAACATAAGTGTTGGCCAGACCAATCTCCACCATGGTCGGGTTGGCTCCAGCCAGCTTGGCTTTATCGAAATACATTTCTGCCAGATCGAAATCGTGTATCGCCAGAAAAATGTTCGCGGCCTCCAAAATATCTTCCGGCGGCACCGGGGACACACTGATGCGGGCCTCGGCGAAACCGAGCGCGAGCTGCCGGTGAACGTCGTCATAATGGCCTTGCCGCATGAATACCTGCGCCACNNGCCGCCAGCCGTACTCCCAGACGGTCCCCGGTCGGAGCGTCCAGCGCGCGCGAGAATCGCTGCATGGCGGCATCTCGATCCCCCATGCTAAGCAGCGCGCCTCCGGTCGCCATCAGGATGTCGACATCGTCTTTTCCATATTGTTCGGCCAACTGGATGTCTTGCATCGCCGCCGCACGATCTAGTTCCTTGGCACGAACCTGTGCCCGCAAAGCGTAAACCCTGGCGTCCGTCGGGCCCAGCTTCTCCGCCACGTCCAAAGCGTTGAGCGCTTGCCGAGGCCTTCGCATGCGGAACAGCGTGTCCGCATAAGCCAACTCAGTCGACAAATCATTGGGCGTTTCCTGCAGAGCGATTCTGTACTCAGGTTCGGCGTGCGCAAAATCCTGCTCTTGCCGGAACCCCTCCGCCCGCGCCAGATGCAACGCGTGCGATTTGCCAAGTATTTTCTGCGCCGCGTCAAGCTGGGCGAGAGCCGGCTTTGGACGATGCATCTGCAAGTCGGCGAATGCTAAACCAAGATGCGCCTCGCCATAATCCGGCTGCAACTGCAGGGCGCTCTTGAAATCCTGCGAAGCCTTGCCCGGCTGGCGAAGATCGTTCAGAACGAATCCGCGGTTCACGTATCCCGTGGCAATCTTCGGATCGCGTGCCAGCGCGCGCGTGTAGTCGGCCAGCGCTTCCTGCAACTGTCCGTTATGGCCATGAACGTATCCCGCAACCAGCGCCAGATCTTTGTCGTTCGGAAGAATTGGTTCGTACCTGGTTACGAGCGCTAATGCTTCGTCATAGCGGCCCAGATAGTAAAGATCGTAGGCTAGATACACTGCGCCTTCGCGATCATGCGGGAGTTTTGCAATCACATACTCTCCCAGCTTTGCCGCGGCGGCGTAATCGCCTTTCAGCGTTAGATAGCGCTCGCGTTCGCGGCTGACCTGCGGACTATCATTCAGTTTGCCCTGAGCCCGATCCAGCCAGCGCTTCGCCAAGTCTGGATTGTGCGCCTCCAGCGCGGCATTGGTGCCGCCCGCGATGATCATCGCGTTGCTGGGCATGCGCTGATATGCGTCTTCGTAATTCTTTTCGGCCGCGGGATAATTTTGCGCCGCCGTGTACAAATCTCCCAGAGCAAGACGAGGTTCGTAATCTTTGGGATGCGCGTCAATGGCGCGTTTGAAATAACTCTCGGCCAGTTTTGCATCCCCGTTGTCGCGCGCCAGATAACCCAGCGACGAAAGAGCGGTTCGATTGCTCTTATCCAGTTCGAGGACCTTCAGAAAAGTGGACTGGGCCGCATCCTTTTGCCCAAGCTTCCATTGCAGACTCGCGTAATTCAAAAGCGAATTAACATTCGAGGGCGCCAGAGACAGCGCTTCCTGCAAGTCTTTATTCGCCGCGTCCGTGTTGCCGGAACCCGCTTCGATGGCGGCTCGCAGTCGCAACAGTTCAGGACGGGAAGACGTGGGAACCGTGACCTGATTAATTGCCGCGAAGGCCGCATCCAATTGCTCCTTGGCCGCGGCTTCATCATCCTGGCGCAAATCCAGTTCGTAAAGATTCAGCCGCAATTCAATCGGATACAGTGGCCCTTCCGGAACCTGCGCCGGAAGATTGTTCAGCGCCAGACTGTATTCCGCGCTGGAGTCCGCATAGCGATCGTCCGCTTCGGCAATCGCGCCCAGAATCGCATGCAGACGATAGTTTTTGCTATCGATCCGCTTGGCATCTTCCAGAAAGCTTTGCGCCGCGTCGGGCTGGCCCATGCTCACCCATGCCTGCGCCGCACTCAGGTCAAGACCGATATTTCCCTTCGCAGCTTTCGCCAGGCGTGTATAGATGTCCGCAGCTTCCTGCTGCTTCCCGGCAAGCTGATCGGTGTAGGCCAGTTCAGCCTCGACATCCGGAGTCTTATTTGGAATCGCCTGCAAAGTGGCTAGGGCTTGGTCGTACTCACCTTGATCGCGATACACGCCCGCAATCGCGCGCAATACTTCGGGATCTTTGGGCCCTCGACTCTTGGCGCGATTCAGATAGCGGGTGAACTCATCCGGCTGGCCAAGCCGCTGATAGGCGTGCGCAATCAGAAGGTCGGTGTGCGGCGAACCCTGCAGCATGTCCGCCTTCTTCAGAAATTCCAAGGCCTGTGTGGGATCGGAGTTTAGTAATAGTTCGCCCGCCAGCGCCCAGCTATTCGCGTCTTTCGGATTCGCTTCTACAACTTTTTTCAGCAGCTGTTCCGCTTCGGCATCGCGGCCCATTTTGGCGTAGGTCTGCGCCAGTCCGGCCATTCCGCTCGCCGAACCTGGCCGCAATTTCAGCCCGCGATTAAAAGCATCTACCGATGCCTGATAGTGGCCGCCCAGCCGGTCACAATAACCCAGCAAGAACCAGAGGTCGGCATTTTGCGGAGCGGAATGTGCCGCGCGCTCCGCAAACGACACCGCCGTCGCGTACTCATTTCTTTTTAGCGCATCTTGCGCGGCCCGCGCCTGGCGCGCAACCTCGATGCTCGATCCCCAGCCCAGTCCTGACGCGCCTTGGCTGGAGCTGTCCTGGGCACTATCCGCGGAAGCCTTCTGCTTCTGATCGTTAGAGGCAGACGCAGCAGCAGACCCAGGAGAGGCAGACCCAGGCGCAGTTCCGCCTTGGCCATTTATGTCGTACGTCTGAGCGAGAGCTGAACTGAATAGCAAAACAACGCAAAAGCTCGTGAGCGGAAATCGGCTTTTCACTAAGTCACCATGCCATATACAAGTCTTGGGTAACCTCCCGCATCACAAAGTTTCTGCGGCCACAATCAGATGCTACTCCGGCCCCTAGGGCTGCTTTCCTTAAAAGGCACTTATCTTAAAATGCATAAAATAAAGTAAACCTAGACCCACATTTTGGAATCCAAGCTGTTCGCTGCGGAGTCTGGGCGCGATAGGAGCCCATAATTGTGATTACTGGCCAAAATACTTATTCCCGCCCCATCCCACTCCTCGCAATTGTTCTGGTAGCGTTTGCCGTTCACGGCCCGTTACTGATGATGCAACTCCCGGCTGGTTCGTTCGATGCGAACTTCCACATGTTTTTTGCATCGCACTACGCCCATCACTGGTTCAATCCCTGGAACGAAAAATGGTTCGGAGGTTTTTCTCAGACCACGTATCCGCCTCTCACCCACCAGTGGATCGCCCTGCTGTCGAATGTGGTCGGTTTGAAAATGGGTTACATGTTGGTGCAGTTACTCGCTGTTCTGCTGCTGCCGATAGGAGTTTTTCGCTTCGCCAGAATTTGGGTCGACGATCGCGCCGCTAGCTATGCCGCCCTGGGCAGCATTTTTCTTGGAGCCTTGGCCTTTCTGGTATATCAAGCTGGCCAGCTTGCGACGGTCGCGTCCGCCGCTCTTTATTTAAACGCCTTGCCTTATTTCTATCAATGGATGACGGAGGCCTCACCGCGCTCTCTAATCAAAGGTGTGGCCATCAGCCTCACCGCTGCGGCCGCGCACCACGTCACTCTGATTTTTGGCGTCGTGCTGTTTGCCGGCCCCGTCCTCTGGACCGCTTATCTGGACGCCCGTGACGAACGCGTTGCAGGATCAATCGCCGGTGTGTTTTCACGAGCGGTGGTGTTTGGAGTTCTCGTCGCCGCGGGCGTAGGCATCGTGCTTCTGCCCTATTGGCTGGCCCTCATTCAGCATCCCATTCACCAGATTCCCATTCCTCACGACAGCCGCGCCAATTTCCTGCTCAATTCCATTACCGCGGTCAACTATTTCGTGATTCCGTATGGAGCTTTGATTCTGGCTCTGCCTTTCATCGTGCTTCGCGGCGCATCGTCCTCGCGATGGAGACCCTTACTATTCGGCTTCTGGCTCACTTTTATTTTTGGTCTCGGCGGGACCACACCGTTGCCGCGCTGGCTGCTGGGACGCGCCTACGAAGTTCTGACCTTCGAGCGCTTCACCTTCTGGGCCACGCTGATGGCGATGCCCTTGGTCGGAGTCCTTGCCGTCGAACTTCTCGATCGCTTCCAATCGAAAGCCGCCATAGGTCTCGCGCTGGCCTCGGTGGTAACGATTGGCACCGCTCTGTTTTGGCTCAACGCCAATCCCTTTCGGCCCAGTGCCACCATGAATGTGGAGCCGGTCATCGCCTTCCTCAACCGCGATGGCCACGATTCCTTTCGCTATATCACCCTTGGTTTTGGAAGTGAACTGGCAAAGGTTTCCACGTATACAAATGCCGGCAGTGTGGATGGAGACTACAACTCAGCCCGCCTTCTGCCCGAGATGACGCACTACGGCTCGGCGCAGCTCACCAATGCGAAATTCTACGGTACCGCCGGCATGTCGGCTCTGCGCGCCATGCTCGAGCACGCCAACCGCTACGGCTTGAAATATATTTTCGTGCACGACCCTTATTACGAGCCGCTGCTCACCTTCGTCGGATGGCGAAAGATTGAAACCTTCGGCAGCGGCGACATCACTGCCTGGGCCAAGGAGGACGTCCCTCCCGCCCACAAGATTGCTTCCGACGCGGTGCCCGCGCCCTGGCAGGGGCTGCTCTGGGGCACATTGCCCATCGGTCTGAGTTTTCTCGCGATCTTCCTGGAGTTCTTCTTGCCCGATCCGCGGCGCGGCGTCGTGAGTGGGCCATTTCCAGTTCGTGCCGAAAATCGCGAGCAACATATCGTGGCCTCGTAGCGGCCTGAGGAATTTCGCATGAAATATGCTGTTCCAATTATTCTCGTCGCAGTAACCGCAGTCTTGATGATCATGGGCCTATTCGTGACCGCCCAGGGCGGCAACACGGTTGGGGTGACCAAGGGCTCTGCTCTGCACACCGCCAAAGCCACCACTCCCGATCAAGCTCTCGCGAATCTTCTGTCTGATGTGCAGCGCCGCAATTGGGACCGTGCCTTCGCCGATGTTCCGTCTTCCAGCGGTGTGACGGAACAGGCTTTCATTCAGGATTGGTACGGATCGAACGGAAGCCTGCGCTCCTTCTCCAGTCTGGAAGGCTATGATGTGCGGCCCCTCCACATCACCAACGACGAAGCTCAAATGCGCGTGCGTTTGCACTTCTCCACTCCCGTGGGTCCGCTGGAAGACGTCCGCGATTTCCACTTGGTTCGTGACGGCGACATCTGGAAGACAGAATGGCCGAAGGTCCAGGTACCCAGCGTTCCTGCAGAGGTAATTCCCGTCACCTACCTGCGCTGGGATTTGGTTACTGCGACCGCAGACGGTGAGTGGGGCTCGGGAAATGTCGACGCCCCGCACGTCCGAATCATTTCCATGAACGCCGTGGATTCCGCCGAAGGTGCAGTCGTCATGGGCGAAGTGACAAATGAAGATACTGTTCCCGCATTCGTCACCGTCAACGCCACTCTGGTCGACGGCGCTGGCAATCCAATCGACGACGAGAGCAGCTTCGATAAAATCGCCCACGTTCTGCTGCCCAAACAAGTCACCCCATACCGCATCGACTTTCCCAATCTGAATCTGAAAAACGTCAAAAACGTTCACATGGATGTAAAAGCCACTCTGGTCCCCGCATCCGCCGATCCCGTTATCGGCGTCATGAATCAGAAAATCGACACCGATCCACAAGGCAAGAGCGTTCTCCACGGCGACCTGCTGAATCAGAGCGGGCAGACGGTGAACATTCCGCACGTCATCGCCAGCTTCTACGACAACAACGGCAAGGTGGTGTGGGTATCGGATGGCTACGTCGATCGAGCGCTGCTGCCGCTATCGTCGGAGCCCTTTGCGGTCGAGCTTCCAAAGAACTTATCGTCGACGGTGCACAGTTTCCACGTCGTCGTAAACCAATTCAGCATAGGCAAGTCCTAGAATGACAAGTCTTAGAATGACAAGTCCCGGCATGACAAGTCCTGGCATGACCCGCCTGCTAAGAATTTGCGCAGCAACGTATCTGGCGGCAGCCTGTGTGGGAGTGTGCGCAGCCCAGGATCTTCATATTCCTGAATCCCCGGCAGCTGGCCAGGAGATTTCGATCTCCACCAGCGGAAGCGGCAAGGCAACTTTTTATCTCACCGGTCCTGGAGTATCGCGCAAGAACGACGTTGCCCTTGGCGAGGACGTCCATCTGGCAGCGCAGGATTTGCGCAACGCCGGTTACTACGTGGCAATTCTCTGCTCGGACACTTGTAAGAGCGCAAGCTTTTATGTGAGCGCCGCCAAGCCGCTCAGCCTGACTTTTCTCGTGCATCCCTCGCGAGTTCCTGTAGCGCTGCATGACGCGATCAGCGGCGTGGCCTTCCCCTTCGACCAGTATCACAATCTGGTGCTTGCGCCCGTAAACGTAAACTTCCAAGTAAATGCCAAAGAGTCATCTCCGTTTGCTCGCGCAGTCCGCACCCAGAACGCCGTGGCATGGTTCCGCACACCATCGGGCAAGTCAGCCGGACCACTGCAGGTGACGGCCGCCCTTGATGACGTGACGGCGCGGCGTGCTGTGCAGCAAGTCGCCTCCGATCCCTGCAACCTGCGCATTACCGGCCAGCGCACGAAAACCGGAATCCTCGTTCAAACCGAACCGGTTCACGATTGCGCGGGAAATGTATTGCCGGACGGCACGATCGTCACCTTCACCGCAACCGGACCTCATGGAAAGGGCACAGTGGACGCACCGATCAAGCAGGGCGTCGCGCGCGCTCAAATGGATTCAACCGGCGTCGCAGTGATATCGGCGGCCTCCGGTGTGGTCATGGGAAATGAAATCCGCGTAGAGGCCCGCCCATGAGCCGAACCCTTAAGCGCGCAAAATACTCTCATCTCTTCGCAGTCGCTGGAGTTCTGTTTCTCGCCTCCGCGCTTAATTCCTATGCCGCTGACGCCGCCGTCCAAGTTCAACTGGATGTGAACAAAGCTGGCCCCCGTGCCGTCGAAAGCCTGACCGAGCGAGGAATCCTTCGCGATTACCGCTTTGCCTGGAGCAGCATGGCTCAGGCACTCCAGTTCAGCACCCTCGACCCACTCGAGGGCCCGTTTTCTGGACAAGCCCGCCAGTGGCTGCGGCAGACGGTTACAAGCCAGCAGCAATCCGGATTAAGCCGCCGCTATAGTGACCAAAGTCACCGCCTGGAGGCGGTGTTCTACGCTCCCGAAGGCGACGTCATCGAACTGCACGACACGGCGCAATACCACCTGCAGATCCTTGACGGAGACAAAATCATCCACGACGAAAATGTTGTCGTCCACTACGTCGTTCTCATGACTCCCGGCGCCGATCGCTGGACGATTCGCCAGCTCCAGGCCGTGCCACAATTTTGATCCTCCGGCGCCCGCGAGCAAAACTCACATCGAACCGATCATTGATCGTTAATCATCGATCACTGATCGCTAATCACTGACCGCTGACCACTGTTCCCGCGCGCCAACCGCACTCTCCCCCGCCGCATCTTACTTAGCTTGGATGGGCCGGAAGAGAAGAATGGAGTCGTCCTTTTGCCGAGGTCGTTGCTAAGTTTAACTATAGCTTTGTTCGTGATGGCGAGCGGTTGTACCACGCTCGGCGCCCATCACGTCCTGCCGCAGAACGCCATGGCGCCCGGAGCTTCCCCCAAGCTTCTCGCCGTCTACATGCCATGGTTCGGTAACCACACCCACATGGAGGTGGGTTACTCCAGCGAGGACCCCGCGGTTCTGCGCAAGCAGATTCAGCAGGCTCGCCACATGGGTATCTCCGCTTTCGTCGTCGACTGGTACGGCGAGAGCAATCCTTATTCCGATCACAACTTCGCTCTCATGCAGGCGGCCGCCAGCGAAAGCCATTTCCAGGTCGCTCTTCTGTACAACGAAGCCGAAGATGAAAATGCCCAGGAGACCGATGCCGAGATCGCATCCCTCGACGAAGCTTACAAAAAATACATCGGACCCGACGCCAAGTATCGAGATTCCTATCTCACCTACAATGGCCATCCGATCATTTTCATTTTTCCCAAGAGCGGCCACGTCGATTGGAATCGCGTTCGCGAACATTGCAGCAGTTGGGAGAGTCCGCCTCTTTTGATTTACAAAGACCAGCCCCCGGCACAGTTCGCCGATGATTTCGCCGGCTCCTACGCCTGGGTGCAGCCCGGTCCCGGCGGATGGGCCGCCGATGGCAGCAACTGGGGCGAGGCCTATCTCGAAAATTTCTACAAGACCATGCAGAAGCATCCCGATAAAATCGCGGTCGGCGGCGCCTGGCCGGGATTCGACGATTCGGCCGCCAAATGGGGTCTTAACCGCCACATGCAAAGCGCCTGCGGCAAAACCCTCGACCAGACACTGAATTTTTATCAGCGCTATTACGACAGCTCCAAGCCGCTTCCGTTTCTTTTGATTGAAACCTGGAACGATTATGAGGAAGGGACTGCGATTGAACGCCGCACTGCCACCGATTGCGGCAGCGACGTGAATTCACAGTCCAGCTCACACTAAATACTCGATTTAAGCATCTCTGTCCCACAACCGGATGCGCGCTTTCAACATCGAATAAAAGCTACGAAATGCTTTGCCACGAACCGGGGCGAGTTGAAACTATGGATGGCGCGAAAAACTCCACGAAGTGTCTAACCTTGCTCTCTCAGCTGCTGCTGGGCGTTGATGACAATAACGTTTCTGGCGGAGCCAGCGTGCTCCCGGAACGCAACCCGGACTGCAGCGAAGATATCTCCCGGATCATTTCCACATTCAGTCCGCAGGATTTTGCCGACCTTTGGAGCCTGGCAAATTCACATCATGTAATCGCGCGAGCCTTTCCTGTGCTGCATCGGAAAATGCTGGCGGAGGGCCACGATCAGGCTGATTGGGTCGATCATGCCATCGTGAAAGAGCGGGCGCGCATCCAGCACGCACTTTCTTTCCTGCTCCCCATTTGTGAAGCCTTGAAGGAGGCTGGCGACGTCATCGTGATCAAGTCTCTCGATCACTGGCCCGACCTCGGAAACGACCTGGATCTCTTCACCAATGCGCAGCCCTCAGACGTCGTAGCCGTCATGTTGAAGCGCTTCAAGGCGCATCCAGACGAACGAAGCTGGGGCGACCGCCTGGCGAACAAGTGGAATTTTGTTGTTCCCGGCCTGCCTGAACTGGTCGAGGTACACATATCGCGTCTGGGCCAGACGGGAGAGCAAGTCGCTATCACGAATTCTCTAGTCTCGCGAGCCGGCACGGTGCAGCTTGACGGGCAGCCTTTTCGCGTGCCCGCACCCGAAGATCGCCTGATCATCAGCACTCTGCAACGCATGTATCGCCACTTCTATCTGCGGTTGTGCGATGTCGTCGATACCGCCCGGCTGGTGGATTCAGGCTCCGTCGACTATCCCTATCTCAAAAACCTGGCTCAGTCGGCAGGCTTATGGGATGGCCTGGCCACCTATCTGGTCACGGTCTCGGGATATGTGAAGACATATCGCGGACAAGATCTCCCTCTGCCATCGCTGGTAACGGATGCCGCTCACTTCGGCAACGAACTGGTTTATTTCAAGCGAAAATTCTTGCGGATCCCGATTTTTCCGCAAGCCGCCAGGTTCTATGCCTCGGAGTGGAAAAGGCTGCTGCTCAATGGAGATCTGCAAAGCACTTTACGCTTGAGCTTACTTCCTGGCTTGGCTGCTGCAGCGGCTCTGGAATTAAAACTTACTGGAAGCGACAAGGGAATCTGGTGACTTCAGAAGCGCTTGCACTTCGGTTCTAGGGACTTCACGGTATTGCGATCGAGTAAATGGACTTTTATCGTGGATAAGATTGGCGGCAAGACTGAGGGAGTCGCAGTTCACTTCTTCGGCTCATTTACTTTAACTGTACTTTGGAAGGATGGATAGCTTGGTTCGCATTCTCGTAGTCGACGATAACCCGGCGGTCCGTCACTATCTGCGCTCTCTGCTGGAGCAGCAAAACACGTGGCAGGTTTGCGACGAGGCTCGCACCGGCGGAGAAGCCTTGCAAAGAGTTAAGAAAAATCCTCCGGACGTGATTTTGCTGGATTTTCAGATGCCCGATTTAAACGGGTTGGATGTCGCGCGGCAGATTTCGAACCTCTTTCCCGAAATCCCGATTCTGATGGTCACCATTCATCTGTCCAAACAACTGGCCGAGGAAGCGCGCCGGGCGGGGATTCGCGGGGCCTGCGCGAAATCGGATGTCGGTTCCATCGTCGAGGCGGTCGATGCTCTATTGCATGCGAAAACCTATTTTCCAGTCTCCGTTTCGCTCGAGAATTAGGCTTCCCAACTTGGGCTGGCTGCCGGCGCAGAATGTAGAATACAGTGTTCCCTGTATTCGACCCGGCATACTAGCGTGCTAGCCTCAATAGGGTTTGTGCGCCCGCAATTGCACTGAGGTGAGTCGCGTAGAGTCTGCGGCGGGGCAAACTCAAAAGAGCCGACCGTGGAGGAGTAATAGAGGTTACACGGTGCAGCATCGGAAAAGTGAAAACTGTATGGCGGTTCGCATCCTGTTGGTGGACGATCACCCAATCGTAAGGCAAGGGTTGAGGACTCTACTCCAGGGGCGAGGCGACTGGGAAGTGGTAGGCGAAGCCTCGGACGGCGTCGAGGCCGTAGAAAAAGTCGATAGCCTTCGGCCTGACGTAGTCGTGCTCGACGTCACCATGCCTCGCATGAACGGTCTGGAAGCCTGCCGTCTAATTCAGCAGAAGCACAAGAGCGCCGGGCTGGAAGTCTTGTTCGTCACTCAGCATGACTCTCCGCAGATGATGCGCGAGGCGCTGGATGCGGGCGCTCGAGGCTATGTCGTCAAATCGAACGCAGCCCGCGATCTGTTGGAAGCCGTCGAATCAGTCAGTCAGCATCGCGTGTTTACCGCATTAGCCCGGAGCCCGCAAGCTTCGGGATGAAAGCTGGGTCATTGCACGTCGAGCCCGGCGAGAACCAGAAAGATTTCGGAGGACAATCTGCCATGAAACTGCGAATCCTGTTAGCCGACGATCATGAAATTGTGCGTCGAGGTTTATGTGCGCTGCTCCAGAAGCATGAAGGCTGGGAAGTCTGCGGAGAGGCGTCGGACGGCCGCGAAGCCGTGGAAATGGCCAAGCGCCTGAAGCCCGATGTGGTCATTGTTGACATCGGCATGCCCAGCCTCAACGGCTTGGACACCACGCGCCAGCTCATGCAGCATGATCCGCAATTCAAAGTGATCGTCCTCACGATTACCGATTCCGATCAGGTCATCCGCGAAGCGCTCGACGCGGGCGCCCGCGGCTTTGTGCTGAAATCCGACGCCGCTCGCGATCTCGTTTCCGCCGTCGAAGCCCTGCAGAGCAAGCGCATGTTCTTTACCCCGCGAGTCAACGACCTGGTGTTGGCGGGGTTCCTCGACAAAGGGCATGTCGTCGCCCGGAATGAGGCGCCCAGCCTGCCCACCCTGACGGTTCGGGAACGTGAGATTACTCAACTGTTAGCGGAAGGCAAGAGTTCCAAGGAAGTTGCCACACTGCTGAATTTGAGCACCAAGACCGTGGAAACTCATCGCAGCAACATCATGCGAAAACTCAGCCTGCACTCGATTCGCGATCTGGTGGTCTACGCCATCAAGAACAACATCATCCAGATCCAGATGCCGGCGCAGATTCGTAGCGCGCCCGAAACCACTGTCGTCTAGATTCGGCTCTGCTTGAAAGCGGCGGCTTTAGAGGTTGCCGAAAAACTCGATTCGCGGCAGCTTTGAAAGGGCGCGACTTCCAGTCGCGCCGAAAAAGCCTGTGGCAGCCCTCCTAGTGATTCCCCTCCGGCGGGTAATATCCACTCCGTGTTCTTACTGTCAGCTTTCCATACCCCGGAGCGTGCGCCTGCACCTGCAGGGTCTGGTACTGTGGCTTCACATTTTGATTCCGTGGTTTATACGCCAGGATGTATTGGCTTCGGATATCGTGGGCCACGGTTCGCGTAATGTTATCCACTTGATCCAGCGAATCCGGGAAATATGCCACCCCGCCCGTGCTTGAGGCCAAGTGCTGCAGCGCCTCGCGCCCTTCTCCTCGTAGTCCGCTTCCTAAGAGCCCAATCGCATAAAGTGTTGGACCGTTGGCCTGCTGCAACTTCCGCGAAGCCTCCTGCAAAGTTTCCTGGCTCATATTGTCTTGGCCATCCGTGATCACCAACAGAACTTTCTTGCTCAGCAGCGAGTTGTTCTCCAGGTGAGCCGCCGACGCGACAATCGCGTCGTAGAGTGCCGTGCTTCCTTTTGCGGAGACTTGATGCAACGCCGCTTGCAACAGATTTACGTCCGACGTGAAATCCTGGTCCAGATAAGGATTCTGCCCGAAGTTCACCACGAAGACTTGATCCTGAGAATTGCTGGCGCGTATTAGGTTTAAAACGGCGTCATTCACTTGTTGCCGCTTGTCGCGCATGGACCCCGAATTGTCCACCACAATGCCGATCTCTACCGGGACGTCCTCCCTGCGGAAAGACGTAATGGGCTCGGGCGTTCCATTTTGCGTAACCGAGAAAGCGCTTTTATCCAATCCAGTAATCAGGTGCCCTTGCTCGTCGACCACCGTGGCGTGAAGCACGACCTCTTCCACCTGTTTCTTGAAGACAAACATACTCCCCTGGTCATCGCTGCTTGGTGCTTGCGCGGTGGGTAGCTCATCCGGTGAATTGGGCTGTGCGGAATCGCTTTGACCGGGTGCCGTTTGACCGGGAGTAGCTTGCCCACCGGGCGCACTTCCAGTATTGGCAGGCGGCGCCGGCGCACCGGCCGCCGGGGTTTGGCACAAGGCGGCTGGCGCCAGCATTGCGGCGAGCAGAAAGGTTGAAATTACCGAGGCAACGCCCCAGGTAGCGGCTGAGCGCATGGAAATTCCTCCGTCGCGTATTGGATGCCATCTTCAAGACCGGTGGAGGTTCCCCAAGCAACTTTCTTCTACGGCAAACACCTTAATCCCGTCCGGCCGGCCAAGTCGGCCGGAAGAGGCTGTTCAATTTATTATTCGGCCTCTTATGCATGGATTCTGTGCAACCGGCATTGGCTGTCGCAGCAACTTATTCATAACTAAAGCTTGCCTGCTGCGGCAGTTCCCTCGAGCTCGTGGGAACAGAGGAGTACGCGTGTTGCGAATCCTGATCGCGGATGATCACGAGGTGGCGAGGGAAGGCATTCGCTCACTCCTGGAAGCCCACCCGGGATGGCAGGTCTGCGCCGAAGCCAAAGATGGCCGCGAAGCCGTCGACCTGGCCAACCAACTCGACCCTGATGTTCTCCTCCTCGATATCGGAATGCCCAACCTCAACGGCCTGGACGCTACCCGGCAAATCCTCGCAACCAAGCCCGAGGCTCGCATCCTGATTCTCACCATCCACGACTCCGAGCAAGCGGTTAGGGAAGGGCTCGCCGCCGGAGCACAAGGCTTCCTGCTTAAGTCCGACGCTGGCCGCGACCTGGTTGCCGCCGTCGAAGCTTTACAAAATCGCCGCACCTTCTTTACCCCAAAAGTGGCCCAGATCATGCTCGATGGCTACCTCCGTCCGAACGAAGAGCGCGACACCTCCGGGCAGCATATCCTCACTCCTCGCGAGCGGGAGGTAATTCAGCTCGTCGCCGAAGGAAAAACCACAAAAGAGATCGCATCTGCCCTCAAATTGAGCGTCAAGACCGCGGAAACTCACCGCACCAACCTGATGCGAAAACTCGACCTGCACTCGATTGCCAATCTCACCCTCTATGCCGTGCGCAACGGAATCGTCCAGATCTACTAAACGGATATTTCCTTCATCGTGAACTGAATCAATTGCTCTGCTATCCACCAATCTTTAAGGCCAGTCCATCACTCAGATACACAATCGACCCGATATTCGCCGCCGCCATCCTTGGCTAGTCTGTGAAAGCTAAGTGGCTGGAATGCGCATGCAGAAAGGGAGATTACGATGCTCTGGACCATTGCGGTAATACTTCTCGTTTTGTGGTTGCTGGGGATGGTCAGCTCCTACACCCTGGGTGGATTCATCCACATCTTGCTGGTGTTGGCGATCATCGCCGTTCTGGTGCGCCTCATCCAAGGTCGCAATCCCATTTAGCTCACCGCCTTTGGGTCGCACGCTGGGCCTTAAGGGTGGGGCTGTAATGCTTTCGTATCGGCAAGGAAATAAGTGGTCCGCTTGCGGGCCACATCTCATGAGAGGAGCAATAATCATGGATAAGGATCGTGTGGAAGGCAAGGTTAAGGATGTTGCTGGTCGCGTTGAACGGCAAGTCGGCGAGTGGACCGGCGACTCCGAGAAACAAGCGCACGGCGCGGCCAAGCAAGCCGAAGGCAAAGTGCAAAACACTTGGGGCAAGGTGAAGGATGCCGTCAAAGACGCCACCAAGGAAAATCGCGACGCCGATGCCGAGGCCGAAGAACGAAGAATCAAGTCCGAACGCAAAGCAGGCTAACAACTCCTGCAGGCGCCTCGAATCAATTTCTGCCAAAACTGCCGCCAGGTGAGGTCTGCCTGGCGGCTTTTTTTGCCAGTAGCAGACTAGCGGAACCGCGCGGGCAAGCTACCCGGCGGAGCCGTTCTCAGAACTTTCCCCGGGCGCCATGTGTACTTGAATAATGTTGTTCTTTACTGCGTACAAAATCAGATCCCGAATGGAGTGAAAGCCCAGCTTCCGCATGATATTGCTGCGATGGGTTTCCGCAGTCTTCGTGCTCAGATTGAGAACCGTCGCAACTTCCTTCGAACTCTTTCCCTCCGCCAGCAATTGAATTACCTCTTTCTCGCGAGGCGTCAATTTCGGAAACGTCGGAGGCATGCCGCGCGGCGCGACCGTTCCCTTTTCCAGAAAGCCTGCCAACACCATTTCGTTGACTCGCGGCGTAAAAAACATCTGTCCGCGTTGCAGCGCTTCGATGGCGGAAACCAAGTCCCGTACCGCATCGGACTTGAGTACGAACCCGCGGGCGCCGGCATCCAACGCTTCCCGAATAACGTGGTCCGAGTCCGTGATGGTCAGAACGATAATCTTAAAGCTGGGATTGTGCTGCACCAGTTGCCGCGTGGCTGCCAGTCCGTTGAGATTCGGCATGCCGATATCCAAAATGATAAAATCCGGTTTCAACTGTTTCGCTTTTTCCACCGCCTCGCGCCCGTCCGAGGCCTCGCCGCAAATCTCCCACCCCTCCTGCATCTGCAACAAAGCAGACAGACCGCGGCGTACCACCTCATGATCGTCTGCAATCAGTATGCGGAGTTTCAACGCTCGCCTACCCTTCCACCGCAATCGAAGTCGGAAGCAAATCAGCCAGGCAGTCGATCGAATGGAGCGGATCATGCGCGTGGGACGGTGAGTGATAAGGCTGCGCCATCAAAGTCCGCCAAATGTAGCGGCACCGGGTGGCGATTGTACTCATTCTTGGCCTCCTTCCACAGCGACCCCAGTGCATTGCGGGATTTCTTCTAATCTCAGCGTCTTCTGAATATAAGCGGCGCATATCCGCGAGCAATAAGGTGTTTGCTGTATTCCCAGAGGGTTGACGGCGTTGCTGGCCTATGGCGCGAAATCCCGCGACAGGATACGATGAAAGAATTATCGGGATTCTTGCCGAGGAGCGCCAACTACCGCCGGCTGCGTATCGGGAGACCGCGATCCTCATTTATGTCACCACGTAAGAATGCACAAGTGGCGTTCATATCCGCTGTGTCGGTACTGCTTTTGAGCGCAGTTGCAGCCTATATCACCATCGGCCGTCTCGAGAACAGTCATAGATGGGTTGTTCATACTTATCAAGTCCAAAGCGTCCTCGGAGAAATCGACGCTGCCCTGTCCCGCTCCGCCCGCGCCCGTAACCGCTATATCGCTACCGGAAACGAGAGCGTCCTGGCCTCTTTCGAAGCGGCGATTCCAGAAGTGCAACAGAAATTATCGGAGATAAGAAAGTTGACGGAGGACAATCCCAAACAGCAGGAATTGTGCTCCAGCCTCGAAAACCTGACCATGCAGCGCATTGGTCTTTTCAGACAGCAGATTTCCCTTCGGAGAACCAAACCTGAAGATGCCGCGGGCCAACGCGATATCGCCAGCAAGGACTTGGCCCTTGCATTCGAAAGAGCCTCGATCATCCAGGAGATGCGCGACGAAGAGCAGCGCCTGCTGCAGTTCCGCAACTTGGCTTCAAACCGTTTCTTCTCCCTGACTGTCGCTATTTTAGCCACCACCTTCGTCGCGTCTCTTTTCCTGTTTTCCATACACTACCGGCTTCTGAACACCGAACTCGAAGCGCGCGCCCAGGCCGAGCACGTCGCGCGGGAGAGCGAAAAATCGCTGCAACACCTCACTTCGCGCTTGCTCCGGATGCAGGACGAGGAACGGCGTAAGTTTTCCCGCGAGCTCCATGACAGCCTTGGCCAGTATCTGGCCGGGGTAAAGATGAATCTCGAAATGTATGCCCAGGCTCAACCAAATGACGCGCTTCTGACGAGCGCGATTCAGCTTTTGGATGACTCCATCGCCGAGACCAGGACGATTTCACACTTACTACATCCTCCACTTCTGGATGAAGTCGGATTTTCCTCCGCTGCAAAGTGGTATCTCGAAGGTTTTTCCGAACGCAGTGGGGTCCAGGTCAAAATTGATCTGCCCGAGGATCTAGGCCGTCTTCCCCGAGATTTAGAGCTCGGACTCTTCCGAGTCCTGCAGGAAAGTTTGACCAACATTCACCGTCACTCCAAGAGTTCCCGCGCCGAAGTTACATTACAGACTCTTCCTGGCAAGGTAATTCTCCAAGTGAAGGATTTTGGGAATGGAATCGCTCTGGAGCGATTGAAAGCTTTCCAATCCAAAGGGACGGGCTTCGGCGTTGGCTTGTCCGGAATGCGGGAGCGAGTGCGCGAGCTCAGGGGTCGCTTGGACATTGAGTCCAATTCCTCGGGAACTTTGATCTCCGTGACACTGCCCCGAACCGCGGAGGCGACGCCGGCAATTACCGCCAGTTGAATTTGGTTTGCGACAAGAAATGGATGAAGAAATGAATAATGAATATCGAGGCCAAACCTAGGAAGGAACTGGCACTAGGGGAGCAACCGACAAGCTTCGATTCCGCCTTTCTTCCGATCGAGCAGTCGCCCGCTTTCTCCCAATTCGTTTCTTGCCTGAGGCCAGCAACTTACGCATCTTCAGCCTCGCCTTGTGCAGTTGAGACTTTGAATTGCCGATAGAACAGCGCAGCTGCTCGGCGATTTCGTGATGCTCGTAGCCTTCCACTTCATGCAATATAAAGATATTCCGGCAGCCTTCCGGTAATTCGTTCGCCGCCTGGGTCAAGGCTACGCGATCAATCGCACCCATCAGCTTATTATCGTCCCCTCCAAATTCCCGCGGTACCGGCGAGTAGTCGAGCGATGCCGGCTCGTCGAAGGAAACCTCCTTCAGATGCCGTTTGCGTCGCGTCATCAAAACCGTGTTGACCACCACCCGGTAAATCCATGTCGAGAATGCAGAATCTCCGCGAAAACTGCGGATTCCACGGAAGATTTGTATAAAGGCGTCTTGCATCAGGTCTTCCGCGTCAGCCACATTCTTGGTCATTAACAGACAGGTCGAATAAACCCGTCGCTTATGCAGGTCGAAAATCGTGGTACACGCCTGCTCGTCTCCACCTTGCGCTCGGGAAATAAGTTCGGAATCCGTTCTAATCTTTTTTATTTCAGGAATCGTCGTTGCAACTGAAATGGCACTGGCGCTCACTTGGGGGTCCTTTCCTGGCGCAATTGCCGCTGAGCGGACGGCAAGCTTGCGTCACCTCACAACCGAGAATAGTAGGCAAGCTCTTGCCTATCCATGGGGTCATAGCTGTAATTGCTGCTGAGGCTCACCCTAAGGCTGCAACTGGTGTCGTCAAAAGAAAGAAAAGAAGAGAAGACGTTTGGAGGAACAACCTGGCCAGCGATCAGCGCCCAGCGCGCCCAGTGCCCCAAACATCCGACCTGCGGCCCCTGGTCACTGGCCACTGAGCACTGGCCACTGACCACCGACCACCGACCACTGTAGTCCTCTACTGCCTCGCCGCGGAATCAAAATCCTTTTCGGAGGGTTTGTGCTCGTCTTTGTGGCCGTAATCAAGGCCAAAATGCGGTTCTGACTCCGTCCCCGTAATCCTCACCGGAACCTCGGTTCCCGCCCCGTCCTTGCTGAAAAATCGATCGACCGGCTTCAGCAGCAGCGATTTCCAGCCCGTCGTCATTTGCGACAACTTCGCATCCAGCCGTGCCGTTCCTCGAAAATCGAACGTTTTTCCATCCAGACTGTAGTCGCCCGTCATATCGACGCGCGTACCCGGAATGAGGAAATGCAGTAGAGAGAACGACAGCAATCCCCCCTTCAACGCAAATACTCCTCCTAAATCAACGGGTACATTCTCCTGCGCATTCTCCGGTTTTTCGTTGAACTTACCCGTAGTACGCAGACTTACCGCGTTAAGCCGGTCCTGCACCTTCTCATTCGTGAAGTACCCCCCCGACACGTGGAAAGTGCCGGCTAATTTCAAACGATCGGCCACGTCGCCTTCGCCGGAAGGCAGGCTTAGTTTCGTCTGCATCTCCACTGGGCCTTCCATCACGGGCGGATCGGTTCGTACTCCAAGCTTGAGCAGATCTTCAATCCGCGCGTGATCCATAACCACATCAAGTTCTATGTCGTGTCCGCGCCGGCCAAGCATCCGGGTCACTGCGCCAGTTGCAGTAAATGAGGAATGCGGCAGCGTCGCTCTCACGGTCTTCAGCTGCGTGTCGCCGCTGGTTCCGTCGACAATGGCGTGAAACTCCGTATGCAGCGGCATCGCGTGCCCGCTCCGAGCAATTCGAAAATCCGGCGTGTCGGTGGTTCCATCCACCACAATGCTGCCCAGAGTCCCCTCGTATTTGCCGGTCGAAGAGAGTATTCCTCCAATGCCCTTCAGTGTCGCCAGATCCGCATTGCTGAACGAATAATCACCCTGCACCGGCGTGTCCCGCGGATCATCTTCATGCCACGGCCCAAACAACCCGGTGGATTGAATGTCTCCCACCGGTTTCGGATTGACCAGCGTCGCTTCAAAGCGCAAGGGCAAGCCGGGACCAATATCCTTCATCTTCAAATCGCTGATGGCGAATTCCAGCGGCGGTTTATCAGGATTCAAAGTATTGATCAGCAGCTTCGTATCTTCACAAACAAACTGTCCCACGATGACTGAAATCGTCCTCGTCTGCGACCTCATCTTCTGGGTAAATTCCCGGCGGTCCTGCCTCGGAGGAATGTTCAACTCCATTCCCTTTACATAAACGGTGTCGATCTTCACCGTGGGACGAAACAGGTTTCGAATTCCAGTGTGAAAGTGGAACTCCTGTAGACTGATCAGCGCTTGCACCCCGGGCTGATAAGGGTTGGGGTCAGCGTCGCCATAAATCTTCAGCCCGCTCCCGGAAACCTCAAGCCCCCGCATCACCGACACATCCAAACTCGCCAGTTCCACCTTGCCCTGAAAGCGATTCGATAACGCCTCGATCACTCGGGCGCGGAGAATAGGCCCCGCGCGGGCTATCACCAGCCGAACCACTACTACGGTGCCGACGAGAAAGACGCACAGGATTATGCCAACTAATGTCCATCGGTGCCTCTGCTTCGCTGTTCGCTGGCCGGAAACTTCCACGATTTCCGCCTCCACTCCTAGATGAGGTCATCCCGCCGCGCAAGTCAATACCCTAAACTCCCATGCAAGCCATCGACCACACTGAGTTCTACCGTGTGAACCTCGGTGCCCCCTGTGGTAAAGGTGTTGCACTTCGTTTCTCCCGCTCCGCTTTCCACCGCCCCGCCTTTCTGATACTGTTTTTTGGTCCGCTCGACGTTGCCCAGGACGAGCCGTTGCATGGCCCCAGTGAGGCGCTCTCGATGATGTTTCCATTGCCCATTTGTGACAAGCATCACATCCGACCCTGCATTCCGGTCTGTACTATTCGCAGGAGCACTCCGGATGACGCTTCTATGCCTGAAAGAATCCGGAAAGGATAAGGATAACCGCGTGATTGTTGGAGTTCCCAAGGAAAGTTACCCCGGAGAGCGCCGCGTCGCGCTCGTCCCCGCCGTCATCCCGATGCTCGCCAAAGCCGGACTCGAAGTCGTAGTCGAGTCAGGCGCGGGCGAAGGCGCTGGATATCCCGACGCAGCCTACGTCGAGAAGGGTGGAAAAATTCTCCCCGACCGCGCCGCCGTATTTGCCGCCGCCGATATCGTCGTTCAAGTCCTTTGCTACGGCTCCAATGACATCACCGGCAAAGCCGATCTCCCTCTCATGCGGCGCGATCAACTCCTGATCGGTTTTCTCCGCCCCTTCGGTTCCGCCGAAGTGGTCCAGCAGATCGCCGCGGCTGGCGTCACATCATTCTCCGTAGAACTCGTGCCCCGCACCACCCGCGCCCAAAGCATGGACGCACTTTCCTCTATGGGCACCATCTGCGGTTACAAAGCCGTGCTGCTCGCGGCCGAAACCTCTATCCGAATTTTCCCCATGATGACCACCGCCGCCGGCACCATCACTCCAGCCCGCGTATTCGTCATTGGTGCCGGAGTCGCCGGACTGCAGGCCATCTCCACCGCCCGCCGCCTCGGCGCAGTCGCCTCCGCCTACGACATGCGCGCTGCCTCCAAAGAGCAGGTGCAAAGCCTCGGTGGCCGCTTCGTCGAACTCCCCATCGAAGCCCAGAACGCTCAGGACGCCCGCGGCTACGGCACCGCCCAGGACGAAAATTTTTACGCCCGTCAACGCGAACTTCTCACCCGCGTTGTCGCCGAAAGCGATGTTGTCATCACCGCTGCCGTGATCCCCGGAAAGAAGTCGCCCGTGCTGATCACAGCCGAAATGGTCAAAGGCATGGCTCCTGGTTCCGTCATCGTCGACCTGGCCTCCGAGCGCGGCGGCAACTGCGAACTCACCCGCACCGGAGAAACCGTAAAAGCGTTCGGCGTCACCATCATCGGCGCCATCAACCTGGCCAGCAGCGTCCCCTACAACGCCAGCCAGATGTACGCCCGCAACATCGCCACCTTCCTCGCCTACATCGTGAAAGAAGGCAAACTGCAACTTAACGAGCAAGACGAAATCGTCCGCGAAACCATGGTCACGCGCGCCGGCGAAATCGTAAACCCGCGCGTGCGCGAATTTTACAAACTGCCGGCGGTCGCGGCCAGTAGTCAGTGATCGGGTTGCTATTATCGATTGCGGCAGAGCCGTACGCATTGTGGCGACTGGCCCGATAACGGAAATCTATTAATGGTGTTGCCTCGAACGTGTTTGTGCTGCAAATGACTAGTCGAACCGGGCACTGAACGAATGCAAAGGAGCAATCATGCCAGCGGATTTCATCTCTAATCTTTACGTCTTCATCCTGGCGGGATTCGTCGGGTTTGGATTGATCAAGGGTGTTTCTCCACTCCTCCACACGCCATTAATGTCGCTCACCAACGCCCTCGACGCGATCGTGGTCGTGGCGGCCATCATCATCGCTGGACGGCACGAAACCCCGCTGACCACGGCGCTGGGAGCGATCGCGGTTGCGGCATCGTTTAGCAACATGGTGGGCGGATTCCTCATTACCGACCGCATGCTGCGCATGTTCAAATCCCCCAGGTCGAAACAACAATGAACGCGTCAGAGCTTCAGCAGTATCTCGATTTCGCCTACATTGCCGCGGTCGTCCTCTTTATTCTTTCTCTCAAATTCCTGAGTTCGCCCAAAAGCGCGCGCTGGGGCGTTCTCGCCGGAGAAATCGGTGCAGCGCTGGCGGTCGTCGTCACTCTGTTCAACCCCGAGGTGGTGCAGTACAAGTGGGTCCTCATCCCCTTGATCATCGGCGCCGGAGTCGGCGTCCCACTAGGCTTGGTGCATATGACGGCTGTGCCGCAGCGGACCGCCTTGAGCCATGCCCTCGGCGCTCTCTCGGCGGCCATGATCGGCATTGCCGAGTATTACGTGGGCACCGCTCCGGTCACGCGCTTTCAAATGGGCGAAATCGCGTTGGAAGTCATTATTGGCTCGCTCACCTTTACCGGCAGCTTGATCGCCGCGGGAAAACTGCAGGAAATACTGCCGCAGCGGCCCGTCGTTTATCGAGGGCAGAACATCATCAGCCTTTCTGTTCTCGCATCCGCTCTCGGACTGGCGGTCGCACTGGTCGTCAACCCCGCGCACGTAATGTTGTTTCCGGTCATGGTATTAGTGGCGCTGATTTTTGGCGTGCTGCTGGTCACGCCCATTGGCGGCGCAGACATGCCGACGGTCATCTCGCTGCTGAACTCCTACGCAGGCTTCTCGGCAGCCCTGCTCGGCTTTGTTCTGAATAGTAAAGTGCTGGTGGTGGCGGGTGCGCTCGACGGATCTTCGGGCTTCGTTCTCTCGGTGATCATGTGCAAGGCCATGAACCGCTCCTTCACGAACGTCATGTTCGGAGCATTTGGCCAGGTGCAGGCGTCCGCAGTTGCCAGTAAAGAAGAGCGTGTCGTGCGCAGCGCCACGCCCGAGGAAGCCGCCGCCATCCTGGAAACTGCGGGAAGCGTCGTCATCGTCCCCGGCTATGGCATGGCCGTCGCGCA
>PLUI01000281.1 GCA_003164855.1 Acidobacteriaceae bacterium
AGATCTTCGCGCAGCCGCTTGGTGGCAAGGGCTTGAGGGATGTCGATGTTGGTAGCTGCCAGGATGCGGACGTCAACCTTGATGATGGAGCGGCTGCCTAGGCGCGAGAATTGCTGGTCCTGTAGAACGTGCAGCAGTTTGGCCTGCAGGGCCGGCGGCATCTCGCCGATTTCATCGAGCAAGATGGTGCCCTTGTTGCACAGTTCGAACTTGCCGGGTTTGGCGTGAGTGGCTCCGGTAAAGGCGCCGGGCTCGTAGCCGAACAATTCACTTTCGAGCAGGTCGGCGGGAACGGCCGCGCAATTCACTTTCAGGAACGTACGATGGGCGCGGGTTGAGAGCTTGTGAATCAAGCGCGCCAGCACTTCTTTACCGGTGCCGCTTTCGCCGAGCAGCAACACTGGAATATCCACATGCGCCACCAGCGCGGCTTGCGAGCGAATCTTTCGCATCGCCGGGCTGGCTGCGATAAAGAAGACATCGTCGGCGACTTCCTCGACTTCGCCTCCGGGCGGGGTTTTGCCCTGACCAAGACACTGGTCGATTACCGCATCCAGTTCGGCTTTTTGAAAAGGCTTGGTGAGGTAGTCGTGCGCTCCCAGGCGCATGGCCTGCACGACCTTCTTGGTATCGTTTACGCAGGAAAGCATGACCACTTTAGCGCCGGGACGCTTGTGGCGGATTTGTTCCAGCGTCTCCAGACCATCGATTCCAGGCATCAGTACATCGAGGAGCACGAGGTCTGGCTCCATGCCTTTGTCGATGCGCTGCAGAGCCTCCTCCCCGGTGGACGCGGTCTCAACTTTGTAGTCATCGACCTCAAGCAATGTCCGGATGTAACGGAGCATGGCCGGTTCGTCATCCACCAGAAGAATCTTTGCGGTTTCGCTCACCGATTCTTTCCTTTGCCAGCAGGATTAGAGGCGGGTTTGAAGGGAATAAGGAATGAAAATTTACAGCCTGAGCTGGCATCGCTTTCTACCCAGACTTTTCCGCCCATACCCTGAACCAGGCGGCGCACAATCGAGAGGCCCAGGCCCATTCCGTCCTGATTTTCGTTGCTCGGCAGACGGAAGAAGTCATCGAAGACTTCCTGATGAAACTCCGCAGGAATTCCGGGACCGGTGTCGGATACGCTGACCTTGACAGAATTGGGTTGCGAATTGGTTTGCCGGCGCCGTTCGCCAGACGATGCGGGTTGAGCCGCGGCGCGGCGCTCCCACATGTAGGGTTCGGCGTGCAACCAAACCGTCCCGCCCTGGGGAATAAACTTGAAGGAGTTTTCCAGCAGGTTGGAGATCACGCGTTCCAGCTTGGGAGAGTCCAGGGGAAACTCCGGCAACTTGTCATTTGCCAGGAAGTAAAGAGCCAATCCCTTTTCCTGAAAGCGAGTCGACCACAAGCGGCAAACATCGGACAGGCACTGGTTGATGTTGCCCATCGCGTAGTGCATCTTCAGGCCGCCGGTTTCAAGGGCGCTGTAGGTGAGGAAATCCTGGATGAACTGTTGCAGGCGCTTGCCGCTGGCCTGCATTTCGCGCAAGACTTCCCGCTGACGCTCGCTCAACGGTCCCAGCTTCTCGCTTTGCAGCAGTTCGACGTACCCGTTCAGAATCGAGAGTGGGGTCTTCAAATCATGGGCGGCGGAGCCCAAGGCGTTCGTGGTGCGCTGGAATCGCTGTTGCAGTTCGGAGTATGCCTGGGGAAGATCAGCCGCGCTGGGCATCCCCGCTGCTTGACCTGGGGAAACGGCGTCAACGGCGGTTCCTTTATCAGGCGCTGGAACACACATGTTCTTCTGCACGGTAGCCATAAGGAGTAGGGCGATCTAGCACAGAAAGGGGGGATGCACTCGACTGTTTAAGGAGGAATGCTGTAACAAAATCGTATGCCAGGTTACTTTTCCTTGTCAATGAAAAATGCAACCGGATTACCCAAGTGTAGCAAAACCTTGCACTCCGGGGACCGTATATTCCGTCTTCTACGACCCGCGTGGGGCAGGCAAGCCCAACTCGGAACATAATGGAAAGACAGCCCTTTGGCCGGTCTATTTAAGTTCTAGCGGCTGAATCAGCCGGGTACTTGCCGGTTTCGGAGGGCTTCGTTAGTGAATTCTAAGCCTAACTCCGGATTTGGCACCTAAGGTGCTTCAGTTCGTCCGTTAAATTGCTTGGGAAGGGGTGTGCGTGAAGCCAAAGACTGTAGCGGTAGAGCGTCGGAGATGGCCGCGCTTACCTTTGGCCATCCCGGTATTTGTGAGAAGCCGACTTGAGCAGGACAAGGAATTCCTCGAGTTTGCCACCGCCCTGAACGTATCTGCGGGGGGCATGCTGGTTGCGGTTCGCCGGTCGCTTCCGGCGGCGGTTGAGATTTCGCTGGAGATTCCCAGCGCACCCCTGGCCGCTTTGGCAGCCCTGCCAAAGGCGGCACGCACCCTGCGCGCCAAAGTGCTTCGTAGTGAGCACGCCGACACCTACAACTTAGTGGGTCTGAAGTTCGTCCGGCCACTGGTTGAGTCCCGTACGAAGGTCAAGGTACAGCGAAGGAAACACCCGTCGCTGGTGTGAAAATCTTTTCTCTCCTGTGAAGAATTTTTCTCTGGTGGAGTGCTGCGCCTCAGGCGGGAGCGTATCGTATTGATTACCGGCGGCGCCCGTCTTTAGCCTTTAGTAAGTTGCTTTTCATCAATCAGATACACTAACCTCAATATGGACTGTCCCGCTCCCCCGCGTTTGGTTCTCCGGATGCACGCTGCACGATAGCTTGCCCCCCGCCGAGCCGATAAGGCCTTATGAGCACTTCGAACTCAGTCAGCTCCCTGGTCCAGCCCTTGGGAGAAACGCCTCCTGAGGCGGTCGTATTCGGGGGTACTGACGCCATGCAGGCTTTGCGCGAGCGGCTGGCCAAAATTGCCGGCGCAAATGTCCCCGTCCTTATTCAGGGAGAGAGTGGCACGGGCAAAGACATCATCGCGCGCATGATCCACGCAGCTTCGCCCTGGAAGAGCGGTCCGTGGGTGAAGGTGAATTGTCCTGCCATTCCCGGGACGCTGCTGGAGAGCGAACTCTTCGGTTACGAAAAGGGAGCCTTCACCGGCGCCTTTGGCACGAAGCCTGGCCGCGTGGAAATGGCGCATCGCGGGACGCTGTTCCTCGATGAAATCTCCGAACTGGACATGAGTTTGCAGTCGAAGCTGCTGCAGCTGTTGCAGGATGGCCAGTTCTGCCGCATCGGTGCGCAGGAAGACAAGAAAGTGGAAGTGCGCGTGGTTTGCGCCACCAATCGAAAACTGGAAGAAGAAATCGCCAATGGCGCCTTCCGCGCCGATCTGTTCTATCGCATCAATGTCGTCAATCTGCACATGCCGCCGTTGAGAGACCGTATCTCCGATCTGCCGGAGCTCGTTGCTTTTTTCCTGGAATGCTATAACCGGAAATTCAACTCCCGCGCCAAACCCCTCACGACCGAGTTGATGAATGCGCTGCGCAAGTATCACTGGCCGGGCAACGTTCGCGAGCTGGAAAATCTGATCAAGCGCTACGTCATCCTCGGTACCGAGGAGGCCATCTCCAGCGATCTGCGGCCGCAGCAGCCGGATTTTTTCAGCGCCGACATTAACGTGGACGGACCCATCTCGCTGAAGAAAATCACTCGTCAGGCGGTTCATGAATTAGAGCGCAAGATCATTCTCAAGGTGCTGCAGCATCATCACTGGAATCGCAAGCAGGCGGCTCGTGCTTTGAACATCAGCTATCGAGCGTTGCTTTATAAAATCCGCGACGCCGGCCTGCCCTCCAACCGTGCCGCTCGCCGCCCTCAAGCCGGGAACGCGCCGAATGACGGCGTCGCCGCCGACTGACAGGCATCGACTCCCGCGAAATGCCGCTTCCCAAGCCGTTCTCGGCCCAAACCTGAGGAGAGTCGTGTCGCCAAGAGACACGAGCGCTCAAAGTGCGCAGACATTTTCACCTGGGCTTCGCTAGTGGACCTCATAAGTTGTTTAAGCCATTGATACGCTGAGACATACAGAGGACCATTCTTGGCATGAGGGATGCTCTATCGAACACAAGTGCCTTAGCGCCACCAGGTACAGGCCGCATGTCTTTACCCAAGGGCAACCCGGCGATGGAACGTTCCTAGGAGACTCACAAATGAGGAAGATTCTTTTGTTGCTCGCCCTGGCACTGGGCCTGCCATTGGCAGCCTTTGCGGGCAACAGCGTGGATTTCAGCAACAGCGGCGGTACCTTGGCGGGAACCACCAGCGGCCTCTCGCTGACGGGCTCGACTCTGATCGCCGTCAATGGTTATAACGGGGGTGGACTCATTACTGGATCCAACCTTGGAAGCATCACCTTTACCACGGGCGCCCTGGAAAGCGGTGGATCGCTGCAGATGGGCGGCACCTTCGCACCCGGCGGAACCTTTACCATCACCGGTAATGGCGACAATGGTGTGCCGAATGGTGTCCTTTTCTCGGGTACTTTCAGCAGCGCCACCTGGACGCTAGTTACCCTGGCAAACGGAACCCATAACTACACCTTTACCGGTGCGCTTACCGGTTCGCTCGGCAGCGGCTACTACACCAACGGCGTTACCGTGCAATTAACCATCAACACCGGCAAAGGCTATTTCAACGGCAGCACCCGAATTTCCAGCGGGGATACTACCGTCGTGGTTCCCGAGCCTGGTTCGCTGGGCTTGCTCGGAACTGGCCTGCTCGGTCTGGCCGGCGTCATCCGCCGCAAGATCAACCTCGGCTAAATAATTTTTCCTGTGTGAACCGCCCGCCGCACTCGCGGCGGGTTTTCTTTTAGATCTCTATTCGAGCCTAAAATCAGATCGAAGCCTAAATCAGACCCTGGCGAATTCTCCGCAGGATGAGGGATCTACAACTGGGGCACAAAGCTGACGCGGTCAACCCTTCGCGCAGATGGGCAACTGCGGGCTTCCTCAGAGCTTCATGCGAAGCAGCCCGCAGGTTTTCTATCCCCGCAGTTCTGACAGAGCCTTGCGCGCTTCGCTGTTATTGGGATTGATCTTCAGTGCGCGTTCCAGTTGCTGGCGCGCCTGCGCCGGCTGGTTCACTTTCTGATAAGCCAGTCCCAGATGATAGTGGACGGTCGGATCGTCAGCCGCGCCCCGCTTCTCATTGAGCCGCAATGATTCCTGAAACATATCGATGGCGGACTGGTACACGCCCTTCTGGAAATAAGCCCAGCCCAAAGTGTCGGCCGCATTTGAGGAGTCCGGCATGCCGCGGCGGGCCGTCTGCGCCATAGCCAATGCCACGTCCACATTGCCGCCCTGCTGCAGCATCACGTAGGCCAGATTGTTTGAGGCCAGCGGATTCTCCGGTTCGATTTCCAGCGCTTTTTGGTACATGGCCTTCGCGTTATTCCACTCGCTTTGCGATTCATACATTTCGCCGGCAAGAATGTAGAACGCAATCTCGCGCGGGTGATCTTTAATAGACTGCTGATACAAGGCGAGAGCCTTGCTGACTGAGCCTTGCGCAGCCTGCACCTCGCCCAGCTTCAGAAGCGCGTCGGAATTATTCTTGTCGAGTTCGATCGCCTTACGGAAGGCGGCTTNNCCGCGCCGCTAAAATCTTTTTTGTTCTGAAACAGCGCCGTGCCCAACAGATCGTAGAAGCCGCCGGTATTGGGCGACTTGGCGATTTGCGCGCGCGCCGTGGCGATTGCCTGATCGGGCTGCTTTTGCAGCAGGTAGACATTCATGATCCCTTGCAGCGCATCGGTGGAGGCCGGATCTTTATCGAGCGCCTGCTGATAAAACTTAATCGCCTCCAGGTACTGCTTCTGCAACTGATGCAGGTTGCCCATTTGTACATATGGCGCCGGGCTTGCCGGAGCCAGCCCCATGGCTTTGGTGAGGTCTTGTTGAGCGTCGGAATATTTCTGGCGATTCATCTCCGCCAGAGCGCGCATCAGGTAGCCATCGGGGGCTTGCGGGGCGCCGCTGATGATTTGCTGTGCGGTTTGGGTAAGCGCATCAAGGTCACCACGGCGTATCTCCAGCCCGGCTAAAGCGCGTTGCGCATCCGTGAGATCGGGACGCAGCCGCACGGCGTCACGCCACTCCGATTCCGCCCGGGCGTCGTTGTGCTGCATGTCAAAGGCGGCGCCCAGTTGATAGTGGGCGACGGCATTGTTGGGATCGTCCTTGAGCGCCTGCTGCAAGGCTTCCGCGGCGCCGGTGGCGTCGTTCCGGCGAAGCTGGATCTGGCCGCGATACACCAGCGCGTCTACATCGTGCGCATTGGCTTTCAGAAGTTCATCGTTCAACTTGGTGGCTTCATCGAGACGGTTCTTCAAAATCAAAAGCTGAATGTAGTTTCGTTTGACCTGAGCGTTCTTGGGATGATCGCTGTACAGCGAGGCGTATTCCGCCGTGGCCTTATCCAGATCACCATTTGCGAAATAAAAATCGCCCAGCAAGCGGTAGCCTTCGGGAATATCCGAGAGGTCGATCTTAGCCTGCTTCAAGAACGCCTCCGCTTCGGCTTTCTTGCCTTCCGCCATGTAGAGCCGGACCAGGGCTTCGCGCGGGGCGGGATCCTTGGGAGCGAGTTCGATGGCATGCTTGAATTGCTGTTCGGCTTCAGGCATGCGGTTGCGCGACTGGTAGAAGCCTCCGAGAGCCAGTTGTGCATTCATAGCCTTGGAATCAAGGTCGGCGGCTTTCTTGAAATTGGCCTCGGCTTGATCGGGCAGGTTGGAACGAAGTTGCAGCAGCGCCAGATTCAGGTAAGACTCCGATCGGTTCGGGTCGGCAGCGATTGCTTTCTGCATCTCCTGCAAGGCCGCGCCTACATTGTTCTGAGCGGAGTAGTAGTCGGCCCAGGCCTCGAAGACTTCCGGATTCTCCGGCTGCTTTTCGTGGAGGAGATCGAGGTGAACGCGCGCCTGCTTCAGGTAGTCTGCATTGGGAGAACCATCCGGATTGCGCGCCGTGACCAAAAGATTGGCCAGGTCGATGTGGGCGCGATAGTTGTCAGGAGCCAGTTCCACGGAGCGCGAAAGCTCTTGATAGGCGCGTGAGCTGTCGCCGAGCTTGAGATAGGTTTGCCCCAGCTGGTAATGCGCATGGGCGAAGCGGGAGTCGATCTGCAACGCATTGGAATACTGAATGGCGGCTTCGCGGTACTTGCCCTGGGAAAAGTAGCGGTCGCCACTCTCCAGGAATTTTTGTTTGCGCACGTTGGGATCGCGCGAACATCCCGTGAACAGGGCAGTGATGAGGAACGCGACGAGAAACAGGCGAACGACTGCAGAGCGGCTCATGTTGTCTCCAAAGCAGGCGCGAATGCGCGGACGGTTACGAACTTCTGGACAATACACCAAGGTACTGCAATACGAGGTGTTAATAAAGTTACTGGCGTCATACCGGGATGGGATGTGCACGATGAAGTCTGGCAAGCAGCGTTCGGTACTTATTTTTTGAAACAGCCCGATTGGCTATCGGTTTTTTTTTGCGTTGTGGAGAAGTAAAGACCAGATATCTTGATTATGGCTGCGTGATCTGGAACACTGTGCCGCAACCCGCGGGGCCGTTCTCATTCTCACAAAACCCCGTGCCGCCCTCCAAAGTAGTACCGTAGACGGTGGTACCCAGGACGAGTACAGGCGTTTGAATATAGGCGCCGTCAGTGCCGCCTGTGAAGCTGTGCAGTACCTGTTCCGTCCAACTGCCACCTTGAGTCGATGGTGGGCTTACCTTAAACACGGTGCCGCAGTAATAATAGAGCCCCTCGCCGCATGAGTCCGGGCCATTTTCGCTCGCGCCATAAAGAGCCCCCGCGCTGTCGAGCACAAGGGAGGTTATCGGATTAAGACTGTCCCCGCTAACGCCACCGAAGGAATACAGTACCTGCTCCGTCCAAGCGCCGCCTTGCGTCGTCGGTGGTGATAATTGGTAGACCGTCCCCGCGCCAAATTGGCCGCCTTCGAGCGTAGCTCCGTAGAGCGAACCCGCGCTACCAAATACCAGGCCTGTCGGGCCCGGCTCGCCGGAAAATGTGTAGAGAATGTTCTCGGTCCACGCGCCCTTCCCGCCGGACGGGGGAACTAGTTGATACGCCACTCCACCATAGAAGGTTGTCCCATAAATGTTCCCCGAGGCGTCCAGAATCACACCCGAGGCTCCGCCGCTATTACTGCCATTGAAGTCCCTGAAGTTATAGAGGGTGGCCTCGGTCCAGGGGTTACCCAATTGGGACGGCGGCGATAGCGCGAAGACAAATCCCGCGTTGTCGCGGCCGCCGCTAAAAGTAGTGCCGTACAATCTGCCTCCCGTGCCAGCAGTCAAGCCGTAGTACGGTTCTACACTGCCGTCGCTGCTCATGAAGCTGTAGATGATAGTCTCCGTCCAGGGTTTGCCGGCCTGCGTGGGCGGCGACAGCTCAAACACCGCTCCGTCGCCGTATTGCCCGCCGCTGGCCGTCGTCCCGTAGATTTTGCCACTCTTCGAGAGAACGAGGTTACCCATTGGGGACGATCCGTCTTCGTATTCGACCCCCTGGAACGAGTACAGAATATTCTGCTTCCAGACGCCACCCTGCGTTGTCGGGGGCGACAGTTTATAAACAGCGCCTTGGCGATACTTGCCTCCCGATTGAGCCGTGCCGTAGAGAGCGCCGGTGCCATCGGCAACAACTCCACCGAACGGGCTGCTCCCGTCGGTTCCGCTGCTGCTCTGAAAGCTATGGATCACGGTTTCGGTCTGCGCCGTCGCCAGACTTACTCCGGCAATTGCGAACAGGGCGACGCAGGCGAAAAGCGTACCGGCGAACGAGGATACTTGGCGAGTCATCGCGAAAAGGCCTCCGGTGGCAGAACCTTGGTAAGTCGAGCCGTGCGAAAAAATCCTGAAGAATGACGGCCCCAGGGGGTGGGCAGAGCAATACTATACCGCTGCGTGCCTACGCGCAACGTCCGAATGCCGTCTCCGCGCGGGGCTTGGCCTCGATTGCCCGCTTCGGAGTCAGGGTCAAAATCGAGCTCAAGTTCAGAGTCAAGTTCAAAGTCAAAGGCAGCGGACAAGAGTGTCCGCTCCACACGAGCGACGCTACTGCAGCGCGTGGCTGGACGGTCCGGTTGCGGCGCTGCCAGTGATGTTGTAGCGCTTGAGTTTGCGGTAGAGGGTGGCGCGGCTGATGCCGAGCATGCGTCCGGCGAGGGCTTTGTCGCCCTTGACTTGTTCGAAGACGCGCTGAATGGTGGCGCGCTCGATGTCTTCGAGGTCAGTGGTGGAGAGTGACGTTGTCGGTGCGCCGCCGGTGGAACGCAATTCGGCTGCGGTCGCGAGATCGGAAACCAGTTCGGGCGCGGCGGCTGACGACATTCGTGACGAGGGCGAATCGATGGCGGCGATGGAGTTAGGAAGATCGCTGAGGTCGATGAGAGTTCCGTCGCCGAGGGCGACAGCGCGCTCGACGCAGTTTTCCAGTTCGCGCACATTGCCCGGCCAGTCGTAATTCATGAGAGCTTTCATGGCGGCGCTGGAGACGCGCAGATCCGCGCCGGGAGCGTAGCGTTCGCAGAACCATTGCACCAGCATGGGAATATCACTGCGGCGCTCGCGCAACGCGGGCACGTGCACGGTCACAACGTTGAGGCGGAAGTAAAGATCTTTGCGGAAGGTTCCGTTTTGATAGGCGGCTTCGAGATCGCGATTGGTGGCGGCGATGATGCGCACGTCCACTTTTACGCGCTGGTTGCTGCCCACGGGGCGAATTTCTTTTTCCTGTAACACGCGCAGTAACTTGGCTTGCAGTTCGAGCGGCAATTCGCCGATTTCATCGAGGAAAACCGAGCCAGTGTCAGCGGAGGCAAAGAGTCCCTGCTTGGATTTCAGAGCGCCGGTGAAGGCTCCTTTTTCGTAGCCGAAGAGTTCGCTCTCGATCAGCGTAGGCACGAGCGAGCCGCAATCGACGGCGACGAAGGGACGGTTGGCGAAGGCACCTCGGAAGTGAATGGCGCGGGCGATGAGTTCTTTGCCGGTGCCGCTTTCGCCGGAGATGAGAACGGAGGTGCGCGTGTCCTTGAGACGGGAGGCCATGCGCAGCACTTCCTGAATTTTTGCGGAGGAGCCGATGATGCCGTGGACGGCGGTTTCGGAATCCATACGCTGGCGCAGGAATTCGTTTTCCTCGACCAGGCGAATCTTCTCAGCCATGCGGCGCAGAAACAGACGCAATTCTTCGAGCGGAGAAAATGGTTTGGTGATGTAGTCGTAAGCGCCGAGGCGCATGGATTGCACGGCGGTCTCGATGGAGCCATGTCCGGTCATGAGAGCGACTTCGGTGCGGGGCAGAAGTTTCTTGACCTTCTCGAGGAATTCCAGGCCCGACATGTGGGGCATGACCATGTCGCTGAGGATCATGTGCACGGGCTGTTCTTCGACCAGGGCCAGGGCGGATTCTCCGCTATCGGCTTCGAGGCAGATGAAACCCAAAGCCTCGCCGACGGTCATGCAAAGTTTGCGAATGCTCTGCTCGTCGTCGACCACGAGCAGACGGATGCGGAGTTCTTCCTTGCCCAGCGCGGGTTTGCCGAGTAGGGCGCTCACCGGGCCTTCCCCATAGTTTTCTCGACGGCATTGATAAGGTCCTGCACGCGGAAGGGCTTCTCCAGATAGAGCGCGCCGATTTTGCGCAGGGTGGTTACAGTTTCTTCGTTGGCGTAGTCGCCGGTGATGATGACCACGCGGTCGACGAGATCGGGGCGATGGGCGGAAATCCAGGCATGGACTTGAGCGCCGTCAACGCCGCCGGGGGTGCGCATGTCAGAGACCACGCCGAGGTATTGGCCCTTTTCCAGCAGGCGCAGAGCTTCGGCGCCGGACTCGATGCAGGCAACTTCGTAGCCGTTGCGCTCGAGGGTGGCGCTGACCAGAGCCATGATCGAAGGCTCGTCCTCAATGAGGAGAACCGGCAAGGTTGCAGGTCTTATGGCGGGGCTTGTCATTTTTGTAGAACTCCTGCGGCCACACCCAGAGAGGCGGTGCGGGGCGCTGCGGGAAAGCGGACGATGAAGGTGGCTCCCTGTCCGTCGGTATTGTTGTGGCAGAGAATTTCTCCCCCGTGTTCCTTCACGATGCCATAGCAGATGCTGAGGCCGAGGCCGGTTCCCTTGCCGACCTCTTTGGTAGTGAAGAAGGGATCGAAGATGCGATCGGGGTGGGAAATGCCGTAGCCATTGTCGCGGAAAGAAACTTCGACGGCGTTGCCGGCTTTCGTAGACATAATTTCAATACGAGCTGGTCGGCCGGCCTCGTGTACAGCGTCGTAAGCGTTGTTCAGGATGTTGAGAAAAACCTGCTGCAGTTGATGAGCGTCGCCGTTGACATCGGGAAGTCCTTCGTCGAGGTGCTCGACGATGTCCACGCCGTGGCTGTTGAAGTCATACGAACGTAGTTGAATGGTGCGGCGAAGAATCAGGTTGAGTTGCACCGCGTTGCGCTGCGGCGGCATCTGGCGGGCAAAGCTGAGCAAGTTCTGCACGATCTGTTTGGTGCGCTGCGCTTCCTGCAGGATGACGCGGAGATCTTTGCGGGCAGTTTCCGGAAGATCGGGATTATCGAGAAGCAAGTCGGCGAAACCAAGGATCGCAGTTAAAGGATTGTTGACTTCGTGGGCGACGCCGGAGACGAGTTGTCCGACAGCGGCCATTTTTTCGGCGTGGACGAGTTTGCCGCGAAGTTCGGCGGAGTCGGTGATATCGGTCATGACGACGACGATGCTGTTGATGTTGTTCTGCTCGTCGCGCATGGGGCTGAGGTTGACGGAGAACTGTCCGGCGTGGCCGTTGCCGCGCATGATCTGCAATTCGAGGTTGTCGACCTGTCCGCCGCGCAGGATGGTCTGCAGCGCGTCCGAAAGTGGGCGGACGTAACCGGGAGCGGCCAACTCGAGCAGGGGGCGGCCTAAGAGTTCGCGCTGTTCGAAACCAGCTTCGTACCATCGGCGGTTGGCGTAGCTGATGAGACCTGCGGTGTCAGAGACCAGGATGAGGCTTTGCGTGTTGTTGAGGATTTTGCCGGAAAAATCGCGCTCGCGTTGCAATTCCGACTGATAGGTGTGCAGGCCCGTTACATCGAGCATCAGGCCGCGAATCTGTACCAGTCGACCGAGACTATCGTACATGCCGAAGGCGTTGATGAGGACATAGATGGGAGAGCCGTTTTTGCGGCGAAGCGTAGCCTCGAAGTTCCGCATGTGGCCGTGCTCTTCCATGGCCTGGCTGTGGAGCAGGCGCTGATCGGGAGAGAAATAGACCTGGGTGGGAATATCCACCTGCAGAAGTTCTTCGCGGTTGGCATATCCCAGCATGGCCACCAGGGCGTCATTGACTTCGATGAAACGGCCTTCCGGCGTGCTGAAGAACAAGCCTTCCTGAATGTTGTCAAACAATTCGCGATAGCGGCGCTCGGCTTCGCGGCGGTCGCTGATGTCTTTCAGCACGTGGATGGTTTGCAGACGTTCGCCGGCGGCGCCGTGAACCCGTGAAGTTGAAACGAGGTAAGTGCGGTCGAGCGCGGGATGAACGTATTCGTCGGTAGTTTCGCCCATGGAACGGCAAAAGGGGCAGGAATAAAGTGTGGATTCAGTGGTGAGGGCGAGCAGGGCGCGCATGTTGACGCCGATCAATTCTTCGGGCGGGACGCCAATCATGGCAGCCAGCGAGCGGTTCACGCGCAGGACTTTGTCGGTCTCATCGTGGACGACGATGAGGTCGCTGATGGCGTCAAAGATTTCCAGCCAGTGGCGGTTGGCCTGTTCGACACTGGTGAACAAGCGGGCATTGTCCAATGCCATGGCAGCGTGGCCGGCGATGGCCTCGATCAGGTCGCGGTCTTCAGAGGCGAGTGGGCGGGAACGTCCGGAGAGGCAGAGTAAGCCGGCGAGGTCCCCGTTGGAAGCGGGTAGACGGACCACGATGCAGTCGCTCCAGCCCAAGTCCGAGGCCAGGTCGGCACCGAGAAGGTCGGACGCGGTGCCTGAAACAATGGTATCGATGTGCTTACTAACCAGGTCGGAGAGGCATCGCGCGAAGCGCTGATGCAGTACCTGATCCTCGGCGTAGGTTCGAATTTCGGCGTTAGCTTCAGGGCTGCTGTCCTGGCTGGGATGGTGATGGACGGCGTGATCGTGGTTTAGAGGATCGTAATTTAGAGGATCATGATCTAGATGATCGTGAACTGAATGATCCTGATTCGGATGGTCTTGGCGCGGAGGTCCGGCGGATCCGGCTTGCGGCGCGGCGGCTGGCAGGGGATGGAGAGCAACGGTCTGGAATCGTCCATCCTGAAATAAAGCCAGAGCACCGGCCCGGGCTCCCGTCAATTCGACGGCACGATTGACAAACTTGCGGGCAAAATCGGGCAGGCGCAGCAGGCCGTCGATGTCGCGCGCCAACTGGATCAATACGTCGGAGCGCCGGCGGTTGAGTTCGGATTGGTGCAGGTTGCGCGCGACTTCGAGGACCACGGAAACCTGCGCGGCGAGCGCGCGGGCGCGGCGAATATCCTCGCGGGAGATGCCGGTATCGTCGACCCGATCGAGTACGCCGAACATTCCGAGGACGCTACCATCGGCGCTCAACAAGGGTACGGCGAGCAACTGCCGGGCCTTGTAGGTGGCGATCACCTGCAGATTGACGCCGGGCTCGTGACCCAGATCGTTGGAGCAGAAAACTTCTTTCGCCCGCAACGCACGGGTAGCGATGCCCTCGGGGAAAATGTTGTCCACGCGCTGCGACTCGCCGCGAGTGACGCTATGGCGGATGTGAAATTGTTCGTCTTCCAGCAGCGCGATGAAGCAGCGTCCGAAGCCGAGAAAATCAGAGGCGCGGACGACGAAGGCCTGCAGAAAATGATCGAGATCGCCACTGGAACTGAGTTCGGAAGAAATCTCCAGCAACTGATGAAGCTCGCGCGCCTGGCCCTGCGCGGTGGAACAAAGTTCCGCATGCGCCAGTGCGACGGCGCCGAAACCGGCGATGGCGGAGACCAGAGATCTCTCCTCGGCGGTGAAGCCGGCGTCCGGGCGGGGATAGACAAGGATCGCCCCCTCGGTGCGGGAAGTGCGAAACGGCGCGGCTATGAGCATGCCCGGGGAGATCACGCTGCCGAGCGAGTGTTGGTCTCCGCTGACGGAGATAGTGATGGCTTCCCCGGCAGAGACGGCGCGTTGCGCCAGGTCGGCGGCAAAGCGAATGGTTTGGCGGTCGTGGCGGGCGCGAAAAGAAGTGGCGAGTTGCGGGGTTTCGGCAGATACGGCACGCAGCTCGAAAGGTCCCTCGCGGCGTAGCAGAACTGAGACCAGCCGGGTGCGCAGCAGCAGACGGAGACGGTCAGCGATGGCCTCGACGACGGCGTCGACGTCCGGGGTTCCGTGCAGCGCAGTGGCCACTTCGGTCAAGATTTCGGCGCGGCGGTGCTCCTCACGCGAAACTTCGACCATCCGCGTAGCTTCCAGAAGGCCGCCAAGTTGACCGGCAAGGATGGTGGCTTTGGCGGCCAGGTCTTCATTAAAAAACTCGTCCTCGGAATCATGTAGGAAGGTCACCGCGCCGATGACTTCATCGAAGACCACTAAAGGAGCTGCCATGAGGGACCGGGGCGCAAACTCCTGCAGGGCGGGAACGGACACAGACTGAACGTGATTGGCGAGAGTAGTACGGCGGGAGCGGACCGCTTCGGCGGTAACGGCGCTTTGTTGAGGAAGCAGACGCACTCCGATAAAACGTTCGGCGAGTTTGCCGTCGGCCTGTTCGCCTACGAGTTCGTCGCCAGCGTGTCGCCGCCAAAAATAAACTCCGGAGCATTGGAAGAATTCGCGGGTAATGCGGCAGAAAAGTTGAATCAGAGAATTCGGGTCAGAGCGCTCCGCAGCTTTTGCGGCAAGGCGCAGAAGGAGATTCTGAAAGGCAGCGTCGAAGTTAGCAGGGGGCCGGCCTTCCAGTGACGGCGTCGAATTGCCTCCGGCCATGTTCAGATGGTCACCGCTTGCCGACAAAGGATTTTGGCGATTCTCACAAGTGATTGAATCTAATGGAAAACTATCCCGCCATCTCAATTTGAGTCAAGTGAAATGGGTGTACGGGGTGCCTTAGTGTGAAATCCCGAGAATTACAAGGTGCGTCCTCTCAGTTTGAGAATGTTAGCACGCAAGGCCGAATATGAGACGAGGCTAATCCTTACCCGAAGTCAGACGGGAGCTGAGAGGCGACCTTAAGTCTATGTTTCTACGGCAAATCCTCGAGAGTGACTTTGGTTTTCCCAAAACGTCACGCGTGGCCCCGGCTTTGCTCGAAAAGGATCACCAGGATTATTGCCAGGGAGGAACTGTGTCTTTGCGACGGACTGGAGCTTTGTTGGCAGTCGTTGCTGCCGTGGTCGGGTCGAGTACGCCAGGAGTTCGAGCTCAGGATTCCGATAACGAAATCGTGCGCCGGGCCAAGACTAAAGTGCAGCCCGTGTACCCGGACTTGGCCCGGAAGATGAATATTACGGGTACGGTAAAGGTGCAGGTGGTGGTGGCGTCGAATGGAACGGTGAAGGACGCGAAGGTTGTGGGCGGGCATCCGGTGCTGGCAAACGCGGCGCTGGAGGCAGTGAAGAAGTGGCGCTTTGAGCCGGCGGCTGGGGAGAGCACGGGCGTAGTGGATTTCAAGTTCGAACCTCATCAGTAGCATGCGGGCAGACAGGCCGCCGGGAGGAAACGGCATGACGATCGGCAAGAAGCTTTATGTAAGTTTCGGAATCATCCTTACGATGGTGGTGGTGCTGTTCATCGTGAACCTGCTGGCGGTGCACCGCGAACACGACGCCAAGGATGCGGCCAGCGCGTCGCTGAAGTTGGCGGATGCCACGAACGATGTGCGCTTCCAGATGATGCAGAACCGCCTGTACCTGAGCAACTACCTGCTCAGCGGCGACAGCCGGGAAGTGGACCGGATGAATGATGGCCTGCGCACGCTCACCGACAGATTGCAGCAGGGCGGGAAGCTGGCGAATTCCGAACAAGAGCGCACAGCACTGGACCGGGTGCAGCAACTGGAAGAGTCCTGGAGCAAGGAGTTCGCTCACCCTCTGATCGACAAGCGGAAGGATGTGGACTCGGGCAATGCGACCGTGGCGGAATTGCAGATTTACTACCTACAAAAAGACGCCTCTTCGTGGGTGAAGAATTCGACGGACGCGCTGGATGTGGCCGACAGCGAAAACCGCAAGCTGGTCGAAGAGGGACGCAAGTCGGATGAACGGGCGAGCACATGGACGATCATGGCCGCCATCGTCAGCACTTTAGTCGCTCTGGGATTGGGTGTGGCGGTTGCCTTCAGAACGGCCAAGGCGATCACTGAACCGCTAACCAATTTGATGAAGGTTTCCCGGCAGATTGGAGATACCGGCGATCTGGAACACAACATCGATGTAACCCGCCAGGATGAAATCGGAGAACTGGCGCGCACTTTCGCCAAGATGGTCACTTATCTCAAAGAGATGGCGGGAGTTTCGGAGTCGATCGCGGGCGGAGATCTTACGGTGGAGGTAAAGCCGCGTTCCACGCACGATACGCTGGGCAATGCTTTCGCGAAAATGGTGGAAGGGTTGGGCCGGTTGGTGCGCAGCGTGCGCGACGCTTCGGCACAAGTGGCCAGCGCCTCGGGGCAAGTGGCGAATGCATCGGATGACTCGGCAAAGATCGGGCTGCAAGCTTCTTCGGCCATCGATGAAGTGACCAGCACCATGCACGAGATGAGCGTGAACGTGCAGAACATGGTGAAGAGCACGCAGGTGCAGGCTTCCAGCGTGAGCGAGACCTCGGCGTCGATCGATCAGATGGTGGCTTCGATTCAGCGCGTGGCCGACACCGCCAAAGTGCTGCTCGACATCTCCAACCGCTCGCGGGAAGAAGTACACAGCGGCATCACCACCATGGAGAAGGCGACCGACGGGTTGAACCGCATCAATGCGACCATCACTTCATCGGGAGAAATCATCGGGGCGCTGGGACAGCGCGCCGACGATATTGGCAAGATCATCGAGGTCATCGACGATCTGGCGGAGCAAACCAACTTGCTGGCGTTGAACGCAGCCATCGAAGCGGCGCGCGCCGGGGAGCACGGGCTGGGCTTTGCCGTGGTGGCGGACGAAGTGCGCAAGCTGGCGGAAAAGTCGGCGCAGTCGACCAAGGAAATTTCCGAACTGATCCAGAGCATTCAGAAGGAAGCGCGCAAGGCAGTGGAAAATATGGATCGTTCCACCGGCATTGTGAACGAAGGGTTGGATCTGGGTGGGGAACTCAACGGGGCGCTGCGCAAGATCTCGAACGTGGTCACGGAGGTTTACAAGTTCGCCCAGGAGATCGGCGCGGCTACGAACGAACAATCGCACGGCTCTTCGCAAATTGCACGGGCTACAACCCGGCTGAATGAGATCACTCATGAAATCAGTTCGGCAGTTGAAGAGCAAGCCTCAGGGGCGCAGGCGGTGGTGAAAGCCATGGAGCGGATGCGAGAACTGGTGCAACAGTCCACTTCGGGATCGACCGAACTGGCGGCATCGGCGGAGCAGATGTCGAAGATGTCGCGCGGATTGCTTGAATTTATGGACCGCTTCGCGCTGGACGAAAACTCGGCACCGCGGCAGTCGGCGCCCGACGAGAAGGCTCAGAATGCACGGCGTGCAGGCGCGGGGTCGCGTTACTAATCGCGTTAACCGGGAGATATCAAGACCAACGATGAGTCGCGAACTCCATATTGTGGGTTTCCAGATCGGGCGTGAGACTTATGGCGTGCCCATCACTTCGCTGCATGAAATCGTGCGCGTGCCGGAGATTACGGCGGTGCCGGACGCGCCCGAGTATCTGGAGGGAGTGATCAACCTCCGGGGCAAGATTGTTTCGGTGATGGATTTGCGCAAACGCTTTGGTCAAAAGCAAGTCGAACTGAAAAAGCGGAATCGGATTCTGGTGGTCGAACACTCGGGAAGGCTGGCGGGACTTATCGTCGACTCCGCGTCCGAAGTGGTGAAGATTCCGATCGAAGATGTTGAAGCACCGCCCGCCGTATTTCAGGAAGGCGGACTGAATTGCGTGACGGGACTGGGGAAAGTTCGAGGCCGTCTGATTGTATTGCTTGACATGACGAGGCTGTTGGCCCCAGCCAGTTTGCTGCACGAGAGCAAAGCAGGCAAAGCGGATGCGCGCGGAGCTGCGGCCGCCAAGTAAGGGCCGCGGGTGTGCGCGATGACTTACCAGAGGGGGGCGGAGTGAGCTACCGGCGCGGGGGACGAGAACAAGCATGAGCACATTCGGAGCGGCACCTGCTCCCAGCTTGACGGAAGCGGAGCTCAAGCTTTTGCAGGCGCTGGTGTATCAGGAGTGCGGCATGCACTTCGACGAGCGCCGCCTTCACTTCCTGCAGGATCGGCTGCTGCGGCGGTTGAAGGAATGTCACGTCGATTCGTTCTACGCCTACTACCGCCTGCTGATCAGTCAGGAAGGCAAGGCGGAACTGGCCAAACTCGTGGAAAATCTCACGGTGAACGAAACCAGTTTTTTCCGCCACAAGGCGCAGCTGGATCTTTTTCAGAAATATGTGCTGGAAGAAATGCTGAAGCACAAGCAGGCGCACCGGGAATATTCCATTCGGGTGTGGAGCGCGGGATGCTCGACCGGGCAGGAAGCCTACACGCTGGCCATGATGGCGGTGGACACCATGGCTTATTACTATCTGCGCAATCCGCTGCCGGTCGACATGGTGTTACCCAAGCCGCTGATTCCGCCGCCGTGGCGGGTGGAAGTTCTGGCCAGCGATATCAGCTACACGGTGCTGCGTACGGGGCAGGAAGGCGCTTATAACGACCACCAGATGAGCACCGTGGATTACGGATTCCGTTTGCGGTTTTTCGATAAAGTCGGGGAGCGTTACGCGGTCAAGAAAGCGCTGAAGGAGATGGTTCACTTCGACTTTCATAACTTGAAAACCGAATATCTGCCGCAGCGCAACGACGTCATCTTCTGCCGCAACGTGATGATGTACTTCGATCAGGCGGAACAGAAGCGGCTGGTCGAAAAGTTTTACCGCTGCCTGAATCCCGGGGGCTATTTATTTGTAGGCCACGCGGAAAGCCTGCTCGGCCTGACCGATAAATTCCAGATGGTGCATCGCGATAGTGGAACGGCTTATCAACGGATTGAGGTGCGAGAGTGAGCGATTCACCCGATGAGCGCGGAGCGGAACTGCGGGAACTTTTTTTCGAGACCTCGCAGGAACTGCTGCAGGCGCTGAACGAAGAATCTCTGAAGCTGGAAAAAAATCCCGGCGACGAGGAGATTGTGCGTTCGATCCGGCGGACGGTGCACACTCTGAAAGGCGACGCGGCGGCGTGCGGGCTGCACGAGCTGAGCGAACTGGCGCACCACTTCGAAGATGCGTTGTCTCTGGAAACCGCGGCGGCGCACCAAGCTCTGGCGGAGATTGCTTTTGCGGCGGCGGATGTTTTCGCGGCCATGCTGGCCGCGTACCACGGCGGAAGCGCGATGCCTGCCACCGAAGGGTTGCGCCAGCGAATTAACGAACTGACATCGGCTCCGGCCGCGAAGAAATTGCGGCGCAAGAAGAAACCCGTCGAGCCTGCCGTGAAAGCGGGCAAAGACTGGACCGATACCGAGAAACGCGCCATAGCCCAGGCGCAGGATGCAGGCCTGGCGCTGTATGACGTGATGGTCAAAATTGATCCTCACTGCACCATGCCGATTGCGGCGCGGCAACTGATTCGGAACGCGATCAGCAGCGTCAGTCAAGTGCTGGTGGTGCGGCCCGACGCAAAATCGACGGCTGCGACCAAGCACGTTGAATTCGTGTGTGCCAGCTCGCAGTCGCAAGAGCAGATCGCCGCCAAGAGCCGCATTCCGACGATTTCGGGCGATGTAAACGTGATTTTGATCGCCGCCGCGAAGCCGGCGGCAAAGGTCTCCGCGAAAATCGACGCGGAGCTGCCCGTTGCACAGGCGTCGAGTCCAGCGAGTGAAGCTCCGGCGGTTGCAGCGGCCGATCAAGATCCGGCAAGCCAAATTCCGATGGGCAACGCTTCCGCGGCCGTTGCGGGACCATTCACGCCGTCCGAAGCACAAACGGCAACGCCGGAACTCCCGGCGCAGGCCATGCCGGAGAACATCTTGCGAGTGGACGCGGGACGCATCGACAACGTGCTGAACCTGGTGGGAGAACTCATTATCGGCAAGTCGATGCTGCAGCAGGCGCTGAATGATTTTTCCAAGCGCTATCCCAAGGAGCCGCTGCGCGGCAAGTTTGCCGACGCCATGGCCTTCCAGGCGCGCGTATTGAACGATCTGCAGCGCTCGGTGATGAAGATTCGCATGGTGCCGGTGGACCAGTTATTCCGCCGCTTTCCGCGCATCATTCGCGACGTGGCACGGCAGTGCGGCCGCGAAGTGGATCTTGAACTCAGCGGACAGGAAACCGATCTTGATAAAGGCATACTCGACGCCATCGCCGAGCCTCTGACGCATCTGGTAAGGAACGCGGTGAGTCACGGGATTGAACCGGCCGAGCAGCGGCGGAGCCTGGGCAAGCCGCCACGAGGAAAGGTCCGGCTGCATGCTCTTCATCAGGGCAATCAGGTGGTAGTCGAGATCAGCGACGATGGGCGGGGCATTGACGTTCAGAAGATTCGCGCCAAAGCGGTTGAGATGGGATTGATCGGACCGCAAGAAGCCGCCCGTTTGAGTGACGCCGAGGCGCTCGAACTTATCTTCCGTCCTGGATTCAGCACGGCAGAGGTAGTCACGGAAGTCTCCGGGCGCGGGGTGGGAATGGATGTGGTGCAAAGCGTTCTCCACCGGCTGAAGGCTACCATCCACATCGAGACTCATCCCGGCCAGGGCACAACCTTCCGGCTGAAGCTGCCACTTACCCTGGCTATCATCAAAGCGCTGATGTTCTGGGTGGAGCAACGTTTGTATGCCATTCCGCTGAATGCGGTAAATCAGATCGCCCGCACCACGGAAGCGGAAGTACACCAAGTCGATAACTACGAGGTTTTGCAACTGCGCAATCAGGTGCTGCCTCTGCTGCGCCTGGGGCGCCGAGCGGTGGTTGAGGGTGACCGGAAAGCGAACAAGTTGTTTGTACTGGTGATTACCGTGGGCGAGAAAAAATATGGATTGATCGTCGACGCTTTGGAGGGGGAAGAGGAGTTGGTAATCAAAGCTTTGGACGACCAGACATTCTCGACCGATCTGGTAAACGGTGCTTCGATCCTGGGAGATGGAAAAGTGGTGTTGATCCTGAATTTACTGGCTGTGGTGGAACATGTGTCGCGGTCCAGCTTTGGACAGGCTGGACTCGGCGGCTTTGGACTTTTATTGAACCACGCCGACCGGGCGCGGCTGGCTTTGAGCACCGCGGGAGGCCAGGCATGAGCATAAACGCAAGCGTGACGAACAAGGTGCGAGTGCTGGTGGTGGACGATTCCGCCTTGATGCGAAAGCTCATTCCTCAGATGCTGGAGGCCGACCAATCCATCGAAGTGGTGGGCACGGCCATGGATGGCAACTTCTGTCTGAAAAAAATTGAAGAACTGAAGCCCAACGTGGTCACGCTCGATCTGCAGATGCCGGGCATGAATGGTATCGACACTTTGAAAGAGATCATGCGCCGGCACCCGATACCGGTCATTGTGGTCAGTTCGCATTCGACCGAGGGCGCTTCCATCACTTTCAAGGCACTGGGGTTGGGTGCATTCGATTTCGTCACCAAGCCGCAGGATGCTACGGCGCACATGGCCGATGCCGCGCGGCAGTTGATCGTAAAAATCAAGGCCGCTGCCGATTGCAGGGTAGTCCGCCCCGGAGGCTTGATGGGAACGCCGGCGCGGGCGGAAAAGATTGCGGTCGGAAAATTCGCCTTGGCGCCCAGCAAGACGGTGGCGATCGGAATTTCCACGGGCGGACCGCAAGCCCTGGAGTTCCTGCTGGCGCAACTTCCGCCGGACTTTCCTGGAACGATTCTGGTGGTGCAACACATGCCGTCGGGCTTCACCGACATGTTTGCCCGCCGGCTCGACGAACTCAGTGCCTTGCGGGTGAAGGAAGCCCAGTCAGGCGACGTGTTGCAGGCCGGACGCGTTCTGATTGGTCCCGGAAGCCGTCACATGACGGTGAAGCGTCTGCCCATGGGAGACGTCGTGGTGCTCAATGACGAGGCTCCGGTCAACGGCCACCGTCCCAGCGTGGATGTTTTATTCCACAGCGTGGCGCAGGAATTCGGGCGGCTCGCCGTTGGCGTGTTAATGACGGGAATGGGCGATGACGGGGCACAGGGCCTGGGTGAGGTGAAAAGGGCCGGTGGCATGACCATCGCGCAGAGTGAAGAATCTTGTGTGGTGTTCGGTATGCCCAAAGCCGCAATTGAACGTGGTTATGCTACGCGGGTAGTGGCGTTGGATGGACTTTCGTCCACCTTACAAGCACTTTGTGTACGCAATGATGGTCACAGAGAGAATGGCGGCGTGGGTAAAGCTCTCCGCGCCGGGCGTTGAAACGGGTTGTGGGACCAGTGGTGGGGACAAGTTGTTGACATAGGTGTGGTGACTTGAGTCATCTGGCCGGCGGGAGACCGTCGTGATGAAATGGAAGAGGAGGTTGCTATGGAGCAGTTTGCACCAGTAAAACGCAGCAAAGACGGACAGCCGGTACGCTACTTGATCGTGGACGATTCGGTGTTCGCGCGCAAGAATCTGGCCCGCATGATTGAAACTTTCGGCGGACAGGTGGCGGCCGAAGCCGGGGACGGGCTGACTGCGATCAGCGAGTTTGATCGCACGCATCCCGACATCGTACTCATGGATATCACCATGCCACAGATGGAGGGCATCGAGGCCGCCGAGAAGATTGTTCAGGCGCATCCGGAAGCCCGCGTCGTGATGGTCTCTTCGGTGGGCTACCAGGAAAACATTGTGGCCGCCTTGCAGCGCGGGGCGCGGCATTTCGTACAGAAGCCGGTGAAACCGGAAGTGCTGTACGAAGTCATCAAGTACGTGATGGGAGAAGACGGCGCCGTGGCCAGTACTGCCGGCGCGGGGGTCTAAGCGCAATGAAGATGGAACTGATCCAGCCTTTCATCAACGCGGCCGATGCTGTGTTGTCGCAAGGCCTTTCGGGCACCACCAAGGTGGGCAACCTCTCGATGGAAGAGAATGCCTATCGCCGCAAGGGTGTGGCCGGCATGGTGGGACTTACCGGCGACATCGAGGGCCGTATCATTCTGGACCTCGAGCCGCAAACCGCGTTGCGCGTGGCCAGCCACTATGCAGGCGCCGAATTACCCGAGTCCGATGGACTCATTAAAGAAACCATCTTTGAACTGGCCAACCAGGTCGTGGGCAATGCCGTCTGTGCACTCAACGATCAGGGTTTTCACTTCCGGGTGCATCCCCCGGTGCTGGTCACCTCCGAGGTAGGGGACAAGACCAGCGAAGACGTTGAGGCGCTGATGATCTGCTTTGAAACCGGCCTCGGCAATGTGTTTATGAATGTAGCGCTACGCTACAACAAGCGCCGTATGTCCGATCACGTGGCCCTGGGCGCCAAGGCGGGTATTCGCTAGTCGGCTCGAAAGTTTGTCGCTCGGGCCTCGTTGTCCCGATCTTTCCTCGTTTCCAATCCTGAACGTCTCCGCTTTCTCTGCAGACTTTCTCCGAGGCTCTCCACAAATTAAGTTCTAAAACGTTTGAAACGTGAGAACGCCGAGAACTTCCGCGGAGATCGCGGAGGATCACGACTCAGGCCAGTAGAGACAACTGCGGGCCCGGATCCCGACCGGAATCTTCTGCGGGATCAGCAATTCTTCTCAGCTCCGGATATTTCCCGATCAACGTGGAAGGAGCCAGCACTCGCTTGCCGCTGATCATCGCCTTCAGTTCCAACGCGTTCACACCGGCTTTGCTCTCGAAGTGATTGTTGGTGATCACGTAGGTGGTTTGGGCGCGCTCGGCAACATTCTGGATTCGCTCTTTCCAGCCTGAGAGTTCTTTTTCGTTGTAGAGGTAGTTGTAGCGATCGTTGCGACGGTCGGAGTCGGAACCTTGATCGGCAGAACCTTGATCGGCAAACCAGTGTTCGTAATTGCGGCCATGCAGACGGACATAACCGATGGCGCCGGTAACGTGTTCGGTGGGCGCGAGAGATCGTCCAAGCAAGGGCTGGTCGATGTTGCAGAAGCCGACATTTTTTTGCGCGAACGCGGCCAGCGTTTCAGAGTCGTTCCAAGTGGAATGGCGCACCTCGACCACGCGCGGATATTCGATGAACTGGCGCAGCAGGCGATCGAGATATTCGCGGTTGAGGGAAGTGTTCTTGAACGACACAGGAAACTGGATGAGCAGCGCACCCAGCATACCTTCGTCAGCAAGGGCGTCGAGGCCTTCGCGAGTGCGGGCTTCGTCTTCGTCGGTGGGACGGATACTGGCTGCCGAGGTGGGTTCCATCACCGCGAGTGGCGAGTGCGTGAAGGCGCGATAGAGTTTGGCGGTGAAGAGGAAATTTTTATTCACAGCTGCGACTTTGCGGCACCAGAGTTTCGCAAGCTCGGGCTTCAGCGGTCCGTAAAATGACGTGTTGATCTCAGTGGTATCGAAGAAGCGCGCCAGATATTCCAGGGGATGCTGTTTGCGGCGCTGCATGCCGGGGGGATAGAAAATCCCATCCCAATCTTTGTAAGACCAGCCAGCCGTGCCGATGCGGACATCGTTCGAAGGAACCTGGGATGAACGAACTGGGGCCGAGGATTCCATGGGTGGAACCACAGACGGAGGGCAGGAGCAAGGTTAGCATAATGGGGTACTGCTAGCGCCTGGGCTTCGCTTGCTTTAGTTCGCGTAGCCTTGAACGCACTTCATCGGGCTCCAGTAATTCTCCACGTTGCGCGGCGGCGTAGCCTTCGTTAATCTGCGCTTCGATCTCCGTGCGGTGCGAGGCCAGCCAAGCTTCTTGTTCGTGGAGGATCGAAACGGCGTGTTCCACATATTCGTCGACGGTTTGGTATGCGCCGCGCTGGACGTCCTGCCGAATCGCGGCTTCAAGTTCGGGACGAAGTCGAATCTCCATGTCTCTATTCTACCAACTCAGTCCAGCGACAGCACCACCCAATACACTCCAGTGGGATAGGTATCGGTGCGCGCGTAGCAGGCGCCGACTGAGAAGCTGCGCAGATTGTGGCTGCCGAGGATGCGACTGGCATTTTCCGGCAGTATCTCAGGATGCAGGCTGGTATAGGTGAGCACGGTGTAGCGTTGCGCGAGTTGGTGAACCGGGGAGGTGCCGAGCTTATCAGCTTGCGCCATGGAGCAGGCGGCGTCATCTGCGGTGGGCAGATCGCGGCGGGCGAGGTCAGGCTGCTTACCTTGATGCCGCACTTGCGCCACCCTTGCCGCGATCCGTTCTTTGACTTCTGCCGCCGAATAGTTGGGGAGGGCGTGGCCGAAATCCTGCACAATGTACAGCCGGTCGCCGCCGCGGATCACACCCAACCCAACCACGTTATAAGCCGGGTTGAGGAGGTTGGCGCGATGCGGCGGGGATAGCATGAGATGTTGATGACCTTTTTCAGGGTCGGAATCGAGCGCGACGTTTTCGCCTTCCTGATCCAGTTGGGTACGAGTTGCGGCCGCCAGGCGTTGGGGCAGGGATGGCTCACCTTCAAACTGGTGCGAAAGCTGGCGCGCTGCAAACATCGCCTCCGCATGCGCGCGGGCAGCGTGGCTCATGCCAGCATCGAGGGTCAGACGCGGTGCACCGGCTTGCGCTCTGGCTTGGTTTGCCAGATCCAGAAGTAATTGTTCGGCCTGAGGATCGTAGTCGGTGAAAGGAATGTCGGGGGAAGCTGCAGAGGCGGGTTTCAGGGTCGCCTGCTGGGCTGGTTTTTGCCCGGCGTCCGCATTCCCCTCGGAAGCCGCCATCAAGCGGGACGATGGCGGAGCCGAGAAGACTCCCATTACCAGAATTATCGCCACTACGACTTTTAAGGCGCTTAGCATTGCTTGTGCCTACTGAGCATCAGCCCTGGGGGACCTAAACTTCAGCCTCAAACATGCCGCTAGTGCTACGCTAGAAGCTCGAAACCACTCGGAGTAGTTACCTTCGCTATGGGACCTGTCATCACCGGGGTCATTGGCCTGTTGTTTGGCAGCGTGATTGCATGGCTCGCGCTGCGCTCGCGCACGGCCGGGCTGAGCGCCCGTTTGTCTTTGACGGAAAAGGAATTAGCGTCTGGAAAGGCCGATCTGGCGCGGCTTCAGCAGGCTTATACCGATTTGGTGGCGGGCAAGGCCAAGCTGGAATCCGCGCTGGAGGCTGAACGAAAGACCAGCAACGAAAAGATCGAGTTAATCACTCGCGCCAGTGAAGAATTGCGCAATGCCTTCAAGGCCATGGCTTCCGATGCGTTGAAGAGCAATAACTTATCGTTCTTGACGCTCGCGAAAGAAAGCCTAGAGCGCTTTCAAACAGAGGCCAAAGGCGATCTCGATCAGCGGCAGAGGGCTGTTGCCGATCTCGTGGCGCCGGTGCGCGATTCGCTGAATAAAGTGGATGCGCAGATACAGCAACTTGAAGTGGAACGAGGCAAGGCATATTCGGCGCTGCATACTCAGGTGCAATCCCTGATCACCACACAAAAAGAGCTGCAATCGGAGACGGGGAATCTGGTGAAGGCTTTGCGCACGCCCAACGTGCGCGGGCGTTGGGGAGAGATTCAATTGCGGCGCGTGGTGGAGATTGCCGGCATGCTTTCATATTGCGATTTTGCCGAGCAGGAATCGGTGACGACCGAGAGTGGAAGGCTGCGTCCGGACCTGGTGGTGAAGTTGCCAGGCGGCAAAAACGTCGTTGTGGATGCCAAGACGCCGCTGCAGGCCTTTCTTGATGCCTTCGAAACCACCGACGAAGAGACGCGGCGCTCTTGTCTGGCCAATCACGCTCGGCAGGTGCGCGATCACATGAAAACGCTGAGCGACAAGAGATATTGGGAGCAGTTCGAGGCCACGCCGGAGTTCGTGGTAATGTTTCTGCCCGGCGAAACATTTTTCAGCGCCGCGCTGGAACAAGATCCGGGCTTGATCGAGCAGGGAGTTCTGCAGCGGGTGATTCCCGCGTCGCCGACCACGCTGATCGCTCTGCTCAAAGCTGTTGCTTACGGGTGGAATCAGGAAAAACTGGCGCGCAACGCGCAGCAGATCAGCGCTCTCGGCAAAGAATTGCACGACCGCCTGCGGCTTCTCGCCGGACATATCACATCGGTGGGCACCGGACTCGACCGTGCGGTCGAGTCCTATAACAAGGCCGTTGGGTCGCTCGAAAGCCGGGTGCTGGTTTCGGCGCGCAAGTTTGCCGAACTGGGGGCGTCGGTGGCCGAGGACATTCCGGAACTTGCGCCCATCGAAACCACCTCGCGGGCGCTCTCGTTCGAGTGGGATGAAGAAGACACCTCCCCGGATGCCGCAGAGGATGAACGGAAGGCAGGCTGAAACGCCGGACTCCCAGTCACTACCCTGAAGAGCACTTCAGAAAAAGCTAATCTCAGAAAGCTCTTATCCGCATAGCAGTTCCCAGCCCGACGCCGGTGAAAGCCGAGCTTAAGCCGCATCCGAAGGGGCATAGTCAGGCATACACTCCTGGTCTTCTGGGATACGCCGCCGACCTTATTTTCGACCTAAAGATAGCCCCGGTAGTGCCGATAACTAATTGACAACGTTGTGCGCTTGGGGTCGGGATTAAGGATGGGGACGTGCCTGCGGAAGCTGGCAGGGTTCGCCATCAATTCCAGGACCGGAGCCAGCGCACGGGAGCGGGCGCTACTCAAGGCTCCGCACACCAGACTGGAGCAAGAGGTGGATCAAGGCAGGGCAGAGACGCAAGCTGAAATCACGGCGCACACGCAAGCGGAAAAACTCGCAGAGCAGGCGCTGGAACTGGCCCGGCAGGTGCAGGAATTAGCCAGCTCCGAGCGGGAAATACTAAAACTGAATGTGGATCAGCGCGAGGCGGCGATGCAGTCGGAGATCGCGGAGCGCACGCAAGCGGGGAAACTGGCCGTGCAGGCGCTGGAACTGGCCCAGCAGGCACGGGAGCTGGCGCGCTCCGAGCGGCAGGTGCGGAAATTAAATGACGAACTGGAACGCCGGGTGGTCGAGCGCACCGCCCAGTTGGAAGCCGCCAACAAGGAGCTGGAGACGTTTACCTATTCGGTTTCCCATGACCTGCGCGCGCCCTTGCGGCACATCTCCGGTTTTTCCCGGATTTTGATCGAGGAGTTCGGCCCCAAAATGGAACCGGAAGCGCGTGCCCATGTGCAGCGTATCGATGACGGCGCCCGCCGCATGGGGCAGTTGGTGGATGGGCTGTTGAATCTGGCGCGGGTTGCCCGACACGATCCCGTTTTCCAAGTCACCGGGCTGGATTCGGTGGTGCGGGAAGTCGTGGCGTTGCTGCAGCCGGAATGTGAAGGCAGGGTGGTGGAGTGGAAGATTGCCGACCTGCCGGCGACGGCGTGCGATCCCATTCTGATCAAGCAAGTTTTTCAAAACCTGATCACCAACGCTCTCAAGTTTTCCCGCCGCCGGGAGCGCACCGTCATCGAGATCGGTCACCGGCAGGAAAACGGACAGATGGTCATCACCGTTGCCGACAACGGTGTCGGTTTTGACATGAAGTACCGCGACAAATTGTTCGGCGTCTTCCAGCGCCTGCACCGGCCCGAGGATTTCGAAGGCACGGGCATTGGCCTGGCCACGGTACAGCGCATCATTCACAAACACGGAGGCCGGGTCTGGGCGGAGGGGGAACTGGACAAGGGCGCAACCTTTTGCTTCACCCTCGGAGCCGTCGAACCAACCGTCAAGTCAGAAGAGGTTAAACGAGACAAGCAGGGCTCGGATGAGGCTAAAGCAAAACCAGTCGAGTCCGACGAAGTTAAGAACAAAATCGCTGCGGCAGGAGCTCAAGCATGACATCAGGCAAGTTCGACATTCTTTTGGTGGATGACAGTCAAGAAGACGTGGACCTCACACTGCACGCCTTACGCTCGGAGAATCTGGCCAGCAGCGTCTTCGTCGCCCGCGATGGAGCGGAAGCTCTGGATTACCTGTTCTGCACCGGACCCCATTCCGAACGGTCCTTCGATTATCCCCCGAAGCTGGTTCTGCTGGATCTGAAGCTGCCCAAAGTGGATGGGATGGAGATCCTCAGACAGGTTAGAGCCGATTCCCGAACCAAGAACATACCCGTCGTCCTGGTGACTTCTTCGAGGGAAGAGCGGGACTTGGTCAGCGGCTATGACTTGGGGGCCAACAGCTATCTGCAGAAGCCGGTCGACTTTGAAGAGTTCCGGAAAATGGTGAAGTGCCTGGGGTTGTACTGGCTGGTCATCAATCAGCCTCCTCCCGTACTCAACGGCAAGTCCCAACCGGCAAAGCAGGGGCAGTGAGCGGCGCCGGAACGAAACTCGCGGTGGTAAGGTCGGCCTCGCCGAAACTCAACCTGCGCGTCTTGCTGATAGAAGACAACCACCTCGATGCTGAACTGGTTCTGCGCGCGATGCGTCTTGATGGCTTCGATGTCAGCGCCCGGGTGGTACAAGACGAAGCCGGCTTCGTGGAGGCGCTGCGCACTCACTGTCCCGAAGTTGTGCTGGCCGATTACAACCTGCCGACTTGGAGAGGAATGGAGGCGCTCGACGTGCTGCGACGCAAAGGCCTCGACATTCCGATGATTATGGTTTCCGGCGCGCTCGGCGATGTGACCGCCGTCGAATGCATCAAGCAAGGCGCGACCGATTACGTTCTCAAAGATGGGCTGGCCCGTTTGCCCGAGGTGGTCCGCCGCGCTTTGCGGGAGAAGCAGGAGCACGGCCTGCGTCATCAGGCGGAAAAGGATCTGGCGAAAAAAGCCGAAGAACTGGCGCGCTCCAACGCCGATCTGGAGCAGTTCGCCTATGTGGCGTCGCACGACCTGCAGGAACCGCTGCGCATGGTGACGGCCTACACCCAGCTGCTGGCCGAACGCTATCGCGGAAAACTTGATGACAATGCCGACAAGTTTATCGGCTATGCCAGCGAGGGAGCGCTGCGCATGCAGGTTCTCATTCAGGATCTGCTGGCGTTTTCGCGGGTAGGACGAAAGGAATCGGCTGGTGAAAGCGTCGATTGCGAGTTGATCATGAAAGATGTTTTGCAGACTCTTGCCTCCTCCATTCAGGAAAGCGGCGCGGTGGTCACCTATGCGAATCTCCCGGCGGTCTGGGCCGACCGCACGCAGATGGCGCAGGTTTTTCAGAATCTGATCGGGAACGCCATCAAGTTCCGTGGGAAAGAGCCGTCGCTGATTTCCGTGCAGGCCGAGAAGTCCGACCAGCAATGGCTGTTCACCGTAAGGGATAACGGAATCGGGATCGCGCCGGAGGACGCGGAAAATATTTTTGTGGTCTTCCAGCGTTTGCACGCGCGCACCGAATATCCGGGTAACGGCATCGGGCTGGCGATCTGCAAGAAGATCATCGAGCGCTACGGAGGACGAATCTGGGTAGAGTCCCAGGCGGGCTCAGGTTCGGTTTTCAAATTCAGCTTGCCGCTTCGCGGGCCAAACGCGACAGAAGAGGCGGGAGCATGAAATCCGGACTGCAATTGCTTCTGGTGGATGACAATCCGGCCGACGTGGGCTTGACCCGGGAGGCGCTGCTGGAAGGCGCCCGGCATAGCACGATTACCAGCGTGGAAGATGGCGTGGAAGCGATGACGTTTTTAGATCGCAGGGGAAAGTACGCCCATGTGACTCGGCCCGATCTGGTGATCCTGGACTTGAGTCTGCCCAAGAAAGATGGCTTGGCGGTATTGGCCGCGATCAAAGCGAGGCCGGAACTGCGGCGCATTCCGGTGGTCATTTTCAGCACCTCTCAGTTGGGGAAAGACATTGTGCGGAGTTACGAACTGGGGGCGAACTGTTACGTCAGCAAGCCGGGAAACCTGAAGGATTTTTTTTCGGCGGTGAAGTCGATTGAAGAGTTCTGGTGCGGTTTTGTCAATCTGCCACCCCAAGGAGAATGAGGGAACATGGAACAAAAGACTACGCAAGTACTGCTCATTGAAGACAATCCCGGTGATGCGGATCTGGTTCGCTTGCGCCTGATCGAAAGCAAATCTCCGGTCAGCGTGAACTGCGTGTCGCGGCTATCGGAGGGGCTCGCCGCCCTGACCAGGGAAACGCCCTCCGTAGTGTTGTTGGATTTGAACCTGCCGGACAGTCATGGTGCGGAGACCTTTCGCCGGGTGATGGAACATGCGCCCAATGTTCCGGTAGTCGTGCTTTCCGGCCAGGATGACGAGGCGCTGGCCATCAAGGCCGTTCACCAGGGGGTGCAGGACTATCTGATTAAGGGAAACATCTCCAGCAAACATCTGGAACGTTCCATTCGTTACGCCGTCGAGCGGCAAGCACTTCTGCGCGCTCTGGAGATGACGCAAAAACAGCAACTGGATTTCAAGAATCAGTTTCTCTCTCATGTTTCGCACGAATTACGGACGCCGCTCACCTGTATTCATCAGTACGTCACGCTGCTGCTCGACGGCCTGGCTGGACCTGTGGCGCCCGACCAGGCGGATCATCTCAAGACTGTGCTGAAGAGTGTGAACCAGTTGCACGCCATGATCCGCGATTTGTTGGAAGCAACCCGCGCCGAAAGCGGAAAAATGCGGATCGAACCGCGCTGCATCGCGCTTGGCGAACTGATTCAGCAGACCGTGGCCATGATGCGGCCCATGGCCGACGAGAAGAAGGTTGGACTGGAAATTGGCGTGGATCAAAGGCTGCCTCTGGTGCACGCCGATCCTGACCGCGTTCTCGAAGTGCTCATCAATCTGGTGGACAACGGCATCAAGTTCACCCCGGCCGATGGCGCCGTTTTGGTGCAGGCCTGCGTGGTGGAGGCTGACCCATCCTCCGTCTACATTTCCGTGACCGATACGGGATGCGGCATAAGTCCTGAGTCCAAGGCGCTGATCTTTGAACGGCTTTATCAGGATGTCAATGCTGTCGATAACAATCGCTCGGGATTAGGACTGGGGCTTTTTATTTGCCGGGAGATCGTCCGGCTCCACGAAGGACGAATCTGGGTTTCGGGCGAACCGGGACAGGGCAGCACTTTTACTTTTACCTTGCCCGCTTATTCGCTGGCCAAGCTGTTGGCTCCGGTGGTCACGAAGAACGATCATCTGCGCACTTCGTTTGTGCTGGTGCGAGTGGAGCTTACGCCCCTCTTCGTTCCTCCGCGTGGCAATTGGAAGGAGACCTGGCGGCAAGGCCTGGAGATTTTGCGGCGCTGCGTCTATCTCGACAAAGATCTGGTGCTGCCGCCCATGGTCACCGCCGGGGGTGCCGGAACGTTTTTTGTGGTTTGCTCCACGGACATGACGCAATCCGGAATTATGACCGCGCGCATTCGCGAACAACTGGAACGGGTGGCTGAACTCAAAGCCAAGTACAGCCTCACCATCATGGCAGCTCCGATTGAGTTTTCCTCGGCCACTTCCGGACAAACGCTGGAGCAGCAGGTTCAAGCTTTAGCGAGTCACGTGACTGGAATGATCACAAGCAGCATGGACCGCAAACAGTTGCGCCCCGAAAAGCCCATACAAAATTCCAACTAACCAAACCACTTATAAGGAGAAAATACCAATGCCAAAACCAAAAATACTGGTCGTCGATGACGATCCCGATCTGGTGCGAGCCATGCGGCTGCGCCTGCGAGCCAACAACTACGAAGTCGCTACCGCCAGCGACGGCTATGGCGCAATCGCCTGCGCGCAGAAAGAACGTCCCGCGCTGATTATTCTGGATTTGGGCCTTCCCGTGGGCGACGGCTTCGTCGTTCTGGAGCGGCTGCAGCTCAGCGACACCCTTGCGGGCGTTCCGATCATCGTGCTGAGCGCGCGCGATCCCCAGAGTAATGAAGAGCGCGCGCTGAAGGCGGGGGCAACGGCTTTTTTTCAGAAGCCTGCCGACAACGACGAATTGATGAACGCGATTCGGGTCAGCCTTGGTACTGGGCCGCAGCAGCCTGCGGCCTGGCCGTCTTAGGACTGACCGAACTTAGCTTGGTAAGACACGACCGCATGCCTTCCCCGGCGCTAATGAAATCAGTCTGGGGAGGGCTGCGGGCCGCGAGCGACGTGATGCACCCGATGGAGCTGGCGCCTTAATCCACCCCTGAAGTCGGATACGCAATTCCACAGAAACCTCCCAAAAGCCGTATTCAGTGTTCGAAAAACCATCTATAATCTTCCAAGTGCTGTAAATGCCACACTTAGCATTCCCAAAGCGGGAAATACCATGGCAGCGAAGTTGCTCATTGGTGATCGGCAAGATGTGATTCCTACGCCCATCCAGTCCATTAAGGGTGCGGGACCACCGCCGAAGTCCATGAATCGGGAAAGCCAAGTTCGCTTTGTCGCTGTCGTTCTGTTTCTGCTGACAGTGGCTGCGGTTGTATTCGCCGGCTTCAATCTTGACGCCGAGATGAAATCCGCAGTCCCCGATGACGGAGTGTGGTGGGTTGAGCAGGGCGGGCGACTTACGGCGGATCGGGTCGATCCCAACGGGCCCGGTGCCCGGAGCGGAATTAAGCCGGGCGATCAACTGATTTCCATCAATGGGCAGGAAGTTCAGAACATTTCCGGTCTGGAGCGCCAGCTCTACCGCAACGGAGTGTGGTCCAAAGCGGCTTATTCTCTGGTGCGGCAATCGGTCGCGCTAGATTCCAGCGTGATCCTAGTGCCGGCGGAACGTTCGCTCAACAACTGGCTGCGCCTGATTGCGCTTATCTATCTTGGCATCGGACTTTATGTTCTGCTGCGCCGCTGGACGGCCCCGGGTTCCACGCACTTCTATATCTTCTGCCTAGTGTCGTTTATCGCTTACTCCTTCAAGTACACCGGCAAGCTGAACGACTTCGACTGGACTATCTATTGGGGAAACATCGCAGCCGGAATCCTGCAGCCGGCTTTGTTTCTGCACTTCGTTTTGACCTTCCCGGAGAAGCGCCAGTTCGTTCGCAAGCATCCCTGGCTGCTGGCGCTGGTCTATGTGCCGGGAGCGATCTTGGTGGGCATCCATATCGCAGCGATGCAATGGCTGCAGGCCAGCGAGCGGCTGCGCTGGAACCTCGACCGTTTGGAAATGTCCTACGGATCGTTGTTCTTTCTGGCGGCGGCTACTGTGCTTTGGTACAGCTACCGGCGTGCCAGCACCACGATTCTGCGGCAACAATTGAAGTGGGTCACACGCGGCACCATTCTCGCGATCATTCCTTACTCTCTGTTTTATGTGCTTCCTTACCTGATGGGTTCGCTGCCCGGCGCGACCATGAAGATATCCGCGCTCTCGCTGGCCCTGCTGCCGCTCACGTTTGGTTATGCCATCTTCCGTTACCGGCTGATGGATGTGGACCTTATATTCAAGCGCGGCGTGGTGTACACGCTGGCCGCGGCGATCGTAGTAGGAATGTATTTTGGACTGGTCGCCGGCGTGGCCGAACTGGTGCACATGCAGCAGCGGAACAGCGGCCCGATGGGATTGATCCTGGCGGTGGTGGTCACCGCTCTATTGTTCGATCCCGTACGCAAGTGGATACAGGACCGCATCGACCAGTTTTTCTATCGTACCCGATACGATTATCGCCGCACGCTGCTGGAGTTCGGCCGCGAGCTGAGTTCGGAGACCGATCTGAGCACTATGCTCTCCTCGTTGATTGATCGGCTGTCGCGTACGCTCGCGGTCGAACGCATGGCGATTTTCCTTGCCGGAGAAAGGCCAGAGGAATTTATGCTGTCACAATCCTTCGGTCTGTCCGCGTCCGGCAACCTCGATCTTTCTTTCCTGAGCGTAGCGCGGCCCGAACCCGCCGGTCATCTCTTCTTCGAGAACACGCACCAGGTGCCGCGCGAGACTCCCAGCGCTCAGCAAACCATCGCCCGGCTGGATCTGAACTACTACATCCCCTGCCACGCCCAGCAGAAGACCATTGCCGTGTTAGGCCTGGGTAAAACCACGAAGGGAGACTTCCTCTCCAGCGAAGACATGGAACTGCTGGAAACTCTGGGCGGCTATCTCGGCATTGCCATTCAGAACGGCCAGCTCTATGCATCGTTGCAGCAGAAGGCGGCGGAGTACGAGCGGCTGAAGGATTTCAACGAGAACATTGTGGAATCGATCAACGTGGGCGTGATGGCGCTCGATATGGAAGACCGCATCGAGAGTTGGAACGCGCAGATGGAGGTGATGTACGCGGTGCCGCGATGGCAGACTTTGACCCAGCCGCTCAAGGCCATCTTCCCGCCGGAGTTCGTGGAAGAGTTCAATCGCATGCGGCAGAACCCGGGCGTTCATAACCTGTACAAGTTCCGCCTGAAGACGCCCGCTGGTGAAGTTCGTACGGTGAATGTGGCGGTCGCGCCGCTGGTTACGCGAACATTTCAGGTCATCGGACGCCTCGTGATCATGGACGACATTACCGAGCGCATCGAGCTCGAAGCCCAGCTTTCCCAGGCCGATAAACTTTCCTCCATCGGATTGCTGGCGGCGGGCGTGGCTCATGAAGTGAACACGCCGCTGGCCGTGATTTCTTCCTACACGCAGATGCTTTCGAAACAATTGCAGGGCGATCCGCAAAAGTCTGGATTGCTCGAGAAAATAACGCGGCAAACCTTCCGCGCATCGGAGATCGTAAACAACCTGCTGAATTTTTCCCGCACGAGTGGCAGCGAGATTGGCGATGTGGACGTGAACAAGGTGATTGCCGACACTCTGGCGCTGCTGGAACATCAGTTCAAGGTGGCCAAGGTCGAGGTGGAAAACACCCTTGCTCCCATGTTGCCGGCGATCCAGGGAAATCCGGGAAGACTGCAACAGGTGTTTCTGAATCTATTCCTCAACGCCAAAGATGCCATGCCGGGCGGCGGCAAATTGCGCGTGGCCACGACGAACGGCGAGAGCGTCAGCGTGTGCGTNNACCTACGGCATCATCCAGGAACACGCGGGCAAGATTCGCGTGGAAAGCCATCCCGGCGCCGGAACCACATTCACCTTGGATTTCCCGCTGAGCAGGAAGGCAGTCCATGTTTAAGCAGATCAGGTCTGAGGCCGAATATGTCTGAAGCGGCAGTAATTTCGCGCGCGGCAGGGAATGGAAATCCCGGTTTGGCGGGCGCGGTTCTTATCATCGACGATGAAGCGGAGATTCGCGAATCTCTACAGACCCTGCTCGAACTCGAAGGCTTCGCCGTGGAAACAGCGGCCAGCGGCGAAGCAGGATTGCAGCGTATTGGCGAACATCCTTTCGACCTGATCCTGCTCGATCTTACCCTGCCCGGGCGCAACGGCATGGAGGTTCTGGCCGAAATTCGCGCCCACGAGACCGGGCTGCCCGTCATCATGATCACGGCTTTCGGCACGGTGGAGAATGCGGTGCGCGCCATGCAGGGCGGAGCCGCCAATTTCGTCCAGAAACCGTGGGACAATGAAAAACTTCTGGCCGACGTTCGCGCCGCGGTGGGATGGCGCCGCGCCGAAGAAGAAAACGTCCAACTGAAGCGCGCCCTCAAGCAGCGCTACAATTTCGAAAACATCGTCGGCAAAAGCGAGCCGATGTTGAAAATCTTCGATCTCGTCGCGCAGGTCGCCAACAGCCGTTCCACGGTGCTGTTGCAAGGCGAAAGCGGAACCGGCAAGGAGATCATTGCCAAAGCTCTGCATCTGAATTCTCCGCGTCACGACCGGCCTTTCGTTCCGGTCAACACCGGCTCCATGCCCACCGATCTGCTCGAGTCCACGTTGTTTGGTCACGTGAAAGGGGCTTTCACCAGCGCAATCGCTTCCAAGAAGGGACTGTTTGAGATTGCGGATCGCGGCACTTTGTTTCTTGACGAAATCGCAACCATGAGCCTGGAGACGCAGGCCAAAATTCTGCGCGTTCTGCAGGATCGCCGGTTTATGCACCTCGGCGGAGTGCAGGAGATTCAGGTGGATGTGCGCATCATCGCGGCCACCAATATTGACTTGCGCCAACTGGTTCGGGAAGGCCGCTTCCGCGAAGATTTGTTTTATCGCCTGAACGTGATCACGATCGAGTTGCCGCCGCTGCGCCAGCGCAGAGAAGACATTCCGCTTCTCGTGCAATTCTTCCTGAAGAAGTATGCCGAAGAAAACGACCGCCCGGTGAGGCGCATCACGCCGGAAGCATTACGGCCGCTGATGTCCTATTCCTGGGCGGGCAACGTCCGAGAGCTGGAAAACGTGATCGAGCGGGCCGTGGTGCTATCTTCCGGAACCGACATCACCATCGACTTGCTTCCGGATAATCTATTGGGGCGAGGTTCGTCGCTCACGCTGCATGATCCGCCCACGGATGCATCGCTGTTCGAAATTGTGGAAGATGTGGAGCGGCGCATCATCAGTGACATGCTGGAGAAGTGCAATTGGAACCAAACCGAAGCCGCCGAGCGCTTCAAGGTTCCACTCTCCACGTTGAATCAGAAAATCCGCCGATTGAATATCGAAATCAAGAAGAAGGCTCGAGGCTAGAAGAAAGTGGCGAGTGGTCAGTGCTCAGCGTCATCCGCCAATTGGGCGAAAGCACCGTGGAGATCGACTCAGTTTGAAGGTTCATGGACCCTCATACAAGTAGCGTCCAAGGGAGAGAAGCGCACAGAGGTAATATATTGCGACTACCCACCAAAACGTGCTCGGTTCTTTAGCGCGATAGATCGTGCGACCAGCGTGCGCCGCCCATGTTTTTCCTGTACAGGTCGAAACTACGCCGCCGGAAAACGAGATAATCCCGAGTATCAGGTAAATATAGTGCGAGTACCAATCAGGCATGAACAACGTCCCCTGTCGTTCCTACTTGCGTGATCCCCAGCTGTCACCACAGCGCCGAACTTATTTAAACATACCATGCTCATCCATCATGGCAGGATTCGGTATCGTGTAGTCATACTCATCGTCCATCGTGTTTCCCGGCGCTCCGGGCCACGTGCTGGGCGTTGCCGTACATGTCGCGCACATTTCTGACCACTGGCCACTGACCACTCTGCTTCTGCTATAGTGCGAAAAGCGCGTCGAGGGTCGGCGTGCTTTCCTGATCAGCATGGAACTGACCTCGCCCACCGAGCTCGCCAAAGAGAAAGTCCTGACAGTTCAGGATTACGTCCTGTTTTGCGTGCAGGCGGTCGCAAATCTCTTCCGCAAACCGCTGTACCTCATCGATATGGTGCGGCAGGCGGATACCATCGGTGTCGGATCTCTGCCCATCGTAGTGCTCACCGGCTTTTTCACCGGAGCGGTGCTGGCGCTGCAAGCCTCAAACACGCTGGAGCGTTTCGGTTCGATCACGCTGGTTGGTCAACTGGTTTCAACTTCCATGGTGCGAGAACTGGGACCAGTGCTGACCAGCCTGATGGTGGCAGGACGCAATTCTTCCGGCATGGCCAGCGAGCTGGGATCGATGGTAGTGACGGAGCAGATCGATGCCATGCGTGCGCTCGGCACCGATCCCATGAAAAAGCTGGTTACGCCGCGCGTGGTCGCCACTGTGTTCATGCTGTTTTTCCTGGCCATCATTTCTGATCTCGTGGGTTTGGTCGGCGGGCTCGCGATTGCGAAGCTCTTGCTCAAGCTTGACGCGCGGCAATACTGGGCCAACGCCTGGGAAACGCTGGTGTTTCAGGACGTGTTCATGGGCCTGGTCAAGCCGGTGATCTTCGGGTTCATTATCGCCACCATAGGCTGCTTCTACGGTATGAACGCCCGCGGAGGAACCCAGGGCGTAGGCCGCGCCACTACGCAGGCGATGGTGGCCGCTTCGGTCCTGATCCTTGCCATGGACTTGATCGTCACTCGTTTCCTGATGGCTACGCTTTCCTATCGCTGATCCCATGTCCGCGCCAACTTTGCCACTCGATGCCTCAGTCGTAACGATGAAGAATGATTCCGCACCGGTCATCGTATTTGAGGACGTCACCCTCGCCTTTGACGACAACGAAGTGCTGCGCGGTATTTCTTTCCATCTGCCCCGCGGCGAGACCAAGGCGGTGTTCGGCGTCGCCGGCTCGGGAAAAAGTTTGATTCTAAAGCTGGCGCTCGGACTGATTCGGCCGGATTCCGGACGCATCATCGTGTTAGGGCAGGATGTCACCCGGATGCGGGAGGAGCAACTGTTCGAGTTGCGCGGCAAGATTGGAATGGTCTTTCAGGAAAGCGCGCTGTTCGATTCTCTTACCGTGCGCGAAAATGTTGCTTACCGCCTGATGGAAGAGAAAGGCGTTTACGATGAGGACATCGACCGCAGAGTGCGCGAGGCATTGCGCTTCGTCGAACTGGAACACACGCTCGATCTCGATCCTTCGGAACTTTCCGGCGGGATGCGGCGGCGCGTAGCCATTGCGCGGGCGATCATTACACAGCCCGAACTGCTGCTTTATGATTCGCCCACCGGAGGACTTGATCCGGTCACCTCCAACACCATTATCGAATTGATTGTGAAGCAGCGCGATGTCAATAGGACGAGCGCTCTATTGGTGACACATCGCCTGCAGGATGCTTTTACGATGGCGACGCATCAGTTCGACAAACAGACGAACCGCATGGTGCCGCTGCCCAAAGGGAAGCATTGCGAAGTCCCTTTGAGCTTCTTAATTCTGCGTGACGGCAAAATAATTTTCGACGGCGACCTTTCCCAACTGGCGCACACGCAGGACGAGTACATTAAGGAGTACATCTCATAGGAATTAGGGTGATTGTGCGATTCGGTGATTGGGAGATTTAAACCCTGAGGGCGTTTCAATCACTCGATCACCCAATCGCACAATTACTCAATTTCCTTTGTCACTTTTCGCTCATCTCTTTTTCCACATCCTCCGCCTTCGAAGGCAAAGCCGCGCTCAGTTTAATCAGCTTGCCATCCTGGTCCACGTAGTAATCGTCTTCGATACGNNAGTGGAGCGTCAGGATCGGTGGCATCGTGCACGTTCAGGCCGACGGGATGACCGAGACCATGAATGAAATATTTTCCCAGTGGCTCACCGTGCAGATCTTTGCCGTGAGTGTTGATGTAGTCGTAGGCGACTTTGTAGAGAGAGTCCGCACTGTCGCGCCGCATGCTTGACTTGCCCGGCTGGAAAGCAGCTTCGGCGGCTTGTTGCGCCCCGAGAACGATGTCGTAGATTTCACGCTGCCGCGCGGTGAAGTGGCCGTTGATGGGAAGCGTGCGCGTGATGTCGGAGGCGTACATGGAATATTCGCCGGCGGCATCGATGACGACAACATCACCGGACTTCATCACATGATCGTCGTCCGAGTAATGCAGGACGGTGGAGTAATACCCCGAGCCCACGATGGGCGCGTAGGCGGGGCGCTCGCAGCCACGCTTGCCCCATTCGTATTGCATCAGCGCGGATATTTCGCGCTCGGTAACATTCGGTTTCACCGCTTTGAACGCGGCGAAGTGCGCCGCTACCGACGCATCGACCGCCTTGCGGATCAGCGCAACTTCCCCCGCGTCCTTCGTGGTGCGCAGAAAATCGATCATCGGCTTCACGTCCTGAAAACTCAGGAACGAATTCACATCCTTCAGAAACTCCAGCGGCTCGGTGCTGGCGGATGTCTGATCGTAGGAGGCGACGTCGGTATAAATAACCTGGTGGGCACCGGAAGGAACTAATTTGATTACCTCGTCCGGAAGCTTGGGCATGTCTTCAACGCGATCAAAGCCGGTGATCTTTGGCGCGTCAGGATTCTCCGGGCCGAGCTTGGGGCCGGTCCACTTCTCCTGCGTCAGATTGCGCGGAGGGAGAAAAAGAATTTCGGTGTAGGGGTGCGCGGGTTTATCGGCGTTGCTTTCGGCGGCTGGTGCAATCAATAGGGCCGAGCCCGGCTCGGTCAAGCCGGAAAGATAGTAGAAGTTATCTTCCTGGCGGAAACCATACAGGTCGTTTGGCCCTTCACTCTCCATGGGCGCAAACAGAACGACCACGCCTCCCACTTTCCTGGCGAGCGCCTCGCGGCGAGCGTGGTAGTCGGAGTTAGGTTGGCGGTCAAGCGCGAAATTCGGTGCATCCGCGAGCAGAAGAAAAATACTGACAAAGAAACCACTTAGAAAAAAAGACAGCTGCAGCTTACGCATCGGCAATCCATCCAATGGTTCGAGAGTGCGCCCGTCTCCGGTCCTATCCGGAAACGTTTTGGCTCGTCGACAAGCGATCCTCTCGATTACTTCGGCGCACTGGTCGCGCTCTGTTTTGCCTGCAGGAAAGAATCAACGTTGCTCTTGTCGATGAGGGCAGAACCAGTATCCACAAAGGAAGGGATCGGCGCAAAGCTGTCCTTCGACCAATCGGTTTCGAGCGACGCCGGCTTGTGATGATACAAGTTGTCCAGCATCTGCATGCCGACAAAAGCCATGGTATAAGGCTTCTGCGCGATGGTAGCCGCGATCCCTCCCTTCTGAATCCACTCCAGTGTCTCAGGATCGGTGTCCATCGCCATCACAACCTTGCCGGTGACGTGGTAGCTGTTGAGCACGCCTGCGACCTCTTTCCCTGACTGAGCCTCCAGACAGACGAAGGCATCGACTTGATCTTTTTCCTTGCCGATGATTTGCGTCGTGGTGTCGAAGGCGATGCGCGGATCGCCCTGGATATCGACCACGCGTGCGATTTTGATACCGGGCGCGTGCTCGATTGCATCGCGATAGCCGTGCAAGCGGTCCTGCATGTTGTGCTGGTCGGGCATGGTGAATACCACGACGTTGCCCTTGCCCTTCAATTCCTGCGCCAGGCGCAGCCCGCCGGTCATTCCGACCTGATAGTTATTGGTGCCGATAAAGAAAAGCCGCTTGCTGGCGGGGGCATCGGAATCCATGGTGATCACTGGAATTCCGGCGGCGATGGCTTTATCGATGCTGTCTTTCAGCAAGCCCGGATCGGTCACGCCGAGCAAAATTCCGGTAGCTTTCTGCCGCACTGCCTGATCGAGGGCATCACGCTCGGCTTTCGCGTCGTAGGTATTGGGGCCCAGGAAATCTGTGCGTACCTTCATTTGCTTACCGGCTTTGTCGAAGCCGGCGCCGGCGGCCTGCCAGTAAGGAACTTGCAGATTGGCCGCCACGAAGACAAAATACTCGTCGGAATCGTGAGCACCACAGCTGAGTAGGGAAGTGGCCAGCAATGCCAGCCCAAGAAGAGAATAAAGCTTGCGAAAGCGGAGCATCGGAGTCTCCTTCGAACCGCGAAGTTATCTTTCGCGCAGTTCAACCGGCGTGCCGGGCCCGATGAGAAACTTTTGGCGAGTGGATTGTAACCGAGCAGCGCAGCGAAGGAAAGCATTAGTAGTGGCGGCATACTGCTGGCCGTCGAGCCAGCGCCGTCTCCAGGCCGGCAAAATTCTGACGCGACTACTCTAGACACCCACAGGAAACGGCTTGGTATGAGATTCCGCGCTCAGCGCGACGCCCGAGAACCGTCCCTGCAGCAGAGACATCAGTCCCGTATACCAGTAGCCCACCACGAAGAGTAGAAGAAAAGGAATCGTCACGTAGTTTTCGTTTTGGATGGCGTAGTAGACCGTGAGCGCGAAGTAACTGCCGATCACGAGCTCGAGCCAAGGCACCCAGCCGAGCCGCTTGCGGTATTTGCTGGCGGCAACTTTATTCTTCTTGGATTCCACGTTGTACTTCGGCGTGCGCGCGAAGGCGCTCTCCTTGCCGATGAGAGCTTCGATCACCGCCTTGGTGTTGGTGATGGTCAATCCGATGCCAAGTGCCATCAGGAACGGCAGAAATAACAAGGCGCGCGCCCATGTCTTGGGAAAAAGTTCGCGCTGCGACACCAGATAAAAACTTGAGATCGAAAACGTCGAGGCCATGAACAACGGCAAGTCGATGAAGAGCATCTGAAACCATCCCTGATAAAAGCGGATGATCATGGCCGGCAACATCAGCACCGAGAGCACGATCATCAGCGGATAGCTCAGGTTTGCGGTCAGGTGATACCAGGCTTCGATCTTGGTGTGCAGCGGGGCGTCGCTGCGCAGCACGCGCGGCAGGATTTTCTTTCCGGTCTGGATCAATCCCTTGGCCCACCGCGCCTGCTGAGTTTTGAACGCGGTCATTTCTACGGGCAATTCTGCCGGGCATTCGACATCCTGCAGATAGATGAACTTCCATCCTTTGAGCTGTGCACGATAGGAAAGATCGGTGTCTTCGGTGAGTGTGTCGTGCTGCCAGCCGCCGGCTTCGTCGATCGCCTTTCGCCGCCAAACACCGGCAGTGCCGTTGAAGTTAAAAAAGACGCCGCTGCGGGCGCGTCCGGAGTGCTCCAGCACGAAGTGGCCATCGAGCAGGATGGCCTCCACCTCCGTCAAAAAAGAATAATTGCGATTGATGTGCGTCCAGCGTGTCTGCACCATGCCGATCCGCGGATCGGTGAAGTGATGGACAGTGCGCAGGAGAAAATCTTCCGGCGGAGTAAAGTCGGCGTCGAAAATGGCAACGAATTCACCCTTCGCCGTTTTCAGGCCCTCGGCCAGCGCCCCTGCCTTGAAGCCCTCGCGGTTGGTGCGGTGATGGTAGCTGATGGGATTGCCCAGCGCGGCGTAGCGTTCGACCAGGTTGCGCGCCACCTCGACGGTTTCATCGGTGGAATCGTCGAGCACTTGAATGTCGAGCTTCTCTCGCGGATATTTCAACTTGCAGATGGATTCCAGCAGACGCTCGACCACGTACTGCTCATTGAAAATTGGCAGCTGCACGGTCACGCGCGGCAATTGTTCGAAGAGCGCAGCCGGCTCCGTGGTGCGCTTTTCCTTGTGCTTGTAATAGAGGTAAACCAGAATGTAGCGGTGCATTCCGTAACCAGCCAGCAGGATGAGCACAATGAAATAAGGAATCAACAGCGCACGATCGAATGCATCGGTGTGATACAGGCCCTGAAAGGTTTTATCCAACAAATGCTGGCGGAGATATTGCCCGATGCCGCGGGGAGCGGCATACATCGCGACCGTCGAAAGAAACAGGCTGGGATCAGAAGTCATCAAGAGGTTCGGCCGAAACCTCTATTCTACCGGGTTCGGGCGCACAGAATTTGGCTGCGAAACATAAGCCTCGCGCGGAAAGATAAAGATGATGACCAGGAACTTAGCAGGAAGCCGGTTCCTTCTTGGTTGCATCCTGTAGAGATAAGGCGACGCACTTCTCAGCTTTGTCCAAGAGAATCTCAAGGTCCAGCGCGAAGTTCTTGCGGGCCTGGGCCTGCAATCGCCATTGATCCTGAACCGGCGCGCAGACGCTCGGGACTAAATTTTCAAAGCGTTGAGTGGCTTGCCTGAAGTAATTGACGTCCTTCTTCAGCAGCCGAAGGAATTCTGTGTCGGTCATGGCGGACATGCAAACACCTCCGAATTCGTTAATGGGTGATGCAATTGTCATGCCAAGGCCGTAAAGCGGGTGTGGAACTGAGCAAAGTGCCGTATTTTCAGAACGCTACTGCAGCTGAATTCTAAACTTCATAGCAAAAGACCGCCCTCTGTGGATGGTTGCGCATGTAAAAAATCGGCGATCATGCTTTTGATGGCGATTGCTACCGCCGTATCGCCCAAGCGAGACCATCGGGATTCTGCCCGGCTTCAATTCGGCCAACCACTTCCAACGTATGCAGATCGATGACGGCAACATAGCCATCAGGCGAACACGCTACAAATGCGCGCGCGCCGTCCGGTTGCATGACAATGCCGGCTGCGCCATGTCCAACCGCAATTCGTTTGATCGTTTTTCTTGTCGCGGCATCGATGACGGTCACGTCCGCGCCGCGCAAAGCCGAGATCAGGGCAAGCTTCCCGTCAGGCGTAAACTCCAGCCGGTTCGCGCTGCTGACATCGGCCGCCAGCGTTTGCGTTACTTGCTTGCTCGCGACATCGATGATGGAAACAGTTCCGTCCCCAGCATTGGCCACCCAAATTTCTTTGCCGTCGGGAGAAACATCAAATCCTTCCGAGCCATTGCCAACGCGAACCACAGTCTCATTCCAATCGGCTCTCGGAGCTCCCGGACCGCCTGGACCGGGACGGCCGCCGACAGTTTTCTCGATGATGCTCACCGTGCCGGAACTTACGTTGGTGGTGACAATCCGTTTCATATCCGGTGAGACATAAATCATGTGCGTTCGGTTTTGTCCGGTGCCCAGAATCCAATCAACATTCCTGGTCGCCGGATCATAGCTGCCGATTGCTTTGGCGGCTTCGGCGGTGAACCATACTTTTTCGCCGACGAAGACCAATCCATGCGGACCACGCAGTGCTCCAAGATCGACGGATGTCAATGTTTTCTGCGCGACCAGATCCACGACTGCCAGCGTGTTGTACGCCCCAGATCCGTAGTTGGACACATAAGCGAGTTTGCCGTCACTGGACGCGATGACCTCATGAGGATCGTTACCGACCGGCATCCGCGCGATCACCTTCAGGCTGGCTGGGTCAACTATGGAGAGCATGTTGTCGCTCTTGGCCAGCACCAGCAACGCGGCGGCCGGTGTGTCTTCGGCGAAAATAAAGCTGGCGGCGAACATACCAACAAGCAGGAGAAGGGAAGTGAGTATACGATTCATAATCCCACAGCATACTCCGTTAAGGCCGCAGTTGGCGCGGGCTATGGCTGATCTTCGGCCGCCGGAATCGTCTTGAGCTGCACGCTGACGCGGAGCCCTTCGGTCACGTGCAACGCTTTACCCTGGCCTTCATAGCTCTTGAGGAATTCGGGATTGCAGTAGGCCTCGCCGTCGACGCTTTCCCAGGCGAACAGCGTGTAATCGCCGGAAGGCAAACCGCGCAGTCTGAATCGTCCGCTCTGATCGGTGAGCGCTTTGCGGTAGCGGTCAGGATGATTGCGGAAGCGCGTTTCCGGCACAGCGACGACCACCGCGTCCGCAACCGGCTCATCCTGTTGATTGCTGGCCAAGCCCTCGGCCGCGGCTCCGTTGGCGCTCGCTACGAGCGTTAGATTGGTGGTGCCGCCGCTCACGCTGAATCCGGAGTCCCCCACATCACGGCCGCCCGCGGTCACGGATTTTAAAAACCAATCCGGCATAGTGCTGGCCTCGGAAATCTGGACGGCATAGTTTCCTGCGGGCACATTCTTCCACTCAAAGCTGCCATCGCCATTGACGTGGGCCACGTTGGAAAAACTTGTCCCCATGGTGATGCTGCTGAGCGAATCGTTATCGCCATCGCTGTCGTTATCCGAAGAGCGCAGCAGAAGAAACATCTGGCTGGGATCCGGAATGGAATTGGCGTTGGTTTCCATGCGAAGATGGCCATAAATCGTACCGCCGGCTTGCGGGGCCAGGCGCAGACCTTCAACGCTCTCCGCAATCTGCAGCGATTGCCGCGCCATCATCGGCACCGCAACGTTGTCCAACGTGGCGAGAATTGTGTAGGCTCCGGGAGAAACATCGCGAATCTCAAAGCTGCCATCTTTATGCACCTCCGCGCCGTTGAGCACCAGATTGAAATCTCTGGATTGCAGCATGATGGCCGCACTGGAACCCGGCGGCAGATTCACCACCGAGCCGCGGATGCTCAGGCTGGGGCTGGGGATCAGCGAAAAATTCACTGGGAAACTATCGCCGGCATGCAACTGGATCGGCGCGGCCTGTCCGCGGTCTCTGGTGCCAGGATAATAAGTGGTTTGGTAGGCGACAGGCACAGGTTTCTCGGAGGGCGGTCCGCTGTGAATCTCAACCGCAGGCGCATTGCCGGTGGTTTCAATGAGGCTTCTGAAGTCGGGCGGTGGCGAGACCGAAACGAAATAGTTTCCGGCCGCGAGGCCGGCGATGCGGTATTCACCAAGATCGTTGGTGCGCTCGGTTCCAGCCTGCTCCCAGTGACTGCGTCCTAAAACGAAAGTCTGGCGCAGCACGGCGACTTGCGCCTCGGGCATGGGGTCGCCGTCTTCATCGGTCACGCGCCCTTCAACCACCGCCGCGGTTTGCAGACGAATGACGAGATCCTTCAACTCCTGGCCAGCACTCAAGGTGAGCACGCGGCCTTCGCTCCGGCGGTGCTGCTTATCGATTTCCTGATAGCCGGTGCGTTCCACAAACAAGCGATAGCGGCCGGGCACAATGTTTTCGATGCGGAAGCCGCCATCCGCCCCGGAGAGCGCCGTGTAGTTTCCACCATTGTTCTGACTCTCGGCAATCAGTTCGATGAGCGCTTTCTTCAGCGGTTCGCTGCCGGGATCTTTGGTGACCGTGCCTGCGAGGACGGCTCGCGGCGCTGGTGCGACCTGCGCAAACGGAGTTTGAGGCAAGAGCGCAACCGTTCCCAGCAAGACGGTCTTCAGACATGAGTGAGCAAGCTTCATCTGTTGCAATCTTCGTTTCAATCTTCTTTTCGTAGGAGGTCCGGAAACTGCTTTCACGTTGACCGCGGGGATCGGTCGAATTAACCTCTCCATTCTAACCGCAGTCTGCCGTTTCACTTTCGGCAAAATGTTAGATCTTGACTACACCCGGATCTGTTGCAACCAGCGGACTCGCGGGATATCGGCGCGGCTAGATTCGCGCTCAAAAGGGGCTAGCCTCGCTAAATCAAAGACTTGGAGTACTATTTGTGTCAGTGAGTTAAACGCGGTTTGTTCTATTCACTATATGTCCGCAATGAATATAGGAGGATGTGGATGCCTAAGAAACCGACTGCTACGGATGCTGAACTGATCATGCAACTCTACGATCTGCGCCGCGAAGCGGAAATGCGCAAGGCGCGTAACTGGTGGTTTACCGGATTTTGGCCGCGAAGCGCCGACGATTTCCTGAAAATAGCATTCGCTCCGGGGACACCTGAGAATAACTGGTTGCGCCAAGTTAGCGGCTACTGGAGCATGGCCGCGTCATTCGTGCTGCAGGGCGCGTTGAACGCGGATTTATTCATCCAGCCGGCTGTGAGCGGGGAAATGTTCATCATGTTTGCGAAAGTTCAGCCGTTTCTCAAAGAATTGCGGGAAAAGGCGGGCGACCCGGAGATGTTCGCAACCATCGAGAAGGTCATCATGAGTTCCAAGTATGGCCGGGAACGGCTCAAGTTCATGCTCAAGCGAGTTGAAATGATGCGGGAGAGGATCGCGCTGGCGAAGGCGAGTTAGGAAATCGGGAGAAGCAACTGTCTTACCGTGGGCCGCGCGCTGCCGCGGCGTCATTTCCTCGTCAATCGAGCCCGCCTGAAGAACTGGCCCGTAGAAACTGCGCGTTTCAACTGCCGGATCATCTGTTATCCTACTCGGTTGTGCGGATGATCTGGTGGTTCCTGATCCTGGGTGTGAGTACGCTGGTCGTGGTGTGCGTGGCAATCGCGCTGTACATGCGATTGCGCCGGCACCTGCAGGCCGCGCATGCTGCGCAGGAAGGAAAGTCCAGCGAAGTAGAACGCGAACGTCAGTCGGGCAACGTTGAGCACTGATTAGGCTGAGCGCCGATGCTTCGCGGACGACAGTCTGGAGACTCTCCCATGGCAAAAGCAACAATGGAAACATTAAGCAGTTCGCGGGAAAGCATTTTCTATTCTGAAGGTGCGCGGCAAGTCGCCCTGGTGGTTGGCGGCAGCTTGTTCGTGGCGTTGTGCGCGCGTATCACGATTCCCCTGCCATTTACGCCGGTGCCGCTGACGGTGCAGAACTTCGGCGTCCTGCTCGTCGGCCTGCTGCTGGGCAGCCGGCGCGGGTTTGCGGCCATGGCGCTTTATCTGGCCGAAGGGGCAATGGGAATGCCGGTGTTCAATCCCACTGGGGCCGGAGGAATCGCGCAATTATTCCACGGTGCGACGGCGGGATTCCTGCTGACTTATCCGCTGGTGGCGTGGCTCGCGGGATATGTGATGGAGCATGGCCGCAAGAGTTTTGCGCGGGCCGCGATCGGCGGGCTTCTCGGCGAAGTTGTACTGTTCACCGGAGGTCTGGCCTGGCTCGCAGTTCTGACGCATTCGGTCGCGCAAGCATTCCGCTGGGGCCTTTACTGGTTTCTGTTCGCAGAAATAATTAAGGTAATGATGGCTGCGGGAATTGCCGCGCAATGGCAGCGCTTCCGGGATGCACGGCGATAGTGCCGAGGTCAAGTAGTTGGAGTGAAAAATGACAGTAGTTTCAGCAGTAGAAACAAAACGTTCCGGCGGCAGCCAATCATCGCAGGTGCGCGAGATTTCCATCGCTCACAGCCCGGATTCTGACGATGCCTTCATGTTCTACGGCCTCGCCACCAGCAAGGTTCGCGTCCCGGGACTTCGCTTCACTCACACGCTTTGCGATATCGAGACGCTGAATCAGAAGGCGCGCGAAGGCATCTACGATGTGACTGCGATTTCGTTTCACGCCTATCCTTATATTCAGGATTTATACGCGCTCATGTCCTGTGGCGGCAGCGTGGGCGAAGGTTATGGGCCGATGATCGTCTCGCCGCGCCCGTTCACCCAGAACGAGATTAAGGAAAAACGCATCGCCGTCCCCGGCAGGCTCACGACCGCATACCTCGCGCTGCAGCTTTTTGCTCCCGGAATTGAAACGGAAGTTGTGCCCTTCGACCAGATTATTCCGCAGGTGCTCGAGGGCAAATACGAAGCTGGACTCATCATCCATGAAGGGCAATTGACCTACGACAAAGCGGGCCTGCACCGCATCGTCGATCTCGGCCGCTGGTGGCAGAAGATGACGGGGCTGCCGTTGCCGCTGGGAGGCAACGCTATTCGGCGCTCGCTTGGACCGGACCTTATTTCCGCGGTCAATGGCGCATTGCGCGACAGCATTCAGTATGCGCTCGACCACCGGGAAGAAGCCTTGTCCTATGCCATGCAGTTCGCCCGCGATCTTGACTCGTCGACTGCCGACCGGTTCGTTGGGATGTATGTGAACGAGCGTACGCTGGATTACGGTCCGGAAGGACGTGAGGGCGTGGTGCGACTGCTTGATATGGGACACAAGGCCGGGATCATCGGGCCTGAGGCGCGCGTGGACTGGGTGGGTTAATCTTCTAGCTTCTACGTGACGGCCACCGTTCAATTCCGAAAGACCCACAATTGAGTCACGAAGTGAATAAGCGGCTTCGCTAGAAGCTAGCAGCTAGGAGCTAGACGCCTGTCCTCCCAAACCCTTCTCATCGATGCCGACGACACGCTCTGGGAGAACAACGTTTATTTTGAGCGAGCCATTGCTCGATTCATCTCATTCCTGAATCACCACGAATTTTCTCCCGAGCAAGTGCGTGAGGTGCTCAACGACGTAGAGCGCGAATGCATTGTGAAGCACGGCTATGGTCTACATAGCTTCGCGCACGCTCTGGTCGATACCTTTGAGCGGCTCAGTGTGGAGCCAATTACGCCAGAGTTGCACGCTCAAATACAAAGCTTCGCCCACTCCATTGCCGACCATCCGATTGAGACTCTGCCCGACGTTCCACAAACTCTGCAGTATCTTTCGGGGCGGCATCATCTCATCCTGATGACCAAGGGCGCGATCGTGGAGCAGACGGGAAAGATCGAGCGCTCAGGATTGAAAGAGTACTTTGCCGCTGCCGAGATCGTCGCCGAGAAAAATCGCGCAACGTACGAGGCGGTCATCGGAAAGTACGAACTGGCGCACGACTCTACCTGGATGGTCGGCAACAGTCCGAAATCCGACATCAATCCCGCGCTGGCCGCGGGTTTGCATGCGGTTTTCGTCCCTCACGGAGATACCTGGATCCTGGAGCATGAAGACGTGAATGCTGCGCCGCCGCCGCAGCGGCTGCTCATTGTGGGTCGATTCGCGGAGCTGTGCGAGCATTTTTAAGTCGGCGGCACCGCTCGGAATCAAGCTCGTCAACCCGTTTCAGCCTATTTCACATAGCACCAAACTAACCAACAGCGTGGTCTGACCACACCAACGCCCGCGTGGTACGCTCAATTTGCTTAACGTTTTACATACACAAAAAGAATCTTGGCCGTGGAGACAAATAATTTCCGCAGGCTGTTGCGCACCGTTGAAGCTCTCTCCGAGTTGGGGCCCGAGCTCACGGCGGAGCGCGAATTCACCGACACCTCGCGCCGCATGCTGTCCGCCGTGATGGAAGCGGCAGGCGCGCGCGAGGGAGCGCTCTTCGTCTTTAACGAGAAGCCCACCATGCTCTCGTCCGTGGCCGCTCAGGGATTTGCCATGCTTCCCGAGCCGGCCTTCATCCCGCTGCTTCCTAAACATGCTCACGCTCTCGCCGCGGCGCGCGGACCAATTGTGCTCAACGCTTCCACCTATTCTGTGTTTCTCAGCTCCAATGGCAACGTCGCACCTGAGCTTTTCAAATGCATCGCCCCGCTCAAATCGGTTGGCAAGCTCGCCGGAGTCATCGCTCTGGGAAGGCGGCCGGGTGACGCGCCTTATCTGGAAGCGGAACTCGATGCCACGGATTTGCTGTGCAGCTACATTGGGCTGGCCGTCCACAACCACGCGCTGACTCAGACGCTGGCCCAGCGCGTAACCGAGAACTTGCGCCTTATGGCGTCTCTGCACGGCTTCTACGACAGCGCTTTGGAGGCATTCGCCACGGCCATCGACGTGAAGCACGTGAACATTCACGGCCACTCTTTGCGCGTGGGCCGCTATGCGGCTGCGATTGGCGAAGCCATGGGCGTGGAGGCCGGCGAAGTTGCCGCGTTGCGCAGCGCCGGCTATCTGCATGACATCGGCAAAGTGGCCGTCGACCGCCGCCTGTTCAGCAAGGCGAGTGCGCTCAACCCCGAAGAGTTCCGCGAGATGGCGGACCACACTGTGGTCGGCCATCAGATTGTCAGCAGCGTGGAATTCCCCTGGCCGAAGATTCATGAAGCCGTGCGCTGGCATCATGAGCGTAGCGACGGGTCCGGATATCCCGACTCTTTGGCGGGTGATGACTTACCCATGCCCGTGCGCATTATGGCGCTTGCCGACACATTCGACGCCATGACCAGCGCGCGTCCTTATCGCGAACCGCTTTCCCTGGGAGCGGCACTGAGCGACCTGGTCCGCATGTCCCCGTTAAAATACGATCCCAACGTCGTGCAGGCTCTGATGATCCAGGTGCGGCGCGACGCCGTCGGAAGCAATCGAACACCGCTTCTGGCCGATCACATGTCGGTCAACATTTCACCCACCGACGTCGACCAGTTGGCAGCGACTTTGCAGCATAAGGTCTCCCGCGGCAAAATGTATTTGACCTAACTTCTTGCCGTTAGGCCTAACATTACTGACCTCCTTCGGTAACCCTTTAGCCAGCAACTTTTCTCCCCGTCCGGGTTGATAATAAGAGGGCTTTCGCTTTTCCTTGATCCGGAGTCCTCATGCCTGTGGGGCGCGTGAAATTCGCCGTTCTCTTTCTTTCCGTCAGCCTGGCGTGTATCGTCCCGCCGCTGCTAGCGAAGAAGAAGGACAAGGAGAAAACGTCCTCCGGTGCCGGCGATCAACGGCGCGCGTTGCACGCGCTCAATCGCCTGACTTTCGGTCCGCGCCCCGGGGATGTGCAGCGCGTGATGGCGATGGGTGTGGACAAATGGATCGACCTGCAGCTGCATCCCGACAAAATCGACGATAGTGCTCTGAATGTGCGTCTGGAGCCATTCCGCACTTTGCGCATGAACACGAAGGAACTGGCGGAAAATTTTCCCGATGGCCAGGAAATCAATCAGGTGATGAACGGCAAGAAGGCCATGCCATCCGACGGAGCTCTGCGGATGATTTATCAAGTTCAGATCGACCGGCAACAGGAGAAAAAAGAACGCCAGCAGGAAACCGGCAGGAACGCAAATCCCACAGCGTCTGATGGCGCCCGTAACGCAGCCGTCGCCGCTTCACCAAGCGCGGCAGCGGAGAGCATGAACGCCTCCGCGGATAATTCCGCAAGCAACGTTCCAATGAACTCCGCTTTGAACTCGGCTGCAGGAAACGAAACTGCCTCAGATGCAAGCGTCGCAGATGCAAGAGCAAAGACAGACCCCGCCAACAACGATGCAATGGCGCCCGCTGCGACTCCGGCGAAGCTCACGCCCCAGGAAGAAGAAGAGGCGCGAAGGCGCGAGGAACAGCTTTATGCCGATCTTGATGTGCAGCAACTGCCGAGCCTGCCCGCGGACCAGCGTTTCAAGAAAATTTTGAGCATGTCGCCGGTGGGGCAACGCGCGGTTGCCGATTCTCTACGCGGAGGGAAAGGCCAGGAGTTTCTTGCAGGCCTGCCGCCGAAGCAAAAAGAAATCCTGCTCGCCATGAATAATCCGCCGGGCGTTGTTACGGGGGAACTGGCGCAGGCGAAGCTTTTGCGCGCCATCTACAGCGAACGGCAAGTTGAAGAAGTGATGACCGATTTCTGGTTTAACCACTTCAACGTGTTCATGGACAAAGGCGTTGACCGCCTGCTGGTGACCAGTTACGAGCGCGATGTGATTCGGCCGCACGCGCTGGGAAAATTCGAAGACCTGCTCGTGGCTACGGCAAAGAGTCCGGCAATGTTGTTCTACTTGGATAACTGGCTCAGTGTGGGACCAGACTCCCCGCAGGCTCTCGGCATTCCACAGCATCCCAATGGGCCGTACGCGCGACGTTATGGGCCACGGCCAAATCAAGGCAAGCGTCAGAGTGGCCTCAACGAGAACTACGGGCGGGAGTTGCTCGAACTGCACACGCTCAGCGTGAATGGCGGGTATTCGCAGCGCGATGTTACCGAGGTCGCCAAAGTCTTTACCGGATGGACCATCGATAAGCCTTACCAGGGCGGCGCTTTCAAGTTTGAACCGCGCATGCATGAGCCCGGACCAAAGTTCGTACTGGCTCACCGCATCAAGCCCAAGGGCGAAGGCGAGGGCTTGGAAGTGCTGCACAAGCTGGCGACGAGTCCTCAGACCGCGCACTTTATTTCCCTGAAGCTCGCGGAACGCTTCGTTGCGGACGATCCGCCTCCCGCGTTGGTCGATCGCCTGGCGAAAACGTTTCTGAAAAAAAAGGGCGACATTCGCGAAGTGTTGACCGTGCTGTTTCATTCGCCAGAGTTCTGGAATGATGGGACTTACCGCGCCAAGGTGAAAACTCCTCTGGAATTCGTGGCTTCGGCGGTGCGCGCGACTGGGGCGGAGGTCGACGATGCCTTGCCGCTCGTCCGCCAGCTCAACAACATGGGCATGCCGCTTTACGGCGCGCAGCCGCCCACGGGCTATTCCATGAAAGCGGAAACCTGGGTGAGTTCTTCCGCGCTGCTGACTCGCATGAATTTTGCTTTGGCGCTGACCAGCGGCAAGATCAAGGCTGTGAAGGTAGATGTTGGGCAGTTGGCTGGAAGCAATCCGCCGAACCCGCCTCCGGCTTCTACTTTGGTTCTGTCAGCGCTGGAGACGAGCCTGCTCGGTGGAGATGTATCCAAGCAGACGCACGACTCGATCACGGCGCAGATCGACGCAGCGGCGATGGGCGGCGGGCAGCAGAAGCAACGTCCCCCGGACGTGAACACGATTGCGGGCTTGCTGCTGGGCTCGCCGGAGTTTCAGAGAAGATAGCTCTTAGCCGTTAGTTCTTGGCTCTTAGCTTGGAGCCTCTGACTCGGGCATGAGGCGCGGGGGATTAAGAATTGTACGTACGTCCAGGGCTAAGAGCTAAAGGCTAGAAGCTAAGAGCTAGGANNGCACAGCGGCGGTGCCGAGTTTTCTGGCGCGCGCCGCATGGGGCGCGGTTCAGCCGGGCGCGCGCACCAAACGTCTGGTCGTAATTTTCCAGCGTGGCGCCGCCGACGGTTTGAATGTTGTTGTGCCTCACGGCGAGCCGCAATATTACGCGATGCGGCCCAGCATTAATATTCCACGCAAGGCTGTGCTCGATCTCGATGGCTTCTTCGGCCTGCATCCTGCGCTGGCGCCGTTTCAGCCGCTGTGGCAGCAGCGTCATCTGGCGATTGTGCATGCCGCCGGATCGCCCGACCCAAGCCGCTCTCACTTCGATGCGCAGGATTTTATGGAGGCCGGCACTCCGGGTATCAAGGCCACTGAAGACGGATGGCTCAATCGCACTCTTCGCAACCTGCCGCAGCCGGCGCAGAAGTCGGCCTTCGAGGCCATCGCCATGGGCCCGTCGATCCCGCGCATCTTAAGTGGCCTCGAACCGGCTATCGCGATGAACAACATCAACGATTTCTCGGTCGGAGGCCGCAATCCGAAAGCTTCGCCGGTCGCGACTACATTTGAAGCCATGTACGATCACTCGCTCGACACCGTGCTGCACGGCACCGGCGAAGAAACGTTCGANNGACAGCCTGCGCCAGCTCGCGCAACTTATCAAGGCAAACCTTGGCGTGCAGGTGGCCTTCGCTGACATCGGTGGCTGGGATCATCACGTGAACGAAGGAGCAACCGAGGGCCAGATCGCCAACGTGCTGCGTGACTTCTCGCAATCGCTCGCCGCCT
>PLUI01000250.1 GCA_003164855.1 Acidobacteriaceae bacterium
ATGATCCAGAGGCTTACATCCCGCGCTTCGGCTGGGTGCGCGATGGAATCGTGTGGGCGGAAGTCCTGAATCGCAACCAGGACAAAATGGATTTGTATTTTGTCGATGCGAAATCGGGCAGGTCGCGGATTGTTCTGACGGAGACAACTCCTGGCGCCTGGATCGACTTCGAGCATCTGGAGGTTCGTTTCCTGAAGTCCAGCGGCGCATTTCTGTGGCCGAGCTGGCGCGACGGCCACATGCATCTCTACGTCTACAGCTTCGATATGCAGAATCCGATGGGAGCGGACGCAAAACTGGAGCGGCAACTTACACGCGGCGACTTCGAAGTGCTGAGCATTGAGGGAGTGGACGAAACGGCAGGCACAGTGTTTTTTCAGGCCAACCCGGGTGATCCCCGGCAACAGCAGATCTGTTCGGTGAAGCTGGACGGAACGGGCATGCAGCAACTGACTCATGAGGAGGGAATGTATTCTGGCAAGTTTTCCGACGATGGCAAACATTACCAGCTGACATTCATGGGTCCGTTGACCTCGCAGCGGATGTCTCTGTGCACGGTAGGTGCGGCGTGTAATCCTGTGTGGCAGGCGCGCGATGAAGTGGTGGAGTACGGAGTGAGGGCTCCAAAATTTTTGGAGTTCAAGGCGGAGGACGGCACCACACTTTACGGACGTCTATTGCTTCCTCCGGATCCGCCGGCCAATGGCAAAATTCCGCTCGTCGTGAATATTTACGGCGGCCCGGCGGGACAGACGGTCCTGAAAGAGCCCACGAATCCGTTCGATGAGATTCTCGCGCGCAAAGGCTTCGCGATTTTTTCCGTGGACAATCGCGGAACTCCGGGACGCGACCGCAAATTCCAGACGGCGATTCGCCACGAGTTTGGAGCGATCGAGTTGAAAGATCAGCTGACCGCGCTCGACCAGCTTTTCGCGCAGTACCCGCAACTGGATAAAGACCGCATGGCGATCTGGGGATGGTCAAACGGCGGCTCGATGACGCTCTATGCCATGACGCACTCCGACCGCTTTCGTGCTGGAGTTGCCGTTGCGCCGGTGACCGACCAGGTCAATTACGACACGATTTACACCGAGCGTTATATGGGCCAACTCAAAGACGACGCGGCCGGCTATCGCGAATCCGATGTGACGAGTGCGGCTGCGAATCTGCACGGGGCTCTATTGATAGCCCACGGCACCGGCGACGACAATGTGCACTTCCAGAACACTGTTCAGATGGTCAATGCGCTGATCAACGCCGGCAAACAATTCCGGCTGATGATCTATCCCAATAAAACCCACAGCATAGCCGGGAGCGAGTCGCGTGAGCATCTCTTCCACATGATTGAAGACCANNGATGACGTTTCCTTGGCGGAGCTTTCCTTGGAAGCATCGCTTTTCGATGAATCTTCTGACTTCGACTTCTCTTCTTTCTTCGATTCCGAACTGCCGCCTTCGGAAGAAGCGGGTGCGTGCGACTTGTTCGCGTAGTCAGTGACGTACCAACCCGATCCCTTGAACTGCACAGCGGGCGCGGAAATCATTTGCTCCACCCGCCCTCCGCACTCCGGACACTTCTTCACCATCCTGTCGGAGAACTTCTGGATTTTTTCGAAGCGGTGACCGCACTTTTCGCACTGATATTCGTAAAGAGGCATGGGTTGTAAAACAGTTGTGAGGAAAATTTGCTTCAACCTGATTTTAGGGGCGCGGGTTCGGTTGCGTCAATTCAATCGAGTACTGGTTCCGGGGTTTATTGCTCGGTATCCTGGCGGAATTGTTCTACCAGGCGCTTTGGAGCCTTGTTGCGCCAAGCGGCGCGGACAGCCTTCTCCAGCGTCTTCTTGCTCGCAACTTTTAGATTCACGCTGGTCGCGCCGCGCCGTCCCCATCCGCCCTTGACTGGCACGAAAACTTCCGGCTCTGCTTTCGAAAAATAGTGCTGCTGCTCGGGTGTGAGTTTGACCATGGCCCAGCCCTCAGCAGGATGTCCGAGGGTGGCAAAAATCTTCCCGCCAACGCGGAAATCCGGATGGTCCATGTGCGAGCTTTCGATTGCCTCAGGCTGAGCCGAGGCCAGGCGGCGAAAATCATTGGCGGTCACGGCAAAATCTCCGGAGACGAAGCCATAATACGAATAGCATAACTGTTTCAGGCGTCATGAAGTTACGGTCGCCGCGGTGGTAGACTCCGGCCATGAAGAATGCTGGCCGGAAACTCCACGAATCTGAGAGCTCCGGAACCATTCAGCCGGAGAACGAATTGGCGTCGATCGCGCCGCGTCCGGCGCTTTACCTTGTCGCTACCCCCATCGGCAATCTACAGGACATCACGCTGCGTGCCTTGCGCGTGCTCAAAGAAGTGGACGTCATCGCCTGCGAAGACACGCGTCAGACTCAGAAACTGCTTAACCACTACGGCATCGCCACGCGCACCGTCAGCTACCACGAACACAATGAGATAACGCGCGCCGCAGAGCTGGTGAAAGACCTGCAGGAGGGCACCAGCGTCGCGCTGGTCACAGATGCTGGAATGCCCGGAATTTCCGACCCTGGCTTTCGGCTGATCTCGCTGGCCATCCGACATCACGTACCGGTGGTGCCGATCCCGGGCGCTTCGGCGTTTCTGGCGGCGCTAGTGGCGAGCGGGTTGCCTACGGATTCCTTCCGGTTTAGCGGATTTCTTCCGGCAAAACGCGGGGAGCGCCGCGCCGCGCTGGAGACGGTGAAAATCTCGCCGCGCACCCAGGTTTTCTACGAAGCCCCGCACCGGATCGTCGAGGCGCTTGAGGATGTGGTCGAGGTTCTGGGAAACGACCGGCACGTGGTGATTGCCCGCGAAGTGACCAAACTGCATGAAGAGTTTTTGCGGGGGCGCGCAGGGGAAGTGCTGGAGACGCTCAAGGCGCGCGATGGAGTGAAGGGAGAGATTACGCTCTTGATCGGCAAAGCGGAAGAAGGCGATATGGAGGCGGCCGCCCTCGGCCGTCCAAGGGTCCAGCAGCGGGTTGAGCAGATTATCGCCGAGGAGAAGCTGGACGAGAAAGCCGCACTGAAAAAAGTGGCGAAGGAGCGGGGCATCTCGAAAAGCGAAGCGTACCGGGAGTGGCAGAGAAGGAAATAGTCAATGCGCGGCTACTTTCCCGCCAACTCCCTCTTCACCGCCTCACTAACCACCTTCCCATCCACCCTCATGCCAGCACCGGAAAACCGCGCCATGGCATTCTTCATCACCGCGCCCATGTCTTTCATGGTCGGAGAGCCCATTTCGGCGATCACGGTTTTTACGCCGGCGGCAATTTCATCCTCGCCTGCAGCTTTGGGCAGATAGCTTTCAATCAGGACGATCTCGGCGGCTTCTTTGTCGGCCATCTCCTGNNTGCGATTCTTTCTCATCGAGCGGCGCCATCTTATCGATCTCACGATTCTTGAGCGCGCTCTTGACCATCCGCAGCGTCGAAAGACGCTGCTCCTCGCGTGCCTTCATGGCGGCAGTGATGTCTTGCTGAATCTGTTCAATTAGGCTCATGCAGAAATTATAGACGGTGCGGGAGCCCCGGCTGGTACTGTGACGGGAATCACGCACAGCAGAGCGCCATTCCAGTAGACTTATAAATTACTCTACCCCTAAGGGAATTCATTATGCTGCACAAGAACCGTCTTTTCACTCCCGGACCAACGCCGTTGCTGCCGGCGGCACAAACCGCCATGGCGTCATTCACCGCGCACCATCGCACCGCCGACTTCCGCGCGCTGTTCCAGCGTGTCCTCACCGACATGAAAGACTTCATCGGCACGAAAAACGATGTGCTGGTGCTGGCTTGTTCGGGCACAGGCGTGATGGAGGCGTCGGTCTCGAACCTGGCCTCGCCGGGCGACAAGGTTCTGGTACTCACCGCGGGAAAGTTCGGCGAGCGCTGGACCGGTCTGGCCAAGGCTTTCGGCTGCAACGTAGACGTGCTCTCCTCGCCTTATGGCACAACCTTTGCGCTGAATGACATTCGCGCCAAGCTTACTCCCGACGTGCGCGCCGTTTTTGTGCAGGCGACCGAGAGTTCGACCGGCGCCCGGCACGACATTCGAGGCATCTCAAAGATTATCCGCGAACAAAGTAATGCGCTTCTGATTGTCGACGCCATCACTGGCCTCGGCACCACGCACCTCGACGTGGATGGCTGGGGCGTGGATGTGATTATCGGCGGTTCGCAGAAGGCGCTGATGATTCCGCCTGGCTTGGCATACTGTGCCGTGAGCGAGCGCGCGTGGAAGCGGATGGATGACACGACTTCTCCGCGGTACTACTTCGACCTGCGCAAGGAACGCAAATCGGCGGCAAAAGGCGAATCGTCTTACACGCCGGCAACCTCGCTGTTCGCGGCGTTGGGGGCCGCGCTCGAGTTTATCCGCGAGATGGGCAAAGGCGACTTAGCCAAAGGGCGAGAAGTACTGATCGACAACGCCGAACTGTGTGCGGAAATGACCCGGGCCGGGGCTCAGGCCCTGGGCCTGAAGTTGTACGCAACCTCGCCCGCGGCAGCACTGACCGCGATATGTTCGCCCGACGGAATTGATTCCGGCAAAATCGTGAAAGAATTCCGCGAGTCGTTCGATGCGGTGGTCGCCAATGGCCAGGGCGAGATGAAAGGCCAACTCTTCCGCATCGCTCACATCGGATACTACGATTACCTGGACACTATCGGCATTCTGGGCGCCCTCGAACACGTTCTCGCCCGCGTCACCGGGAAGACTGTCGCATACGGCGCAGCCTTAAGGGCGGCCCAGGAAGTGTATGCCCGCGGGCTCTCCAGTCATCCGCAATTGGTGGAGGCTTGAGGACCGCGAAGTGCGGTCCTCAGCCTAGTTGACGGTAAAGTTCATCGCACTCGAAGTCTCCGCCAAAGTGCCGCCGCTGCCGTAAACGCCCGTGCCGCTCGTGGCCGGGTTGGTTACAGTAATCGGCACGGTGGCCGGGGTTGCGATATCCGAAGCGGAGATCGTGGCAGTAAGTTGGCTCGCACTCACATAGGTCGTGGTTTGCGCCGTGCCGTTCCAATTGATCGTCGCCTTGCTCGAAAAGTCGCTGCCGTTGACGGTCAGGACAAACGCAGAGCCGCCTGAATTCATGTTGTCGGGAGCAAGCTCGGCGATGCTTGGCATCGACCCTGCCACTGCGGGGGTGGTGGCTTTGGAACTGTAGCCGCAGGCCAGCGTGAAGGCGCAAACAGCGGCTAGTAAAACAGTTGACAATGTCTTCATGACGACTCCTCCGTGGGCGATTGCCCATTTGTGGAGTCTATGAAGGCAGCGACGCGAGCGTGTCAGCGAAGTGTCAAATGTATGTCAATGTCTTGTCGCGAGGGGTGGGCGGCCGGTCTCGCTATTGAACTCAGAAGAAGTGTCGTAAGAAAGGGTGAACGCATCCGTGAAAATTGTCATAGCGGAAAAGATCTCCGCGTCAGCGGTTGACCAACTTCGAGAACCNNGCCGACGCACTGATCGTGCGCTCGGCGGTGCAGGCCGACGCGGCACTGCTGGCGCATGCCAAGAAACTGCGCGTGATTGGCCGTGCCGGCGTGGGCGTGGACAACATCGATCTGGATGCGGCCACGCGCCAGGGCATCGCGGTAATGAACACCCCCGGGGCAAATGCCGTGGCAGTGGCCGAACAGGCGGTCGGCATGATGCTGGCCATGGCTCGTCATCTTTGCCGCGCGGATGCCCTCATGCATGCCGGCAAGTGGGAAAAGAAATCGCTGCAGGGAACGGAACTGCGAGGCAAGACCCTGGGAATTGCCGGCCTTGGCCGCATTGGCATGGAAGTAGCGCGCCGGGCCCGTGTCTTTGGAATGGAGTTGGTGGCCCACGATCCTTTTGTCTCCATAGCCGTGGCTAAGGATCTCGGAATTCGCTGCACCAGCCTCGACGAGCTTTATGCCGCGGCGGATTACATCACCCTGCACGTCGGCCTTACTCCACAGACCACCGGCATGATCAACGCGGCCGCCATTGGGAAGATGAAAAAAGGCGTCCGCCTGGTGAACTGCGCCCGCGGTGAACTGGTGAACGAAGCCGATCTGGTGGAGGCACTCAAACAACGTCACTTGGCGGCAGCGGCGCTCGATGTTTTCAACCAGGAGCCTCTGAAAAACTCCCCGTTACAAACGATGGAGAATGTCATCTTAACGCCGCATATCGGTGGTTCCACGCAGGAGGCGCAGGAAGCCGTAGGCGTGCAGATTGCCCAGCAGGTGCGGGAATATCTGAAACATGGCGTCATTCAAAATGCAGTGAACGTTCCCTCGGTTTCCGCGGAGGAGTACGCCGAGATGCAGCCCTACATCGTGCTGGCGGAACGTATGGGGGCCTTTCTGGCGCAGATCTCCGCAGGATCGATCGAAGAGATTTCACTGCGCTACAGCGGCCATATCGCCGAGTGGAAGACGGAACTGATTCGCAACGCGGCCATCAAGGGCATCCTCAACCAGGCGCTCGATGAGAAGGCAAACCTGGTCAACGCGGCTTCCCTTGCAGATCTTCGCGGACTTCGCGTCCACGAGTCGCATAAGGCAAAAGCTTCCACCGGCGGCGCCGGAAGCGTGCTCTCCGTCTTTCTGAAGAGTTCAACCGAGGAGCACATGGTGAAGGGTGCGGTTCTCCACGGCACCGCGCCGCGCCTTCTGCACATCGATGACATTGATGTAGAAGCGCCGCTGGAGCGCAATCTGATCTACCTGCGGAATCGCGACGTTCCGGGCGTGATCGGCAAGGTGGGCACAATCCTGGGCGAAAGCGAAATCAATATCGCGGACTTTTCCTTAGGGCGGCGTAGCGCTGGAACCACTTCGGAGCCGCGCGAAGCCATTGCCGTAGTCCACGTGGATGGCCGCGTTCCAGACGATGTGCTGAGAAAGCTCGAGGAGATTCCGGCAGTCCGCCAGGCTAAAGCTGTGCAGCTATTCTAAGCCGGCTGGATCGCCCGCGCCTCCGCGCCTGGCTAAAACTCACGATTGCGCGCTATCCTGCCGTAGCTTGCGGCCCTCGGCAAGCAGCGCCATCGAGTGCATCAAATTCTGCAGCGTGACAATGCCTACCAGGCGCTGATCTTCCACCACCGGAATGATGCTCAGATTGCGCGCTGTGAGCTTGCGAAAGGCAGAAGTCAGTGACTCTTGCCGCATGGAAACCTCGAAAAGCTTGCTCATCACGGCCTGAACATATCCGTTGCCTTCCGCACGCAGGGCCTCCAGAATGCGCTGCCGGGAAATCACGCCCACCATGTCGCTGCCGCGAACCACAGGAAAATCATCCTGCAGAGAATGTACGGCTTTGTCCAGGGCGTCTTCGAGCGTATCCGCAGGCGAGAGCGTCGAGAAGTCAGTGAGCATCACTTCTTCCAGTCGCACATTATCCAGGACCGATTGGAAAATGACAGCGCGTTCTTCCAGTTGCGCCGCCGAAAAGATAATCACACCGACCATGGTGAGCCAGGTATTGCTGAACAAACCAGCCACCATCAGGACCATGGCCAGCGCGTGGCTAATCGAGACAGCCCGGCGGGTCGCCAGCGCGGGATCGATACTCCGCGCGAAGTAGGCCCGCAAGATGCGGCCTCCATCCAGAGGATATGCGGGCAGAAGATTCAAACCCGCCAGGTAAAGATTGGCCCACACCAGGCTGCGCGGCAGGTTGGCCGACTGCAAGAAAGGCCAGTGCCACAGGTTCACGCCAGGAACAGTGGCGTAGATCACTCCGGCCGCAATCAGTGCGAACCCCACGTTCACCAGAGGACCAGTGAGCGCGATGCGCAGCTCGCGCTTCCAGGCTGCCGCAGCGGATTGCGGCGCTGCCACGCGCGATTCGTCAAACACGGTTACGCCGCTGAGCGGCAAAAGAATCACCGCCTTGGGAATCAATCCCGCGCGCCAGGCAACGAGCATGTGCCCGACTTCATGAGCTATAACGCAGGCCAGCACGATTCCCACCAGCGCCAAGTCCCGCGGCCCGTTGGCCGAGGGATGCACGCTGTATTCCGTCCAGAAAACAAATAATGGCAGGATCAGGAACGTCAGGTGGAGGCGAACTTCCACCCCGAACAGCCGCCCGACGTGAACCGAAAAACTTCTCATAGGTTTTGACTACTACAGTTATTTTACATGGTCAGATATATTGGCCTCGGTACTCGAAGGTTCAGAGCCATGCGCGTCATCGCCGGCAAATATCGGGGGCATCCCCTGCGCTCATTGAATGGGAAGGATATCCGTCCTACTTCTGATCGCCTGCGCGAGACGCTGTTTAACGTGCTCACGTCTGGCAATCCCACTGCGCTCGAGGGTACAGTATGGCTGGATTTGTTCGCTGGCACCGGAGCAGTGGGGATCGAAGCGCTCAGCCGGGGAGCCCAGCAAGTTTTCTTCGTAGAAACCTCGGCTCCCGCCACGAAGGTGATCGAGCAAAACCTGCAGAACCTGAAAATCGCGGATGGATACAGAATTCTGCGCGATGATCTGGCTGGGATCCTGTGGCGGCTGCAGCGCGAACACGTCGCCGCCGACATTGTATTTCTCGATCCACCTTATCGGATGCAAGATGCCTACGAACGCACTCTGATGGCATTGGCCGATTCATCCCTGGTATGGGCAATGTCGCTGGTGATCGCGGAACACGAAAAGAAGTTCGATCCGGGCGCTGAATTCGGCTCGCTGCGAAGAGTCCGTAAATTAGTGCAAGGAAACAGCACTCTCAGTTTTTACCGCATCGGCGGACGGCCGGACCTTAACGACGAGCGACTTTAAGGCTTAGTTAGGCTCGCAGCGCCGCATCTCTTCCTGCAGTTTTTGCAGTAACTCGGCCCGCTGTTCCGTACTAAGTTCCCGCTGCAATTCTTCCAAGGCCAGCGCCACGATGTGGTAGTGATGTGCGCCGGCGTACTTGGGATCCGTCGTGATATCGAGCCACAGCTTGTGCATGAGTTCGACGTCCTGCGGTCGCAGCCGCGGATTGTGCGGACCAATGGCGTACTCGCGTACTGTTCCGTCGGGAGCGCAGACTTCCAAAGTCAGCCGGGGACGCGGCTCCGGCATGCGCTCCCAGGCGTCGCCCGTGAGCTTGGCTTGCTCATCGGCCGTCAGTTTGTTCGAGAGCCCGCAGATGACCCGTGTGGAATCCAGCCGCTGCGCGGTTACCATGATGGCTTCGAATACGTCCGTCGCCGGCACTACCAGCAGCGAAATCGGCTTTCCCTCTTTCTCGGCGACGGCCACGGCGGCAGTAAATAGTTCCTGCTCGTAGTGGTCAAACACCTGGCTGGCCTCAAGCACAGCGCTGCCGCTGAAACTATGCTCGCGGTGGTACAGCCGCGCACTCATCACTACTACATCCTGCTTGCTGATATTTGTGTGAGCCAGCACCTGGCGTAAGTAGTAGAGATTGCGAGGATCGCGCACCGCGACCAGAATATTCCCCGGCCGCACGCCCATGGCTCCGCTGCCCAACTCCTGGTTGCCGTAGACCCGGAATTGATCAAGCTGTTCCGGCTTGCCGTGGCGCTCCTTGGCGACGTGGTGCTCCGAAATGGTGAAGATTGTGAAGAAGACCGCACTGAAAATTACTCCGGCAATCGTGGCCTGATATTTCGTGAACAGATTCACCACTGCCGTGATCAGCAGCACTGCCGAAATCAGGATCAAGCCCACCGGAAACTCGGTTTTGCCAATGTGCAGATTCCCCGGCACTTTCCACGCCCGATTCCCCGGTTCGGTAAACCGCAGCACCAGCACGGCGATCGACTTCATGGCGAAGCTCCAGATCACGCCAAAAGCGTAGAGCGCGGCCAACACATACACATTTCCCAAGCTCAATACAATCGTGAGCAGTTGAAGTCCTACGATCAAGTTGATGATGCGGTAACTCGTCCCATAGCGGTCGTGCGGCTTCTGGAACCAACTGGTGAGCACTCCGTCTTCCGCCACGCGATTCAGAACGCCGTTGGCTCCCACGATCGAGGTGTTCTGCGCCCCTGCCAGAATCAGCACGCCCACCAGCACCACAAAAGCGTGAAAGAGCAGCTTCAGGCTCTGCGGCCCAGCCAGATACATGGCGATTCCGCCGATCAGGTTGGCAAAGTAGTCCGGCCGGACCTTGTCAGGAATAATCATCACCGCGAAAAACGAGACCAGCGACGTAAACAGCAGGCTGTAAATGAAGATGACCAGCCCCGTCTTCTCCAGATTTTTCAGCTTGGGATGTTCGATCTCGCGGTTGACCTGCGCCAGAGTCTCTTCGCCGCTCATTGCCAGCACCGAGTGCCCGAAGCCGACGAAAAGGATGATCCAGGTGATGTGCCCGAAAAAGGTTCCGTTCAGCCAGCCCAGCGATTCCTTGTTCAGCGGAATGACGCCGGGATGAAGCGGGTTGGGCGGCAGCTGAATGGGCGCGCGCAAAACGGTGATGGTGCACCAGATCAGCAGAATGACCACCATCACCGTGGTGATCACCATGATCTGCAAGGCTTTCTGGCTGGACTCGTGCATGCCCTGCGTATTCTTCCACCAGAAATAAGAAACCACGATAACGGCCAGCCCGGCAGCAAAGTGGTCGTCGGAAAAATGCAGTGGGCGGTGCATGTATTCGCCCATGTCCTTGATAAATCCTGCCAGATATTGGCCGGCGGATACGGCGCTGATGGGACCGGTCAGCACGTAGTCGAACAGCAACGCCGAGACCGAAAACTTGGCCAGCGTTCCGCCCATCGCTTCTTTGACCACGCGGTAGACGCCGCCGCGAACGAACATGCTGCTTGATTCAATGTAGAGCGCCCGCACCGCGTAACTGAACAACATGACCCCAAGAATGAACCAGGGAGCGCTTTTGCCGATGACCTTCTCGGCATCACCGCCGGCATAGTAAGCAGAAGATGCGAGATCGGAAAGAACGATGGCAGAAGCTCTCCAGAAAGAGATGAAGGTCAACATCACCGTGGTGGCGACGAAGACCTTTATGGCCGGTTTTGAACCCCCAACGGAAGTAGCCATGCTTCAGAGGAATGCCCGACTGCGATAGGAACAAACTTTGAAGATAGCACAGGCAACGCGGTTCGAGCGCGCTACCGCCCTCTGAGAGCCAACTGAGAGACTTGTAGTTATTTGTTAGAGCCCGACTCGCGCCTCTTGGGCGCGAAGTACGTATGCGTGATGCGGTCGTGCCAGCAGAGCGAGTCTTCGTCGAGGAAAACCCAGACATATCCCATGCCGAGCGAGACGGCCGAAAGAAAGGATGCCAGGACGCGCCAGCGGCGCAGCCGACGTGACGCCCGCCTTTCATCGAAGCGGAGCAATTCCAATCCCGCCAGGCGAAGCCCGGGAGTCGTCCCCGCGTAAACCACCAGCAGGTATTGGTAAACCGCCCAGAGCACGAAGCCCAGGCCCGCGAGAACGCCGATAATCTGCAAGCGCGGCGGACGAATGGCGGTCAACTTCCAAAAAATGAAGCCGAAAATCGCGCAGGCCGCCGCGATGATCACATCGTCAATGAGGGCGGAGAGCAGTCGCCGCTCCAGCGGCGCACTCTGCAGGGGTATATCGATGCCCGGACGCTTCTCCAACTCGGGTTGCGGCTCGGGCTCGATCGTGATTCCACCCAGGGCTGGCGGCGCCGGGACTGCTTCCGGGACTTCCAGAATGCGGGGACGATCGACCACCGGCTCGGCCAATTCGTCGAGCGCGGGCAGGGGGGGCGTCCAGGAGCGCGGGAACTCGAGAATCTTTGCGGTGACGGTGGCCGGGGCCTGGGTCGAGGCGGTCGCCGCCTGGCCCGGAACTTCCTCTGCGTAAGAAATTGCGTTGGTGTCTTGAGCAGAATGAGTGTCTTGAGCGGAATGAGTCTCGGGGGGTGCGTTCAACGGCCCAGAGACGGGAAACGACTCACGAAACTCGTCCAACGCCAAAGCCTGGTTCGAGGTCAGCACCTGCGGCAAAGCCGAAGACTCGGGTCGCACACGGGTTGCGTCGTCCTCCTCAAAGCGCAAGCGAAGCGACGGATAGCGCGGGGGCCGCGGTTTGCGCCGCGACTGATATCGATTCAGCCGGGCAGCGACTTCCTGCCGCCAGGCGGCGGAATCTTCAGGAGCTGGCTGATTGCCTCCCGCGGAGAAAGCAGCTTCAGGCGGCGATTGCTGGCTTGGTTCGCCCATGCCCTGGTTTTCCAGCCTTGCCGGCAAAAGCTCGGCATCGGTACCCGCGCCGGAAGCGCACTCGCAAATGTCACCACAAAGCGGACAAGGCATGAATAAGTCTTATGAGAACACAAGAAGTCGCAGCCGGCCAGATAACCGCGAAGACCACGCCGGAATCCAACCCATCGAACACCTTTGCCTCGTGAGGCGCTGCCGTGCTAAGTTCACCACGACTGCTGCCGCTAGAGGCGTCCGAGCGCTTCTTCGCGCGCTTCCGGATGATCGCGTTCAAATGATCTGCTTCCGATGACTCTTCGCAACAGATTCCTTATCACGGCGGCGGTGCTTTGTCACCTGCTTCTCGCTCCGCCGTTAGTTACCAGCCAGTTGCTGCCTTCGGATGGCTTTTCTGCCAAGCCTCATGCCGGAGCGTCGTCGGAAAAAGCTGCGCCCCCCCTGGCCACGCCTTGCGCTCGCGCATTCGCCGAACAGTCCAATCGTCCAACCGCCTGTGCCATCCAGCAGGAGAGAGAAGGCGTTGTTTACAAGCTGCACGGCGCAGTGGAAATCTATTACGAAACTTATGTTCTGCGGTCCGATGAAGCTACCTTCAACTCTGACACCAACGAAGTCACCGCCAGCGGACATTTCGCCCTCGATGGCGGTCCCAACGACGATCACATTCGCGCCTCTCACGGCACTTACAACTTTGCGCTGGAGACCGGCAAATTTTACGACGTCACCGGAACCACTGGCCTGCGCTACCGTGCCAACCGGCCCATTCTCACTTCCACCGCTCCCTTCGCATTCACCGGCAAAGTGGTGGAGAAACCCACTCCGGATCACTACCTGGTATACGAGGGCACAATCACCACCTGCGAGTTGCCGCATCCGAACTGGCTGTTTGACGCGCGCAAGGTGGAGGTCGACGTGGGCGGCAACGCCAAAATCTACCGCAGCACCTTCGACTTGCACGGCATCCCCATCCTCTGGTTTCTCTACGTCACCCATCCCGTGGAGAAGGAGTCTCGCCAGTCCGGGTTCCTGATGCCCTCGGTGGGCCGTTCTTCCACCAAGGGCAATATTCTGGGCGAGGCCTATTATTGGGCCATCAACCGGATGATGGATGCCACCTTGGGCGCGGAATATTTCTCGCTGCGCGGCTGGTCGCAGCGCGGAGAGTTTCGCGTTCGTCCCAGCGAAACTTCCTATGTCGACTTCAATTATTTTGGAGTAATTGACCGTGGCATCGGCACGCCTCCGCTCAAGGAGGGCGGCGAAAATGCCCGGCTCAACGCGGCTGGAAGCTTGGATGGCTATCGTGGCGTCGCCAACATCGACTACTTAAGTTCTTTTCTCTTCCGGCTGGCCTTCAACGAGGTCTTCAGCCAGGCGGTGTATTCGGAAGTGAAGTCGCAGGCGTTTCTTTCCAAGTCGAGCAACGGATTCAGCCTGAACGGATTTACGGAACGTTATCAGAATTTTCTCAGCACAACACCGGGGCAGGTGATCACGATTTTGCACGCCCCGAGTTTCGATTTTTCCGGCGTGGACAAGCCAGTCTGGCACTCACCGTTCTATTGGTCCTTCGATGCCTCCGCGGCGGGCCTTTCGCGCAGTGAGCCCGAGCAGTGTTCAACCATAGGCTTGTTGCAATCATGCACGCCGCCTTTCCGCACGGCAAATCTCCTGGGACGTTTCGACTTGAACCCCGAAATCTCCTTGCCGCTCTTGTTTCGAGGATGGTCGCTGCGTCCGGATCTGACGTTGCACGAAACTTATTACACGGAAAGGCTGGTGGGAGAAATCGGACAGAACCCCGGGCAAGCCACAAGCGATCCGATTGACCGCCACGCCCTGGATACATCCGTGGAATTACGTCCGCCTGCGCTTGAGCGTGTTTTCGACAAGGAATTCATGGGCAGGAAATGGAAGCACGTCATCGAGCCACGCGCCGTTTACCGCTTTGTGACCGGAGTAAACAATTTCGGAAATATCCTTAAATTCGACGATCGCGACATCCTCACGGACACCCACGAAGTCGAGTACGGCTTCGTGACTCGCCTCTATGCCAAGCGTCCGGCAAATCAGCCGGAGGATTGCAGCAAAATTATGTCCGCTCTCACGGTGGGCGGCGCAGCGCCGGAGTCGGCGATTCCATGGCAACACACGAATCCGCTGGCGGGTCCAGCGTGTCAGCCCGGGCCGCAGGTGCGCGAGGTCGTAACCTGGGAACTGGCTCAGAAGTACTTCCTTGATCCCACATTCGGCGGGGCATTGATTGCTGGTCAGCGCAACGTATTCACCACCACCGCCGACCTCACCGGAATTGCCTTTCTCACCGAACCTCGCCATCTGTCCCCCCTGGTTTCGCGATTGCGTGTGGAAACCAGTTCGCGCACCGACGCGGAGTGGGACATGGACTACGACTTTCAAAATAACCGTACCAACGCCAACACCGTGTTGGTTAACTACCACATTGGCCAGGTAACCATGGGCGGCGGCGATGCGTTCCTGCAAATTCCCACGCAGACAGCTACATCCACCGCTGCCCAGCCAGCTGTCTTCAATCAATTCCGGGCCGCTTTGGGATACGGTAGCCCGAACAAGCGCGGCTTCAGCGGCGCCGGCAGTTTTGGCTTTGACGCCGAGGTCAGCAAGCTGCAATTCGTCAGCACACAGGCCACCTACAACTGGGATTGCTGTGGCATGACGCTCGAGTACCGCAGCTACACCATTGCCAATGTACGCAACGAAAATCTTTTCCGCTTTACCTTCACTCTGGCAAACATCGGCGGCTTCGGCAGTTTGCGGCACCAGGAGAGCTTGTACTGACGGATTTTGGGCGCCGCGTGTGTCGCGAAAACATCCAAGCCTGCTAACATGACGCCTATGTTCGCCGCTACCATCGAACTTGAATCCAAGACCGTTCAGCTGGACGCGACCTTGAAAAACCTGGGACGGACTCTGGTCGCCTACTCCGGCGGCGTCGATTCCGCTTACTTGGCTTGGGCCGCTCATCAAGTCCTGGGTGACAAAATGCTCGCGATCATCGCGGACTCTGCCAGCCTGGCGCGCACTCAACTCTCCGATGCAGTGGCCTTTGCTAACGAGCAAGCCATCCCGCTGGAAGTGGTCGCAACCTCTGAACTTGAGCGCCCGGAATACGTGCGCAATGATTCGCAGCGCTGCTTCTTTTGCAAAGATGAACTCTTCACGCTGATGGAAGAACTGCGGCAGGCCCGCGGCTTCGAAACCATCGCGTACGGCGTCAACCTGGACGACCACGGCGATTTCCGTCCCGGCCAGAAGGCTGCGGCCAATCACCACGTGGTTGCGCCGCTCCTCGATGCCGGACTCACCAAAGATGATATCCGCGCTATCGCGCGCGCGGCCGGACTGCGAATCTGGGATAAGCCCGCTTCCGCCTGCCTTTCATCCCGCATTGAATACGGCCGCCCGGTTACACGCGAGGCCCTCGCCATCGTTGAAAAGGGCGAAGAGGCCGTTCGCGCCCTGGGCTTCCGCCAGTTCCGCGTCCGTCATCATGGAGAGATTGTTCGCATTGAAGTCGCACGCGAAGAATTGCCGCGGGCTCTGGATCCCGCAATGGCTGCGCAGTTCGCCGGCATTTTCAAAGCTCTGGGCTTCAAGTTTGTGACCCTCGATCTGGAGGGCTTCCGTTCCGGATCCATGAACGCCCTTCTGCCCGCGGAGGATTTGCTTCCGCGAACGGGTTGAGACTGCCCGCGCATTATCCTCATCCCTCCACTTCCTGCGCCCCACCGGCCGCTATGAGATAATCAACGTTTAACCCTCATGTTCAGGCGGTTTTTTGTGACTCTATTTCGACGTGCTTTCGTTCTGCTGCTGGTCGTTTGCCTGGGCTGCGCCGCCCAATCCGTTTCACCCGATTTAGCCCAAAAGATCGAGCGTCAGGTGCGTGCATACTACAAAGTCCCGGCCGAGCTTAAAGTGCTGGTGGGGACCGTATCGCCGAGCCCGGATTTTCCTAATTTCGACTCATTAGTGGTCACCATCGACAACGGCGAAAGAAAGCAGGATCTGAATTTCCTGCTTTCCAAAGATCATTCCTCCTTGATTCGTGTGAACAAGTTCGATCTGAACAAGGATCCGTATGCCGACACGATGAGCAAGATCGATACCAACGGGCGACCCACGCGGGGAGCGAAAGCATCCAAGGTGGTAGTGGTCAACTTCGACGACTTCGAGTGTCCATTCTGCGCGCGCATGCATCAGGAACTGTTCCCGGAAATCCTTAAGGAGTACGGCGACCGGGTCACTTTTATTTACAAGGATTACCCGATGGAGATGCATCCCTGGGCGATGCATGCGGCCGTGGACGCGAACTGTCTGGCCGCGCAGAACAACGATGCCTATTGGGATTTTGCGGATTACATTCACGCCAACCAGCACGAGGTGAGCAACGAGAAAACACCCGCGGCGCGGTTTGATGCGATCGACCGGCTTACTTTGCTGCAAGGCCAGAAACACAATCTTGACGTCGTGAAGTTGCAGGCCTGCCTCAAGGCGCAAGATGAGAGTGCGGTGAAAGCTTCCATGAAAACAGCGGATGCGGTCGGGGTGGATGCGACGCCTACGCTATTCGTCAATGGCGAAAAAATCGACGGCGCCGTGCCTCCAAGCGAACTGCGTGCGGCTCTGGACCGAGCCCTCAAGGATGCCAACCTGCCCGTACCAAATCACGCGGCCACGCCGGCGCCGGCCGCGAGGTGATTCGCTGGCAGCAGAGATATTGGGTCGCTGCGCAAACTGAAAAATTTAGGAGAGAAACTCTTTTGAAAAGAAATTCGAATTTTGCCCGGCTCGCAGCGCCGCTTGCTGCCGCCCTTCTGCTCACCACCATGCTGGGCTGCAAATCGCAAGTTAGCGGAGACGTGATGGCCACGGTGGATGGCCGCAAAATCTTCCGCTCGGATGTCGATAAGTACTACGACAATCAGGTGGCTAGCGCTCAGCAGGCGCCCGCCGGGGAACAAGCCACTATTCTTCGCCTGAACATTCTGCGGCAGCTGATTGATGACGAGATGGTGATGCGCCGCGCCGAAAAGCTCGGCCTTCTGGCAACTGAAGAAGAAGTCGATCGCAAGCTGAATGAGATCAAGTCTCCTTATACGCAGGAGGAGTTCGACAAGCGGTTGCAGGAAAAAAAGATTACCCTCGAAGACTTCAAGCGCGACATCCGCCGTTCCATCACCGTCGACAAGGTGATGAATAAGGAAGTGTCCTCCAAGATCAACGTAACCGACCAGGACATCAACGATTATTTCGGGGCGCACAAGTCCGAATTCAATCTCATCGAACCGCAATACCACCTGGCGCAGATCATCGTCACACCCACACCGAACCCTCAAGTGCACAACCAAAACAACAAGGCGCAGAACGAAGCCGACGCCCGCAAGAAGATTCAGATGATTGCCAACCGATTGGACAGCGGCGACGACTTCGCTACACTCGCCATGACTTTTTCGGAAGACCCAGACACTTCCGGCAACGGCGGCGACCTCGGGACAGTTCCCGAATCCTCTCTGCGCAACATCGATCCGGGCACGCGCGAGGCGGTGATGAAGCTCAAGCCCGGGCAGTACAGCACGATCGTCACGCTAGTCGATCCGGTAACCAAGCAGGCGGGATTCCGCATCGTGAAAATGGTGTCGAAAGAGCCCGCGGGACAGCGCGATTTATCCGATCCCCGCGTCCAGCAGGCCATTCGCTCGCAACTGCATGACCGGCGCGAGCAGTTGCTGAAAGCCGCTTACTACGAGGTGTTGCGCGATTCCGCCAAGGTCGACAACTACTACGCTAAGAAAATTCTCGATAGCAATGGCCTGATCAAGTAGGGCGGCAGTACAGCACAATTACTCCACGATTGCCAGGACGTCGCCCGCATTCACCGCCGTACCCTCACTCACCAGAATCTTCTGAACCATCCCTTTCTTAGGCGATTTAATCTCGTTCTGCATCTTCATCGCTTCCACCACGGCTACACCAGCGCCAGATTCCACCTCGTGCCCTTCGCTAACCAGCAAGCGTACGACCTTACCCGGCATCGGCGCGACAATCTTCTTCGGGCCCTGATCGTCTCCGGCCCTCGTGCGGCCACGCAGAGAGCGCGGATCGCGCACTTCCGCAGCGAACCTCGTGCTCCCCACCCATAAATGCAACTCGTTCGCCACTCGCTCCGATTTGATCTCATAAGCCATGTTCCCGATCCGAAGCGATAGAACATCCGGGCGCGCGAGAACGGCATCCACTTGCAACTCGCGCCCATCCAGACGGCAGGACCACCGCCCTTCGGCACGGTTAAGCTCGAGGCTGTAATTCTGGCCGTCGATGGTTACGTCGTAGAGCATGAGAATCAGTAGCCAGTTATCAGTGGCCGGTCATTGCTGATCACGCGGCCTCAACTCAGATTTTCGCTACGACCGGCATTCTTCCACTTTGAAACTGCGTAGTCGGCTGCACGCGGACCGCTATCGGCCGCCCGCTCGCCTGCGGCGGCCGCAGTTGAGCCCAGTGCAGCGAACATGCCCGCGGCAATGGCAGCCACCTCCGCAGCTCTTGAGTCGACCGGCTGATCTTCGGTCCGCTTCAACATGCGGTCGAGAAATCCTGTATCAAGTTTGGCAGCCCTAAAATCCTGATCACGCAAGATGCGCCGAAACAACGAAATGTTCGTCTTGATCCCGCCCACAAAATATTCGCTGAGGGCTCGTGTGAGCCGCGATATGGCCTGGTCGCGGTCGGTGCCGTATCCAATAAGCTTGGCCAGCAGCGGATCGTAATCAATCGGAACATTCCATCCTTCATACATTCCACTATCGCGACGGATGCCGGGCCCCGATGGCGCCAGCAGCAACGTGATCTTGCCGGGGCTGGGAAAATAATTGTTGTCGGGATCCTCCGCATAAATGCGGCACTCGATGGCATGGCCGCGGATGCACACGTCGTCTTGCGTGAACGGCAGCTTCTCTCCCGCGGCGATACGAATCTGCAAATGAACCAGATCCAGCCCGGTAATTAATTCCGTCACCGGGTGCTCCACTTGCAAACGAGTGTTCATCTCGAGGAAATAAAAATTCTTCTGCTGATCGACCAGGAATTCGACTGTGCCCGCGTTCGTATAGCCGGCGGCCTGCGCGACGCGCACCGCCACTTCGCCCATCCTGCGCCGCATCTCAGGGTCGACGATCGGTGAAGGCGCTTCCTCCAAGACTTTTTGATGGCGGCGCTGCAACGAGCATTCGCGTTCGCCCAGATAGACCGTATTGCCGTGTTCGTCAGCCAGCACCTGCATTTCAATGTGTCGTGGATTGACGATTGCCTTCTCGATGTAAACTTCGCTGTCACCGAAGGAACGTTCCGCCTCACTGCGGGCCGCGTCCAGAGACGATCTAAGTTGCCCGGGAGCGTGTACCAACCGCATGCCCTTGCCGCCGCCACCGGCGGCCGCCTTTAACATCACGGGATAACCGACTCTCGCAGCCACCTGTTCCGCTTCCTCGAACGACTCCACGCCGCGCGACGTACCCGGCACGAATGGAACGCCCGCCTTCTCCATGGCTTGCCGCGCGCGCGTCTTCGATCCCATCGCTTCCATGGCGGCGGCCGTCGGCCCGATGAATTTCACTCCCGCATCGGCGCACGCCCGCGCAAACTTCGCATTTTCGGAAAGGAATCCGTAGCCAGGATGGATAGCATCCGCGCCCGACCGCCGCGCGGCCTCTAGAATTTTGGCTATGTTGAGATACGATTCGGAGGCCGCGGCAGCTCCAATAGGATAAGCTTCGTCGGCTTTGCGCACGTGCAATGCAGCGCGGTCCACGTCAGAGTAGACCACCACGGCGGCAATCCCCATTTCGTGGCACGCCCGCAGCACGCGTACCGCAATCTCTCCTCGATTGGCAATGAGAATTTTCTTGAACATCTGTCCGCTTCCGTGCGACGAAGTCACGATTTTACCGGAGATTCTTCGCTTGTAGCGCAGTCTTCGCTTTCACGCCTGATCCTGTCACAAATATGCGTGACTTGGGTCACATTCAAGAAGCGGTTGGACGTTGCGCCTGATTCCCAGTCTGCAGCAGCAGGAACACAACCAGGATGATCAACTCGGGTTCGATGGGGTGACGATACCGAGCATGCGGAAAAACAAAATAATAAGTTGTGGGGTAGGTCAGGATCAGCCCTGCAAAAAGCCAAGCCCCGCGCAGCTTCTGCCGCAAAGCTCTTCCCGCTCCCCAGATCGCCAGCACCGATGTTGCCAGGAAAAGCGAATTGCGAAAGTCCCAGGGAGCGCGGCTGTCACTGTCTTTAGGTACGCCATTCCAGTAGTAAAAAAATCTCTTCAGGCTCACCACTGCGAAGCGCCCAGGATTTTCGCGAACCCAGCCGAATGCTAAACGCTTGCACTCCGCCGCGTAGGCCAGTTCGCCCATGCGCTGGAACTTTTCAAATTCGAGTTTGTTAAGATTGGGCTGCAGATAAGCCATCAGCATTCCTTCCGAGCCTTTCCAATTACCTAAGCGGAACTGAAGGCCAAAATCGTCGCGCAGGAAGACAAATCGCCCGAATACTTCATAATTCCGCACCAGCCAGGGTGAGAGCACGAGAAAGAAAACTGCCGACGAAAGCACGACACCGGCTAACGAAGGCAACCCGTTCTTGAATCGTTGCCGCCATATCCAAAGCCCGCAGAACGGCAAAAAGGCGAGCATCGATGGATTCGCTAACGCACCCACGCCCCACAAGCCCGCAAAAATCATCCAGCCCCGTAAGCCGCTCCACTCCTGCAGTTCCAGCGCCACCAGAAAGATGAGACTCAATACCAGGGGCGTGAAGGTGGTGTCCCAGATCCAGTGAACCGACCAGTACCAAATGTAAGGGTTGAGCGCCCATCCCCATGCAGACCACCGCGCCACGCGGTTGCCAAACGTTTTGCCGGCGATCAGAAAAATTGGAATGGTTGTAAGCGCCGTAAAGAGGCTGTTGAAGGTGAGCAGAACCCAGGCGGAGGCATAAGTGTAAATGCCAAAAATCTTGAAAACTCCGGCCATCAGATACGGATAAAGTGGCGGTTCCCAAGCCGTCGCGCCAGTGTTGCCTCCGTACGGATTGCTGAAGCCTTGTCCCAGAGCGATGGAGCGGGCAACGCGTCCCATTTCCCAGCCAAATGCGAAGTGATCCTCTATCGGCCGCGTGCGATATTGGCGGAACACGCCGATCATTGCCACCTGCAGTACAAACGACCACAGGACGAGCCAGAACACAGACCGGGGAATCGGAGGCAGCGACGGTTTGTCCATCGAGCGGAAGTGTATCAGGAGGAACGAAGCCAGCGGAGGCAGGCGGCGTTACTCCTCAGGCAGCCGAGAAAAACTCACTGGAAACGGCGGTTGCGGGGTATGTTCAGTTCCCTTCGTCCATCGAGAACTGGGGCTGAAGCGGTAACGAAGCAGCGTCCAAATGGCGAGCCAGCCATCCGAGTGCCGAATCTTTTTGCCTTCGCCCGCCGAACGCGGCGCGTAACTGATGGGAACCTCTGCGATCTTCTCGCCCATGCGGCTGAGCTTTGCTGTCACCTCGGGACAGAACTCGAAACGGCGGCTCTCCAAACCAATTTGCGCGATCAACGATCGCCGGAAAACTTTGTAACAGGTCGCCTCGTCGTGGATGCCCGCTCCATACAGAAGATTGGCGAGATGAGTCAAAAGCTTCGCGCCCAGGAAAAATCGCAGCCCGCGTTCCGGCCGGTCCGGACGCACGCCGTAGACAACGTTCGCTTCGCCCTGTTCCAAAGGCCGCAAGAGTGCCGGGTAGTCCTGCGGATCATACTCCAGATCTGAATCCTGAATCAGGACATATTCGCCGCGAGCGTATTGAAGCGCGGTGCGAATGGCCGCGCCCTTTCCACAATTTTGTTCGTGGAAGACTACAGTCACGTCCTCGGCCAGCGCCATGGCCTGGAGCTTCTCCCGAGTCCCGTCAGTGGAACCATCATCCACGATGATGATTTCTTTTTTGACCGGGGAAGCATGAATGGCTTTTAGCAACTCGTCGATGTGCGCGGCTTCGTTGTAGACCGGCACGATCACAGACACGCATCCTGCCCACCGGTCACCCGTCGTACACGCGGTGTTTCGTGGCGATGCCTCCAAGGACGCTACACTCATGGCCATGCTGTTTTCAGCATCATATCATTTGGTTTCCTCGCTCTTAACCGAGGATTTGACCGGCTGAAGTGGTTCCCAGAGGGTCGACAGCGAGCGGCAAGCCTGCGAAGCCCACGGTTTATCGCGCTTCTTTAGAGCGGGGCATTGAAGCTAATGTCGCGTCCATGCGGTCGAGCCGCTCTTGCAGGGCACGAATCTCGGCCTGCTGGCGCTGCACTTCGTTCAGCAGCATGGGATCAAGCAACTGATACTTCACCGTTTCAATCTGACCATCTGCCGAGTAGGCGACGAGATCGGGATAGATTTCAGCCACTTCCTCGGCGATCAGACCGTATTGAATGGGCTGGGAGCCATCGGCGAGCGGCTTCTTGTAGCGGAAGGTGACGGGGCGCAGCTGCATCAGACCTCGGCTGGCATCGCCCATGTCTTGAATATCTTCCTTGAATCGCCGTGAAGAACTCGCGGTGACTAATTGACCGCTGGAATCGACCAGGACCGGAATGGCTTCGTTGTTGCCCCCGGAAACACCGTAGATTCCGGCTGCGAAAAACGTGGTTTGGTTTCCGATAGTACCGATGCGGATGGTGTTGTTGTCGCCGGTGGAGCCCGTGCTGCCGATATCAATGTTGTAGCTGCCCTGCACGTTGGCGGCGGCAGTGGCGCCAACGGCGATGTTGAAGTTCCCAGTCTGATTCGCCGCCAGTGCGTTTTGTCCGAGAGCGGTGTTCGAGGCCCCGCTGATATTGGCGTATAGCGCGCTATAACCGATCGCTGTATTGTCGCTGGAGTTAAAGTTGTTGAAAAGCGCGTCTTCTCCCACCGCCGTGTTGTAGTTTCCTTCACTGTTGCTGTCGAGCGCATTCACTCCGGCGGCGGTATTGAAGCCCCCTGACGTGTTGAAGGTCAGCGCAAAAGCGCCGTCGGCTGTGTTGTTCACCCCGGTGGTATTGAACTGAAGGCCGTAACTGCCGGTCGCGGTGTTATCCGTACCGGTGGTGATGCTTGGCAGCGCCTGAATACCCACCGCGAGGTTGCCGGACGATACACCGGTGGGAATAGCAAGAACATCATTGTCTAATATCCTGTAACTCTTGCTAACGTTGACCCGGCCCACCACGTCCAGGGCTACCTGCGGCGTTGTCGTACCAACGCCAATGCTTCCTGACCCGTTTTGATAAATCCTTGCGTTCCCCAAAGTGCTGCTGCCGGTCCAAAGCGGAACGTAGTTTGCAGTGCCGGAACCGGTGACGGTGGCGGGAGGCGGGGCGGAATCTTTTTGGGCGCTGTTGGGAGTGGAAGATTTGGATGGCGTCTGGGCAAAAGTTGGGTGAACCAACGTCAGACAAAGAACGATGGGGAATACTCTGAAACGATTCATCGGGCAATCTCCTGGGAAAGGCTTTGAGATGAGACTTCGCGCTCCAAGGGAATAGTGCTCCCCGTGCGGAAAGCGTTGCAAGTATACCTTAGGTTGGCGGTGGGCCAGAATGCCAGGCAGAAGCCCCACCTCTCGCAAAGAACGCGAGAAATAGAGCGCTCGGCCTCTAACTTAAAGGAGTTGGCTGATTCCTGCTTCGGCTGATCTTACTTGGGTTGATCCATGGTGATGCCTTGCTGCCCGGGCGTCTTCTCCGCTTTCGCTTTCTTGGTGCTGAGGGTCTTGTCAACCCATTGGTCGGCGGTTTTGAGGTCTTCCTGGCGGGCGGCGAGGTCATCGCATTCGACGTCGGCTTTTTCGCGGTACATCAGATTCAGATAGGCCATGGCATCGTCGTAATCGGGACGAAGCTGGATGGCTTTATTCAGGCTGTCGATACCTTCAGTAATGAGTGGCCCGTTCTTAGCCTTTAAATCGCTGCAAGCTTTCTTCTGGTCTTTGTTTTTGGGATTAAGGTTCTCGTCCGGCTTCAGGCCAAGTTTGGCGCGCTCTTCCATGCGGGGCTGATAGCAGGCGGTCCAGTCGATGACGCCGACGGAGTAATAGGGTTCGGGGTCGTTGGGGTCGATGTCGGCGGCCATGCGGTAATATTTTTTAGCGTCGTCGAACTTCTTCATATTCAGATACAGGTAAGCGATACCCTTGGCCGAATTCACTTTCTGATCCCGCGCCGGGTTCATGTCGAGCACGTGCTGGTATTGCTCGATGGCCTGTTCCGCCATTTTGTTGTTATCGGGAGTGTCGGCGCCGGGAATGTATTGCTGTGCGAAGGCGGTGGCCAAATACATTTTGGCGTTGATCAGGGTGGGATCGAGGGCAACGGCCTGCTGGAAGTGGTCAATGGCCTCTTCGTATTTGGCGTTTTTGTAAGCAGTGACGCCCTTGTTGAGCTGGTCGCGGGCGCGCAGTTTGCTGCAGCCCACGGAGGACAAGATTGCCAGCATAGCGGCCGCCAGCGTAAACAGTCGAATAGATTTATTCATTGCGGTGTAAGTCTCCCTTGCCACAGCATCCTAGGCCCAGAGACATCAAGTTGACAAGCGCTGACCGAACGTTAGCACACGCGCGCGGGATTGATTGGCTTCCCGTGCGCGTGCTGAATGCGATGCGCGGCCTTCTTCCGGGCTCTTGCGTGAAACGTGGACGAGCGGTTTAGCCGCCCGCTTCGATTTTCGCCGTAATCAGACCGACCTTATCTACTCCCGCAGCATGTGCAATGTCAATCACGTTGGCGACATCGGCGAAGGGGATGGCGTCATCGCCCTTCACGAACATTACCTTCTCGGCGCGGGTTTTGTAGATATCAGCCAGGCGGCCTTGCAGATTGTCCCAGGTAGCATCTTCCTGATTGATTTTTAAACCGGGATCCTGTCCAGCGCCGCGATCGAGCAGTTGGACGACGATGGTGCGGTCGGGCGTGTTGTTCTTGGGTGCGTTAGGCGGAGGCGGCTGAGGAACCAGCGCATCCAGACCTTTCGGCGTCAGTGGCGTGATCACCATGAAAATGATGAGCAGCACCAGTAGCACGTCAATGAGCGGAGTGACGTTAATGTTGGCGCTTTGACCTCCGCCGCTTCCCATGGCCATACTCATAATCGATCTCCTCTTACTTCACACACTTCACTTCACTCACTTCATTGCCCAGGCGACGGAGCGGCGGGCGGAGCGTTTGGAGTGCTTTTCCTCTGATCGGTCAGCAAACCGAGATCATCCACACCTGCGGCACGTACGGCATCCACCACCTGGACCACATTGCCGAAGTGGGCGCGGGCATCCGCCTTCACGTAGACGCGCTTGTCAGTGCGATTGGTGAGGCGATCTTTCACCTTGCCGGTCAGAGTGTCTACGTTTATTTTGTCGGTGCCGAAGTAGACGGTCCCGTCGCGCATGATGGATACCAGGAGAGCATCTTCCTTATCCGCATCAGCCATCGGCGTGGGATTATTTACCTTCGGCATGTCCACGCTGATACCTTTCTGCAGCATGGGCGTGATGACCATGAAGATAATGAGCAGCACCAACATCACATCGACCATCGGGGTAACATTGATGTCGGAGTTGACTTTGGCGCCTTCGTTTCGCTTTGCTAATGACATAGCGTGATTCTCCTAACGGCAGCGGCCAGTTGCCGGTGGCCAGTTACCCGTGAAAACGTCAGCCGGAGCCAGGACCGAATCAATTTACGCTTGGGTTGGGAAGACCGACGCTGGGGGAACGGTTCCCAGCGTCGGACAGCAACTCATTGCGGCTTCGTCCCCGAGACTCCGAGAGCCCTAGGTCCGGCGAATGTCCCGCCGCTTCAGGAAGTAGTCGATCAGTTCGCTCGACGAATTGTCCATCTCCACATCGAACGCTTCGACGCGACCGGTGAGGTAGTTGAACATCATGACGGCAGGGATGGCCACCAGCAGCCCGAAAGCCGTGGTCACCAGCGCTTCCGAAATGCCGCCTGCGACTGCGCCCAGACCGGTAGCCTTCTGCTCGGAAATACCTTTGAAGGCGTTCAGAATGCCCATCACGGTGCCGAACAGTCCCACGAACGGGGCTGTCGAACCGATCGTGGCCAGACCGCCGAGGCCGCGCTTGAGTTCGGCGTGGACGATGGCTTCGGTGCGCTCCAGAGCGCGCTTGGAGGCTTCAATGGTCTCGCCGGGGATGGCTCCGGGGCTATCCTGGTGAGCCTTGAACTCCATCAGGCCGGCCGTAACGACCTTCGCCAGATGGCTTTTCTTGTTGCGCTCGGCGACTTTGATGGCCTCGTCGATGCGGCCATCGCGCAGAGCTCCGGCAACCGCGGGAGCGAAGGCGCGAGACTGCTTGCGGGCCGCGTTGTATGCCATGGCGCGGTCAATCATGACGCCAATCGACCAGCCCGACATGATGAACAGGATAACGACCACGATCTTCGCAATGATACCCATCTGCTTCCAGAGCGAAATCGGATCCCAACCCACTGCGCCACCCTCCTGCACAATCCAGGCGGCTACCCGGGGAACATGATTGAGAGCTGCTACTGCCACGTTAGCTAACATGAGTTGCTTTTCCCTCCTCGGAACTTCTTAGACTTTGATGCGAAATCGAAGACAACTGTCAAAATCCGGCGAAACAAAGTTGCCGCGCGGTTCCTGAAGGACCCGCCTTCGGCCCTGAAATAACCCTTCTTTGGATGCCTGCGCGCTGTAGCGCCGGGTAGAAGGTCTCTCCCGGCCACGGTTTTAAGGTGGGAAGGGGAGGGCCGTTTTCTTTGCAATTGCTAATGCAACCGCTTCATGCGGGCCGGGACTAACCTCCGGCCAGAGTGAAGTTGACCTGTACCTCGGTATCCACTTCAACCGGCTCGCCGTTGAGCAGATACGGTTTATACTTCCACTGCTTCACGGCGTCAATCGCCGCCGGGGCCAGCATTGGATGCCCGCTCACCAGGGAAAGGTTTTCAATGGAACCATCCTTGCTGATCACCGCTCTCAGAATAACTGTTCCCGAAATGCGGGCCTGCCGCGCCAAAGGCGGGTAGGTAGGATTGACTTTCCGGACTAAAAGGCCCGACGTAACGCCCATCGAAACACGGACACGTTGAGGAGTAGCGACCTTGGGCACGGCCACGGGAGTGGAACTGATAATTCCGCCGATCACGCCGCCCATCTGTCCGCCAGGAATGCCTCCCGGAACGCCGCCGACCACGCCAGCGGATGCCATTGCGGGCGGGGCCTCGTCTTCCTTGATCATCTGAATCTTTTGCGGGATCTTGGTGGGTGTGCGCAGGGCGCCGTTAACGATATCGGTCTGAATCTGCTTGACGATCTTGACCGGAGCGGCTGCCGGAGGCGGGGGGGGAGGGGGTGGAGGCGGAGCCACCAGGAACGTCATCAATTGTTGCTTGGGTAGGGCTTCGGTGAAGATCAGGGGCATCAGAACCATGAGGCCGATCAAACCTATCTCGAGAATGATCGCGAAGGTTGTGGTTCGTCCCCGCTTCGTCTTCAGCCTGCCACCAGATTCCAGAAGGCTATCTTCAAACATGATTGTCTCTCCCTACTTAGAGCCTACGTAAACTTAGACACCGACTGACTCCCCTTTGCTCCCGAAATCGACTTCGCAGCGGATCCAGGCCAAACCAGGCCCTTTCCGCAATAAAACTGCGACTACAAAGGCGTATCACAAAATCGCCCGCAACGCTATCGGGACGATTACTTGGCCCGCACGGGCATTGCAGCCGGCCGCTTGCCCTTGCTGATCCGCCAATCCTGATAAGCCACTAAGATCGGTGCGGCAATTGCGATCGACGAATACGTTCCTATCAAAATGCCGATTACCAGGGCAAGGCTGAACCCGCGAAGCACCTCGCCGCCGAATAAATAGAGTGCGAGTACGGTAAGGAAGGTTAGCCCGGCTGTCAAGATGGTTCTGCTTAACGTCTGGTTGATGCTCCGGTTAACGATCTCCGACAGTTTCTCCCGCCGCATGAGCTTAATATTTTCCCGGATGCGATCAAATACCACGATCGTGTCGTTATTAGAGTAACCAATCAAGGTCAGGATGGCGGCGATTACGGTGAGCGAAATGTCTTTGTTGAGCAGCGAGAATGCGCCCACGGTGATCAGAGTGTCGTGAAACACAGTGACCACGGCGGCGACGCCGTAGATCCACTCGAAGCGGAATCCCAGGTAAATCAGCATTCCGGCCAGGGAATAAGCCGTGGCCAGCAGGGCCTGCCGGCGCAATTGAGCACCCACCTGCGGCCCTACGATCTCGACATTGCGTACACTGAAATCCGAGAGGTAAAAGCCGTCGGGCAAAGAGGCCGCTACCGCCGGATCGACCCCGCCCTTGAGTTGGTCGAACGAACTCAGAACACCGCCTTGTCCCTTGTCGCGGGCATCCACGATCGCCTGGGCTTGCTGGGTATATTTTTGATCCGCATCGGACCCCAGGTGCATGGGATCTTTGTCCATCAAATAATTCTTGATGGCCAGAGAACTGGAATTGTTCAGGTCCACCTTGCCGGCGGGGGCGCTGGTCTCAAGCGTGTTGATGATCCGGGTCTTGCCTTCGTCCAGCGCTTTCTCGCTGGTTTCCTGGACATCCAGGTCGATCAGCACTTCGTTGTTGGAAGGCTGGTCGTAGCGCTGAATCTTGGCGTTGTGCAGACCGGCACGGTCCATGGCAGCGCGTAATGCGTTGTCATTGGGCGTGTGTGAAAACTTCACGTACACCAGGGTTCCGCCGCGGAAGTCCACGCCGTACGGGATGCCATGCCAGAACAGCATGGAGCATATGCCAGCCACGCTGAAGACGAGCGAGAAGGCCAGAAAATACCACTTCTTGCCCAGAAAATCGATGTTGGTATTGCGAAAGAACTCCACCAGTCTAACCTCTTATCCGATTTATGATTTCGTTGGAATTGAGCCAATGAGTGATTGAGTGATTGAGAGATTGAAAATCTTCCGCGCTGCGGTTTTCAATCGCTCAATCACTCAATCTCTCAATGACTCAATCCTGCTAAATGCTCAATGCGTCGCCGCGCTGTTTCCGGCTCAGGATCCAGTCAAAGATTACGCGCGAAACGAATACGGCCGTGAACAAGTTGGCCAGTAGACCGAACGTCAGCGTCACCGCAAATCCCTTCACCGGTCCGGTTCCGAACAGGAAGAGGATTGCCGCCGAGACGATGGTGGTGACGTGGGTGTCCACGATGGTGATCCAAGCATGGCTGAAACCCTGATCCACTGCAGATGGCGGCGTCTTGCCGTTGCGCAACTCTTCTCGAATACGCTCGAAAATCAGTACATTGGAGTCCACGCCCATACCTATGGTCAAAATAACGCCGGCTATGCCCGGTAGCGTAAGCACCGCTCCCGCATAAGNNCCGGCGATTCCGGGCAGCGTCAACACAGCTTCGAAATAGCCCATGAATCCGAGCAGGATGATCAGGTTCAGCAAGAGCGCGACGTCGGCATTAATGCCCGCCGCGCGGTAGTAGATGAGCATGAAGATCAGCACCGCGAGCATGCCCACCACCGCGGCACGAACCCCGGCGCGGATCGAATCCGTGCCCAGCGACGGTCCGACGGTGCGCTCTTCGAGATA
>PLUI01000291.1 GCA_003164855.1 Acidobacteriaceae bacterium
GCAGGCCCACCTCGACTTCCGTTGCGCGCAGATAGTGCAGCAATTGGGCCTCGTGCGCTGATTCTAGAGTTCGCCCAGCTTTCAGCTCGAGAAGAACCACGTCTTCAACGATCAGGTCGGCATAGTATTGGCCTACCTTTCGCCCGCGGAACCATACTGGCACTGGAACTTCCCGGGCGACTCTGAGTTCTGATTCCTGCAAGGCCACAACAAGCGCCTCCGCATAGGTCGATTCAAGAAATCCGTGCCCGAGTTCGTTGTAGACGTCGTAGAAAAGACCAATGATCTTCTCAGTCAGTTCGGAATGCTTCAGGCGGGTCGTTTGCGCATCCATCAGAAGCAAGTCTACGCGGCAGAAGCCTTGCCTATCCGTGAAAATCCGTGAAAATCCGTGGCTCATTTCCCTAAGTAGAACTCCGCTAGCTCCATATCCGCTGGCGTTGTGATTTTTATGTTCCGCGCCGAGCCCATCACCACCGCCACATCGTGCCCCGACCGCTCCACCAGCGCCGCCTCGTCCGTTCCAAGGAATCCATCCGCCGAAGCCTCATCGAAAGCTTTCTTAATGACGCCGTAGCGAAAACCTTGCGGGGTTTGCGCCATCACAATACTGGCTCGCGGAATCGTCGCTTTTATCAGAGCGCCCGGGNNGCGCCCTCGGCTGTCCGCTCGACTTGCTTCACCGTATCGACGGCCGGCAGCCCGGCAATCGCAGCACCGTATTTCTGCGCCGCTCCAATTACTTCCTCAATGATTTCACGGGTCACAAAGGGCCGCACCGCATCATGCACCAGAACGATATCATCCGCTGCCGCTGCCACAGCGCTGAGCGCGCTTTCCACCGATTGCTGCCGGTGCTCGCCGCCCACTACGAACTCGACTTTCTTCTTCAGGACGTCGCGGGCCTGTTTTTCCAGGCGGGCGCGAAATCCCGCAATCTCGTTGCCTCGCAATGCAATCCAAATCTCGCTCACCGCCTCGACGGCGGCAAACTTTCGGAGCGTATGGATGAGAATTGGCGTTCCACCCAGCTCGGTGAACTGCTTCGAGGGAGTCTTCGACTTGCCCTTGTCGCCTGGCGGTACCGGCGCCATGCGGGTTCCGAGGCCGGCAGCCGGAATTATGACAACTACCTTCATCGCGGGCTGTAAGTATACGAGTGCCGACTGTAAGAGTTCAAATGTGGTGCAAGTAATCTCCAGGTTGGCGCCCATGGCCAAGTCACTGCATCGCAAAATTACAGGGCCTTCTTATCTACACGAAATACGGTAGACCGCGACCGCCAGAGCTTTAAATCCCCGGCCCACGAACTTCTTGCACGGCAGATTCCGCAAAACCGGCAATTTTCCATTGCGCCGCTTCTCGGCAAGCCGCAGTCATTTATGGAGTTAGCTGGCTTGCCAGAAAAAACTTTGAGCTGGCACGAGACTTGCACTTCACCAATAACGCCGCTAGCTGATAGTGGCGAGCGAAAGCAACCCTGCAGCCCGGAGCTGGCACCAACAGGTCATGAAAATGATGAGCACCCGCGTCTGGATTGGGATGGCCCTTGGCACCGTCATCGTGTCTGTCCTGGCATTCTGCCTGGCCACTCCTGGAGCGGACACCGTCAACGCCACGCCGGAGCCGGAACCCGGGAGACCGGCGGAATCCTCCGCTCTCCGGCCTCAGAATTACGAGGGCATGCTCACCGACGCGCATTGCGGCGCCAAGCACTCTGCCGCCGTAGGGATGAGTGCGGCCGACTGCACCCGGGCCTGCGTTCACAGTGGGGAGCGCTTCGCTCTGGTCGATGGCGAGAAAACTTATATTCTCGAAGGCGACGAAGCCGCCCTGAAGCGCATGGCCGGGCAGCGCGTCAAAATAGTTGGAACTCTGAATGGCGGCACCATTTCGGTGTCATCGGTTGCCACTCCTGCGTCCTAAGGCTGGCTGGGTTTGGTTTCCACCAGCGTGACTGGCAGCACCGTCGCAGGCCCCGCTGCACCGGGAATTACGGAAGCGGTGGGCTGGACTGGCGCGCTCGACCGGCTAAAGGCACGTTCATCCCACTTGCCAAAGATCATTTTTCCAGCCGTGGTCTGCAGCACCGAAGTGACCGAGACGTCGATCGTCTTGCCGATCATCTTCCGCGCGTTGTCGACAACCACCATCGTGCCATCGTCGAGATAAGCCACACCCTGGTTGTATTCCTTGCCTTCTTTCAGGATGAACACTTTCATGATCTCGCCCGGCAGAACGATGGGCTTGAGCGAGTTCGCCAACTCGTTGATGTTCAGGACCGCGACCCCCTGCAATTGCGCCACTTTATTCAGGTTGAAATCGTTGGTGATGATCTTGCCCTCGTAGACCTTGGCCAGTTCGATCAACTTCAGATCGACCTCGCGGACCGCCGGAAAGTCATCTTCAACAATCTGAATCTGCAGCGTGGCCATTTTCTGCAGGCGCTGCAGGACGTCCAGCCCGCGGCGCCCCCGGTTACGCTTCAGTGAATCGGCCGAATCGGCTACCAGTTGCAATTCACGCAACACGAATTGCGGTGTGACGATGATGCCATCCAAAAACCCCGTTTCGGCAATATCTGCGATGCGGCCGTCGATGATAACGCTGGTGTCGAGGATCTTGTAACTCTTCTTGCCTTGCTTTTCCCCGCCAAAAATCCCGCCCAGGGCAGCTAAGTTCAGCAGGTCGCCCTTGCTCGCACCCACGATCAGGCCCACGTAAGCCATGAACAACATCACCAGGATTTGCAGGAAACTTTGGGTGTTGCCGGTTGGCACACTGCTACGAATCACCAGGGCAAAAAGATACGCCCCGCAGATACCGAGTATACTCCCGATAGCTGCGCCGATCAGCCGCTTCAGGCTCACAGTTCGAAGTTTCCATTCGAACAGCACAATGCCCGCCCCAACCAGGGCGCCAACTCCCGCATCCTGAGCTCGGGACAGCCGGAAGGGCTCAATGAAATAGCATGCAACCGAAACTACTATGACAAAAAGAAGACGTACCAGAAACAAATCCACAGTATGACCTCCCCCGGCGCAGTGCCGCTACGCATCTGCCGCAACGCACCGGTGCCTTCTCCGCGCCGCCCCGGGCGGGAATGGGCAAATCTGTATGCGGGGCGCGCAAGAATTAGGGGGATGAATGTACGCCCCGTCCCCGGCCCTTGGAGGCGTGGCCGGGAAGGTTCAGTAAACCATCGCCAAAAGTATATACCGGATGGCAAATAGTCGGCGAAGAAACATGTACGGACCGCCCGCACCTACGATGCCTGCGGATCCTACGAGTTTCCCTTCCCCGACAAGAAAACCAGGAGGTATCCACTCCTCGGCCTCTCGGAGTAATCCTTAAGCTGCTAAACTTTCCTCCATGAAAGCCTTGGTGATCACCAGTCTGTCGGGCCCCGATGCCCTCGCCATCCAAGACACCCCTGAACCCACATTGAAGCCGCCACAAACTCTGGTCCGCGTCGCCGCCGGCGGGTTGAACTTCGCCGACTTCATGACCACGCAGGGAGGCTACCCCGGAACGCCCCCGCCACCGCTGATTGCCGGTCGCGAATTCGCCGGTACCGAGGAAACTACCGGACGCCGCGTCATGGGTTACATCCAGTGGGGAGCCTTCGCCGAAAAAGTAGCAGCCTATCCCCACATGCTCTGGACCGTTCCCGATCACTGGACCGACGAAGAAGGCGCCGCCTTCCCCGTCAATTACTTCACCGCTTATCTCGGCTACTGGCAGGCTGGCATGACTCAGCCTCCGGGTGCCGGCAGGACTCATCGCGTGCTCATTCATGCCGTCGCCGGAGGCGTGGGCACCGCAGCAGTCCAAATCGGAAAACTTCTGGACATCGAAATGTACGGTACATCTTCGTCGGACGAAAAACTTGCTCGCGTAAAAGAACTCGGTCTGCAACACGCCATCAACTATAAACAGCAAGACTACGAAGAAGCCGTGAAGAATCTCACCCGCGGGGAAGGGGTTGACGCGGTCTTCGAAATGCTGGGCGGAGAGCACACCGCGAAAAGCCTGCGCTGCCTGCGCGACTTCGGCCGCGTCATCCAGTACGGCACCGCCACTGGCAAGCCTCCGCAACTCGACGTCCGGGCTCTGTATGCGAAATCCGCTAGTGTCCAGGGCTTGTGGTTGAGCTACCTCTCGCAAAAACCCGAGATCATGCAGGCCGCCTGGACCCAGCTTTCCCAATGGATCGCACAACACAAACTGACTCCCGTGATCGGCCACGTTTTCCCGCTCGATCGCGCCAGGGAAGCCTACAAGCTGCTGCAGGAAGGCAAGAACTACGGCAAAGTTGTGCTGAAGATCTAGCCTGAACGACTCCCCAAAACGTGTACACTTGTGCCGCGGCGTGGTTGGGCACAAACGTCTTTCACGCCGCCATCCTCATGCGAGGATGCATTTCGCACTGGTCCGAGGGCTGTCATGCGCAGACGTTCCCGCTTCCTGTTGTCTGCATTCCTTCTCGCTCTTTCGCTTCTTCTAGCTTGCAGCTCATTCGCTCAAGCCCCAGTACCGTCCAATGCCGAAATTAATCACCGGGTGGACGCTCTTCTCGGCAGAATGACGCTGGATCAGAAACTTGATTACATCGGCGGCACTGGCTTCGCCGTCCGCCCTATGCCAAGTCTCGGCGTTCCTGCGCTTCAAATGTCCGATGGACCGCTCGGCGTCCGCAGCAATCAGAAGTTTCCCTCAACCGTGTACGCGGCTGGCGTCGGTCTGGCCGCCTCCTGGGATCCCCAATTGGCGGAACGAGTCGGTGCCGGCATCGGCTCCGATGCCCGTGCCCGCGGCATTCACTTCATGCTCGGACCCGGCGTCAACATCTACCGCGCTCCCATGAACGGACGCAACTTCGAATATTTCGGCGAAGATCCCTTTCTCGCAGGCGCAGTTGCAGCCGCTTATATCACCGGCATGCAACAGCAGGGCGTCAGTCCCACCGTGAAGCATTTCCTCGGCAACAATTCCGAGTTCCTCCGGCACGATAGCGATTCCATCATCGACGAGCGTACGGCGCGTGAGATTTACCTGCCGGCTTTCGAATCCGCCGTGAAGAACGCGCACGTCGGTGCCATCATGGATTCCTACAATCTGGTCAACGGTCAGCACTCTACGCAGAATGGTTATTTCAATACCGATGTGGCCAGAACGCAGTGGGGATTTCAGGGCATCATGATGTCGGATTGGGTTGCGACCTACGATGCCGTGGGCGCGGCGAATGGCGGTCTCGATCTCGAAATGCCGAAAGGTAAGTACATGAACAAAGAGAATCTGCTTCCAGCCATCCGCGACGGCCGCGTAAAGGAGTCTGTCATTGATGAGAAAGTCCGCCACATCCTGACCACCGCGGCCCGTTTCGGCTGGCTCGACCGCGAGCAAACCGATCTCTCGCTCTCGAAATACAACGAGGAAAATCACCGCGTCGCTCTCGATGGTGCGCGTGAAAGTATAGTCCTGCTCAAGAACGATGGTTCCGTTTTGCCTCTCGGCCAACAAAAGATCAAGAGCATTCTAGTCGTCGGTCCAGACGCTTGGCCTGCGCAGCCGGTCGCCGGCGGCAGCGGGAAAGCCGTTCCGTTTTCAGCGGTCAGCATTCTCGAAGGCATCGCCAACTACGTCGGTACGTCGGCCACGGTCTACTACGAGCGCGGTCTTCCCAAGATGATCGACCTCGCTAACTCCACCGAATTCTCCACTACTGCACAAAATGGCGCGCCCGGCTTGAAACTCGAAACTTTTGCTAACGGCGATCTATCCGGCAACCCGGTTTCCACACGGACGGTCCGGCACCTTGATTTTGCGGCGAAAGATTGGGACGACTTTGCGGATATGGACGAAGCCCTGGCATTGTTTGAAGCAGGCAAAAAAGCCTCATCCCGCCGCTGGACCGGTTTCTATATTGCACCCGCTGCTTCTTCCTATATCGTCGCCGCGGAATACTCCGGCGAAGGCAACGGCTACCGGCTTCTTGTGGATGACAAGATTATCTTTGATACCTGGAAATATGCCATCGCCTTGCAAGACCACGCGACCTTGAATCTTTCCGCGGGACCGCACAAGATCGTCGCCGAGGCCTACCAGAATTTCCCCGTCGGCGGACATTTGCGCATCGGCATCATCGACCAGCACAAAATCGTCTTTGCCGCCGCGAAAGCCCTGGCCGCCAAAGCTGACGTCGTCATCGTCGCCGCGGGCTTCGATTCCAGCAGCGAGTCGGAGGGAGCGGACCGCTCCTTCAGTCTCCCCTTCGGTCAGGAAGAATTGATCCGCGAACTCGCCGCAGCCAATAAAAACACCATCGTCACCGTCACCTCCGGCGGCAACGTCGATCCCAACGGCTGGCTCGATCGCGTCCCCGCCTACCTCGAACTCTGGTATCCCGGAGAACGCGGTGGCACCGCTCTCGCTGAAATCCTCTTTGGCGCCGTCAATCCCTCGGGACATCTGCCCGTCACCTTCGAACGGCGCTGGGCTGATAATCCGGTTCACGACAGCTACTATCCTCAGTCGGGAACAAACCGCGTGGTTTACAAGGAAGGTGTGTTTGTCGGCTACCGCGGCTACGAGCACAATCATGTCCAGCCGCTTTATCCCTTCGGCTATGGTTTGTCCTACACCACTTTTCAGTACAGCCACATTCAAGTGGAGCCTGCCGGCGAATCCCCAACCGGCGCGCGCTACAACGTAACCTTTGACGTTACCAACACTGGCCAGCGCGCGGGCGCAGACGTGGCTCAGGTCTACGTAGCCGAGGCCGATCCGAAAGTCCCGCGCCCACCGAAAGAGCTGAAAGGCTTCTCCCGCGTGGACCTCGCGGCTGGCGAAACTAGGCACGTCTCGGTTCCGCTCAACCCTCGCGCATTTACCTACTACGACGCGGCCGCAAAACACTGGCACGCGGACGCGGGCAGATATACCGTGGAAGTCGGCCGCTCCTCCGAAGATGTGCCTCTGCACGCCGACGTCACTCTTTCCGCCGCCTACGATGTTGCGAACGACCAGTAGCGGGTCGAAGAGTGCCATTCATCGTGTGGCAGAATCGTTGTCTTCGAATACATATTCGTTGCTCCCCATAAAATTCACCAGGGGGTTACGCTCGCGGCGGTGGAGTATCGATATAGGAACCATCGTCACTCAGATTCGCGATAAACGCCAGCTGTGGATGTAAGCCTCTGGTAGGCTTTGAAAGAAATTTGCTCGCGTAAATCTGCGGCCCATGACCAGACTTCTAAAGTTCTTCCGTCCTTCGCATCAGCACACAGCTTTCTCGGCCACGCTGCTGCTGATGGGGACGGTGATGCTTTCGCGCATTATCGGCTACATCCGCGAAGCCTACATCGCCTATGCCTTCGGCGCCGGAGCGCAGACCGACGCCTATGTCGCCGCCTTCACCCTGCCCGATTGGCTTAACTACATCGTTGCCGGAGGCGCGGCTTCTATCACTTTCATATCCATCTACACCCGTTTCCTCGCCGAGAAGCGCGATGCCGACGCCAGGAAAACTTTTTCCGTAGTTATCACCGTGATGACGGCAGTGATGATTGTCGGCACCATCCTTACCGAGATCTTCACGCCGCAATTCGTGCGCTGGATGTTTCGCGGCTTCTCACCCGCGCAAGTCGATCTGACCGTCCACTTGACCCGCATCCTTCTTCCGGCGCAAATCTTCTTCTACGTGGGAGGGGTGGTTTCCGCCGTCTTGCTCTCGCACCGTCTGTTTCTTTTTCCCGCCTTCGGCCCGCTGCTATACAACCTGCTGATTATTATCGGCGGCGTCCTTGGCGGCCGCCATTTCGGAATCGCCTCGCTAGCCTATGGCGCCCTGGCGGGAAGCATCGTAGGTCCGTTCCTGGCCAGCGTGCTCGGTGCGGTAAAGATCGGCACCGGCTACAAGCCGTCGTTCGACATCTTCAATCCCGCATTCCGCGAGTGGGTGAAGCTCTCGGTCCCGCTCATGCTCGGCGTCTCGCTCGTCACCGCCGACGACTGGATCCTGCGCCACTACGCCTCCAGCGGCATTGGCGATATCGCCCGCCTTAACTATGCCAAACGTCTGTTCGCCGTACCCATCGCCGTGTTAGGGCAAGCCACCGGACAAGCTTCTCTCCCGTTCTTCGCCCGCCTGTTTAACGAGAAACGCCTGAAAGAATTTGCCACCACCGTAAACGACTCCGTTTACCGCGTCGCCGCCGCATCGTTTCTCGCCACAGGATGGATGATGGCCGCCGCCTTCCCCCTGATCGACTTGGTCTATCGCCGCGGACGCTTCCTCGTCTCCGACACTCAAACCACCGCCATCTATTTCTTCTGGTTCTCGCTCTCGCTCGCTCTCTGGTCCGCACAGGGACTCTACGCCCGCGCCTTCTACGCTGCCGGCGACACGCTCACTCCCATGGTCGCCGTGACGTTAATCACCAGCGCGTCGTTGCCAATTTATTCTCTTCTCTTCCACCGCTGCGGAGTCGTCGGCCTGGCCTACGCTTCCGACATCGGCATCGGAGCAAACCTGCTGGCGCTGGCCTGGCTGTTGCACTACCGCAAAATGGTTTCGCTCAGAACCTTGCGCTGGGATGAGTTAGGAAAATCCGCTCTGACTGCGGTCGTGGCCGGAGCCATCAGCCTGGAAGTCGCAAAGAGCGTCCCGCTGCCCGCCTACGGCCACGGCAGCCGCGTCACCGACCTTCTGCAACTAGCTCTGATCTCGCTAACCTGGGCCGCCGCGACCGCCGTGGGTCTATGGTTGCTGAAGTCGCAATTACCCAACGACCTCCGCCGCCGCAGAGCAACTGCCTACCCCGCAGTAGCCCAAGGCGAGGGCAAAGAGATTATGGGGGCGGGAACGCAGCCATAGGTGGGTGCTCCCTCATAGAAAACCGGCCCGCCTACTTCTTTAAATCCGCGGGCCAGTTGGTGATCAGGGCGAGGGGTTCGGTGATGGATGGCAAAGTCGGGGACTGCGATCCGCGAGTTTATGTGCCGATGTAAAATGGGCGGCGCGGAGGGACCTTCATGAGACTCAAAGCTGCAGCGACCCTATGCGCCATTTTGGTCTTGCTAGCTAGTGCGCTAGCGGGTACCGAAAAGGTCTTGTACACGTTCACGGGTGGGAGTGACGGCGGCAACCCGGTCGATGTCGGTTCCTTAGTTCGCGACAGCGCAGGGAATCTATACGGCACGACGGAGTACGAAGGCAGTTGTGGAGAAGGCACGGTGTTCCAGTTATCGAACGATGGGATTGAGACAGTGTTGCACAGTTTCTGTGGCGCTGACGGTTCTAGTCCGATTGCTAGCGTGATACGCGACTCATCAGGAGACTTCTACGGCACGACTATCGGAGGAGGTAGTATTGGGTGCGGCACCACATTCAAGCTTTCGGGATCAACACTCACGACCCTACACAGCTTCACCTGCGGTGGTGACGGAGGTTCTCCACTGGGCGTAGTTCTGGATAAGAGCGGAAATCTCTACGGTGTAGCCAATCTTGGAGGCACGAACAACAACGGCCTGGTCTACGAAATCTCCAGTTCGGGCCAATTTAGCGTGATTTACACCTTTTGTTCGGTTGCTGGTTGCGCGGACGGCGCCTCTCCGGCAAGAGGATTAGTCATGGACACTGCTGGCAGCATATATGGAACTACGGTCAACGGCGGTGCTCCTTCCTGTGTTTTCGGCTGCGGCACTGTCTTTAAGCTCTCGGAGGGGGGTAACAGCTGGACGGAAACCGTGCTCCACACTTTCACCGGTAGGGATGGTCAATATCCCGTTGAAATAACTGTGAGCTATCAGGTCAATGCAGGCAGAAGGCAACTCCGTCTTTTTGGTACCACTGGAGAGGGTGGTTCGGGCGGGGACGGAACCGTCTTCGAGATGTCGCAATCAAAGAGTGGGTTCAAGCTAACCACAATTCACAACTTCACAGGAAACAACGGGGAATACCCATATGGTGAGCTGAGCCTAGTCAAGGGCAAACTCTTCGGCACTACGAATTTCGCTGGTAGCGGTGGGTTCGGAACCGTCTTTCGGTTGACCCAAACAAACCGTGGCTGGACAGCGGACACACTGTACAGTTTTACTGATGGCGCCGACGGAGAGGAGCCAGAGGGCGGGGTTATTGCCGACCCAGCCGGAAATTTGTACGGCACAGCACCTTTCGGTGGCAACACCGCTTGCTATCCGACGGGCTGTGGCGTTGTTTTTGAGATCACACCCTGACCTACTTTTTTTTCGATGCGTCGCCTCAATTGCTCACCTCGAACCGATTCCCAGTGAGCGGATCGTCTTGAAAGGAAGATCTCCTTCACCCGCGCGGGCCTGAGGTGGAAACTCCAGCAAAGTAAGGAATCACTTGCCAAGAACAAAACGGCGGACATTCGCATCCCCTACGAACTCCGCCGCCGATCTTTCCTTGTAGCACGCCTTGTACAACGTACAACGCCGTGCAGAAACCGGTACCGCACACTTATGCCCGCGCTCCACAACTCGGGACTTCTTACTTCTTACTTCACAGCAAGCAGGTTGCGGAGCTTGCGCACAGCATGGGGAATCTCCGTCAGGCTAGTCCCGCCAAAACCCAGGATGAAGCCCTGGCGCGAAGCCTTGCCCATATAAGAAGGAGACAGCGGCCACAGCGAAAGGTTCAGGCGGGAAGCGCGCTCCGCGATTACCAGATCGCGACTCCCGTTTTGCAGCGCCACAGCCACATGCATGCCAGCTTCGTCCCCGAGCACCTCGACCAAAGGGCCCAGCTCTCGACTGAGGCTGGCGACCAACGCACTCCTTAGCTCGCCGTAGTGAACCCGCATTCTTCGGATGTGGCGCGCAAAATGCCCTTCCCGAATAAAGTCCGAGAGCACTTCCTGATAGAAGCGTGGAGGGCTAAGGTCCATGACCCGGCGGATGGCGTGAAAACGCTCAACCAGGTCCGAAGGAATAACGATATATCCGACCCGCAACGACGGAAACAAGACTTTGCTGAAGGTTCCGATGTAGATCACGCGAGAGTTGGAGTCGAGCCCCTGCAAGGATGCGATCGGCAGGCTTTCGTACCGGAACTCGCTGTCATAGTCATCCTCAATGATCCAAGACCCTGAGTTCTGTGCCCAATCGACCAACTGCAGGCGGCGTGAGGCGCTCATGGTCACGCCCAGTGGAAATTGATGAGAGGGGGTAACAAATGCGGCGCGCGCCTTGCGACATTGCTTGATGCCGGCGGCAACATCCAGACCTTCGTTATCAACCGGTACGGCCACTGGACGACAGCCGGTCAGCGCAAAGACATCTCGCGCCAATCGGTAACCGGGTTGCTCCACCCACACACTGTTCCCGGGATCGAGGAGGACCCGAGCCGAAATCTCCAGCGCCTGCTGGGAACCTTCGACGATCATGACCTGCTCCGCTTCGCAGTGCAACGACCGCGCGGTTTTCAGATAGTTCGCGATCGTTTCGCGGAACCCCCGGGAGCCCATCGGATCGCCGTAATGAAATGCCTGTGCGTCTATACTTCGGCAACGGCGCGCCACCAGGTTGGACCAGACGTGCAGCGGAAATTCGTCGAACGCCACCTGCCCTACACGAAATGCTCCCCAACTCTGCATCCATGGCATGCGAGCTACCCGGGGAAGGATCGAACAGCGCCTCGCGAACGGCCGAGGTCCAGAAGGGGTTGGCGCGTGGGTGCGCCCAGCGGGCTGGCTCGACGTCAGTTGGTCCGGAAGGGAACTGGCAATGACGGTTCCTGCCCCCACGCGGCTCTCTAGATAGCCTTCCGCAAGAAGCTGGGCGTACGCATTGAGAACGGGAAAACGCGAAACGCAAATTTCAGAGGCCAGCACTCGGGTCGACGGAATTCGTTGCCCCGGCCGCAGGCTGCCATCGACAATCGCCGCGCGATAAGCGTCATAGATCTGCTGATGAAGAGCCTTCGGGGCCTTCCGGTTGACCGCGATCATAGGGAGAATCCCTGAAGCCACCCTCTTCATCTCCCTGGATCGTAATGGCTATGTCCAAATCCGGTCAAGTGGGTATTGCTTCCGACCACTTTCGGAACAAGTCTAGAAGCATCGATCGGCGTGCCACTGGTCTCCGTGGAGTATTTCTTGTGTTGCGTATTCGCCATTGTGTGGAATGTCCGAAGTGTCTAACGTGGTATCTCATTGCCTTCAGTCCTTACAGCAATGGATCCTACCTGGTTCCCACGGTGTATGGCTCGTCGGAAGAATACATTCTCTATTGCTGCTGCAGAGGATTGCCGGTCGTCAGCCCTTGGATATTGGGGGAAACGAAAGCCTGCGAGGTCATGCAGGAGGCTTATTCGCGTGGCTACGGAACCCCTGAAGAAATCTTCCCGTTAACCAGCCAGCCTCCCTGGTCCTATGACATCTCTCGATACCTCCATTCGAAACCGAGGCAGAAAAAGAGACATCCGAGTTGAGGTCGGTAAGAAAGTTCTTTCGCCACGTCACCGAACACCGAAGAATCCGTCCTGTTGGAGACTACCTAGTTTCTGATACTACGAACGATGGGCGTGAAGTAGCGAATCGTCACATCTTCTCCGACGGAACGGCTGTGAACCTCCCGATTTGAACCTGATGGGGTGCGAATGGATCTGGTTGTGAAGTAGCGCACCGTCACGTCGCTTCCGATGTGAACAACTTCATTCTCCGCGTCCTCAACCTGCTCGAAAAGGTTGGCTGGGCCAGCCTTCTCCACTGAACCCGACACGGTGTGGGGCCTGGACCTGCCCTTCCCAGTGGTCGCCTTCGGGGGTGCGAGTACCTGGTCTTGGAGAGCAGTCGATCTGTGCAGCCCTAACGATACAAGGAACGAATCCGGGTGGCCGTCGCCGTAAGCGATCCAGCAAGTTAACAGCAAGCCGGTGACAACTGCTGCCAGCTCCAGTCTCCACGGCTCCGGGTGCCAGAAAACGCGCTTCGTTCGCTGGATGAGCATATCGCAGCCACGCCAGGCTTTCTGGTATAGGAGACTCGCAGACCTGTGCCATCGCCGCTTCGCAAAAGTTGCGGATCGCGTGCCGATCTGGCTGGGCCTGGCATGGGTCCCACTGTCGTTGATAAAATCAGCCTTCAGCCAGAGCTTGAGGACATGCCACTCCTCCTTCTTCATGCAAAGTTTGAGGACATAGCACTCTTCGTGAAGGGCCTGCCCGTACTCATCGGTATTGCTGGTCTCAAGGCAAACAGGCTCACTACAAATGCAGCACTTTGGGAGCCGCTGAGGGTTTCCTGAAATGGGGTGATGTAGCAAAGTGTAATCAGGCATGGGAACCTCCCGGCAAAAGCCGTTCCCCCAAGCTATCCCCGTCTCCCAACGGAAACTGAGCAATATTGCACTTTACGAATGCCTGGTTCCCATGGAGTCTCGCGGAAGGTCGTTGACGCAAAATCGCCTTAACACTCAATGACCAGCGGTCAATGAGCGCTATGGACTGATCCTGTCAACTATCCTGCCAGGCAAAGAAGATAGGCCTCGCTTCACGCGCGACGCACCAGCCACACAATCACCAGAATCACAATAACTGTTCCGACCACACCCATACCTAACATAGTTCCTCCAATCGAACACGTGGGCATCAAGGTCACCCATACACATATATTGGGCCAGATTCTGGCTTTCGTCTGAGCAAAACTAACCACTAAACAGTCGGATTCTCGCTTTTATCGCTACGTTGACAGGTCCTTGCGGAGAAACGTTCGATGGAACACTGCAACCCGAGGTGGAGACCCGGAAAAACAAAACGGCGGACATTCGCATCCCCTGCGAACTCCGCCGCTGATCTTTCCTTAGTACAACGCCTTGTATAACGCCTTGTACAACGCCTTGTATAACGCCTTGTACAACGCCGTGCAGAAACCGCTACCGCAAACTTATGCTCGCGCTCCAACCGCCGCCGGCTCCGGAGCGGGCACGCTCTCATCCTTGCCGTTGGGCTTCTGCTGCACCGGCGTGCCACCCTTGCGGATGTCGATGCCGCCCTTGAAGTAGGCGCCGTCTTCAATCGAGATGCGCGCCGCCACTACGTCGCCGGTGAGCGAACCGTCGCTGCGGATATCCACGCGGTCGCTGGTCTCCACGTTGCCGTGAACGGTGCCCAGCACCACGATCTCGCGGGCGTTGATGTTGGCCGCGACCACTCCGTTGCGGCCGATGGTGACGCGATTG
>PLUI01000232.1 GCA_003164855.1 Acidobacteriaceae bacterium
GCGCGCCCAGGACGTGATGGTTAACCTTCAGCGGCACGCCCAGCCAGTGGAGCGGAGGCGGGACGGCGAGTTCCACTTCTCCACGCCGCTGCATCTGCCGCAACACTTGGGGCGTGCAGAGCAGAGGCTCGCCGCTGCGCAGCGTGTATTCCACCAGACCACGGCCGAGTTTTGCGGGCGAGGGAGCGGTCTGCTGTTCGTCGACGAAGTAAGGAAAACTGAGCAGTTGGGACTCGGAATCGTGAATNNCTGAGAGCTTCGGCGCGCTTGCGACCCGAGATGTCTCGATACAGCACGTAGAAAGCAGCGGTGCGGCCGTTCACCACCAGCGGGGCGGTGGAGACGGAAACATCGAGCAACGCCCCATCGCGGTGGCGGCGCTGGGTTTCCAGCGTAATCTGTTCGCCGCGCTCCAGGCATTGCGCGATCCAGTGAGCTTCGGCGGCGCGCTCGGGCGGAAGAATCAGCGCGTCGATGGGATGGCCCAGAACTTGTGCGGCGGAATAGCCGAAGATTCTCTGAAACTCACGATTCACGCACTGCGCCCGAAATGAAGCGTCCACCACCAGAAGCGCATCGAGCGAATTCTCAAAGAGTTGTTCGAGAAACTGCCGCCGCAGGTCGGAAGAATCTTCCGGATTGGTTACGGCAGGATTGGACTTGGCAGGATTCCAGGACAAAGAAGATGGCGGCGTAGCGGCCGGAACGCCCGCCGCAAGAAATGAGGGTGAGGCTCCGCTCTCGAGCGCCTGGCGCAACGTTTTAGCGCGTAGCACGTCCTTGGACTGCGCTGACCGGGTGACCCGACCACCCATTGGAGGCTCCCCCTCTGAGCCCAGCAAAGGGCATAGTAAAACGGAGAGCGTTTACTCCAAAGTTACTCAGGTAATGCAAAGGAATTTAGTAATTGGAATTCTGTAATTTGGTAATTTGAAAGTCTCAGACGCCTTAAGCTTTGCCGGCGAGCATTTCGCAGACGCGGCAGATGGTTTCGCGCTGCGCTTCGCTAAGCGTGAGGAACTCAAAACCATAGCGCAGGCCTTGGCGGTAGCGGACGATGGCGCGAACTTTTAAGGGATAGGGGCTGAGCGGCAAAGGAATGTCAAGAGTAACGATCTCGCCGGCTTCGAGCTCTCCGGTGAGTGTAGCCCCGATTCCGTCCTGCCCGAGTTCGGTCGAGTGTCCCCAACAAGTGCGGAATTCGCCGTCCTGGAACATGCGGACTTGCAGCCGCACGTCGACGGCAAAGCGNNGGATACCGCCGGATGTAGGCCGGGGCGGGCGAGGCGGACTCACGTTTCTTGCCTGGAGTTGCCATAAAGTCAGTGGCCGGTGGTCAGTGGCCAGTTAAAAACCCCATCTCCTGATCGCTGATCACGGTCCACTTCTAATTTCCTGCACCGCGCAGCCTGGTTAACCCACTGATCACGATTCGCTATTAATCACTAATCACTGACATCACCAATCACGGCCCACTTTCTAATTGCCGTGCAGCAAGTAGCCGGGTTCGAGTGGAAGTTTTCCGCCAATCTTGACTACGGCCACACTGCTGTTGATGGAGTAGACGTCCACCACCCCAACCGCCCCAGGGAGCGACGCCACTTGATTGACCAGGTCTTCATCCGTGGCGACCACCATAATGGCGGGATGGTTGGAGCGTCCGTGGTTGGCGTTGACGATGAGGCTGGTGACCTCGCTCTGCGACATGCCATAGACCTTCTCGAGGACCATCTTCATTTCTGGCGAGGTTGGCAGGCGCATTACGAAGGTGACGGGCTTGCCATCGGGCCAGCGAGCCATCTGCGCTTTGCAGAGCTTGATGAGATCGGGGATTGCTATGGCGTTCACCGTATTGGATTTGTTGGAAACCACCGCAATGTCGCGTGCCCCCGCCAGCGAAACGCCGAGCATGACGAAAATGAAAATTCGCAAAAAGCGTTGGCAGAGCAATCTTGTTCTCCCCGCAGATGCGGAACTTAGAGTGATTGTGCTNNGGCGCGGCCTGGGAAGCCGCGCCCGCATGGTTTCGCAGTAATTGGCGACTTAGTTCTTCTTCTGCCGAGCCGTGTGCGAGTGGAACATGGGACGCACCACAAACATGGACTTCCGCGCCAGTCCCGGCGTAGCGTCGGTGGGACTCTGCATAACGAATACACCTGTCGCGACCTGGCCACCGTCTGATTCGACGAACGGAAAGTTTGTGCCGTCGACGGAATAGTACGTGATAAGGAATCCGCCGTTTGCTGTACTGTTTGTGCTGGTTCCGGCTGTGGCTGAGATTTGNNCCGCGACCATTAGTGTCGGGTAGAGAGTACGTGCCACTCAGCGCCAAGTCAAAGTTCGGACCAAACTCTTCGGAGTTCTCATCGATCAGCCCCGTCACGGTGGTGCCGGAGCTAGTAACCGCGAATTCAGCGATGTCGTCCACTTCGCCGGCCTCGGCGAGCGAGTTGAAGCCGGAGAGGTTTAAGCCATAACCTTGCGCCGCCGCGAGCGTGGGCACGGGAGTCGATTGGGTGTAGGCGGCACCGGCCGTGATTCCGGTGTCATCGATTTCCAGCAAGAACAAGCCCGAGGACGAACCATTGCTGTATGGGTAGGCCGCATAGGTTGAGCCGCCGTCGAAGGTGCCTGCGAAGTTGGTTAGGGTGTAACGGCCCGTGCCGCCGGGGGTGTAGTTCCCACTGAAGGTTATCGTCGGCGGAGAACTGTTTCCGCTCACGCCGACGTCCTCGGTGCCGGTGATGCCAGTCCCGCCGTCAAAGGTCATGAAGCCGCCAGCTGCAAAAGCGGCCGCCTCCTCGGCGCCTGCCATGGTGAAGGCCATTGTGCTGGCTGGGATGGTAGTGGTTGTTTGAGAGTACGCGTCCCCGGAAATAGCCCCAGAATCCATCTCAATAAACTTCAGATGGGTGGCATCAATCGCAAATACGTCAAAAAGGCCGCTGAACGGGGTCGTACTCAAGGTGGTTGAAGGCGAAGCGGAGGGTCCAAGAACGAAATCGCCGCTGAGCGTCTCGGCAGCATAGCCGATGCCGTCGTCGTTGAAGTCCTCGAGTCCTGAGAGGGTCCCTCCTGAGAGGGTGAAATTGCCCACCGCCGCAGCGCTTCCACCGCTGAGGCTGAAAGCATAAGCACCGGTGGGCGTGGTGCCAGCCGTCTGCACGTCAATGGTGCCGCTGCCGGTGCCGTTGGCGTCGAATTCAGTGACGAGTCCGCTGGAGCTGGAATTCACAACAAAGTCAAGGACTACGGAGGTGAATACAGGGTTCGAAGTGGTGAACCTGGCTTGCCCCCGCCCATCGGCGGTGATGGAGTAGGAACCGTTCGCGATCGTCGCATCGGCAAGTGGGGCGATCGCGGGCGAGTAATCGACTGAGAATGCTTCGTCGTTAATATCGACGACGCCGGTGAGCCCTCCGCTTCCATTGGCGGTCAAGGAGCCAACCATCGCATAGGGGGCTTCATTGGCGATATCAGTGCCGGACACGGAGAAGATATACGTGCCATTCAGATTGCTATTGGTGAAACCGCCGCTGGGTGGGGCTACGGGATTGTTAACGCTGCCGCTGCTGCCGCAGGCGGCCAGAAATAGGAGTCCGGAAAGAGCGAGAAGCAGAGCGAGTGCGTTGCGTAGTGACATAACTTCCCCCTGGGAGCGAATCTACTTAGATCTGGTGACCTTTTGATTTTGAGGTTAGCACAGTTGAATTCACTTGGTTCAACCCGAACCACGGAAATAAGTAGCGGCGGTCGGAAGAAAAATTCGATGGCAAGTGCAAGAAATACATATCTTTACATTCGGAGAAGAGCGGCCTTCCGGATTCCGCTTTTTGCATCCCGCTTCCACGATAATGGTTTGAATGCGGCGGAATTGTCAGGAGACGCTGCGGAATTCCGATAGCATGGAGGGGGCCGGTTTTGTTGGGGCCGCTGAACGGGGACGGCAAGATCTAGAGGATTTTGATTTGATAACAACGACGACCAAGTTCGCGGGCTGCATTCTTGCGTGCCTGCTGGTGATGGGGATGAGTGCAGGGGCGCTGGAGCAGGCGGGAACGGCGCGACCAAACGCATCCTCCGCCGCGGCGCCGCCGGCGCAAACTAAGGACGATGGGCTGGTGATCGAGCCCGAGGAGTTGCCGGTGACGTATCCGCACGGGCCGTATGAGGTGCGATTTCATGGGCGCGGCAACTATGTCCCGGTGCTGCGCTGGCGGCTGCAAAGTGGCACCTTGCCGCCGGGCATCATACTGGAGGATAACGGAGAGCTGCACGGTGCGGCAGAGCGTGCCGGTGAATTTCAGTTTGTGGTGTCAGTAAAGGATGGCGGGCAACCACAGCAGGCGGTGCAACGGGGTTTCACCATCAAAGTGGTGGAGGCGATCACGCTGGTCTGGAAGGTTCCGGCGCATGTGGCGGGGAACCGCATTGAAGGNNAGTGTCGAGGTGTCGAACACGACGGCGGACGATATGGATTTGACCTTTGACGTGAAGGCGGTTGCCGAGAACGGACGCGCCACCGAGATTGGATATCAGCGTTTTCCGCTGAAGCGGGGCACGATCGCGATGGCGCTGCCCTTTGGCGAGAGTCTGCCGCATGGGGCTTACGTCATATATGTCAACGTGAATGGCGAGGTGGCGAAGCGGAACGCAATCTACAAAGAGCAGATGCAGACTCCAGCGCCGTTGCAGGTGGTGGTGGGGCCATAGCAGTGGCCAGTGGTCAGTGANNTGGCGGTGCCGGCTTACTGGCTATGGCGCCGGTGCGCCGGGGCGCGGGCATCGCACAGGGTGAGTGCGCTGCAGTGTCTGCTGGCGCTGGGCTGCGTACTGGTGCTGCTGTTTCCCGTGATCTCGGCGACAGACGATCTGCATGCCATGCGCACCGAGATGGAAGAGTCCTCCACCAGCAAGCGCGCGGTGCGGCAGACGGGTGGAGACAAGCAGTCGGCCTGGGTCAACCGCCTGCAAGGGCCGCCGGCGTTGGTGGCGCATATCGAGTGGCCGCCCGCTCCGCAAGCTGGGCNNCCTCGGGTAGTTCGCCGAATCACCCTGAATGAATCATCGTTTGCCGAATCGCTGATCGGAAGCAGCAATAATTCCGCAGCGGGCGTTCCTCATCTTTAGGAAATCCTTACGATGGAAATTGGATACTCCTGGAGATAGAGGCATTGCGAGAGATGTACTTCGAGATGGCGATGGTTCCCTGAATCTGCAGCCCCAGCGTGAAGGCGTTCATGGTTCGCGACGCAAGCGGCGAGCTTAAGCCTGGCTCAGGGCAGGCTGCTGAAGCTGAAGTGATGACCGGATGCGGATCGAGGGCGAGTCAGAAGCGCAACTCTGCCGGTGGATTCGCAAAGCTATGTCTTTACGCTCGGGAAGACGGAGAGTTTCGATGGAGTTATTGATGGGAAAAATAATTTGGCGAAGGTGCTGCGTGGCTGTGGTGCTGGGCGCGGTGGTGAGGCTGGCTGGGGCGCAGGCAGCGCTTCCAAATCAGCCGGCTCCGCAAGCTGCGCCACAGGCTTGGACGTGGGAGCAGGTGAAGGATCGGCTGGAGTTGAATAATCCCACGCTGCTGGCGGGAAAATTAAATATCAGCGAAATGCAGGCGGATGAGATTACCGCACATCTGCGGCCGAATCCTAGTCTAGGACTGCTTTCAGACCAGATTGCTCCGTTCAACCTGGGGCCGCAGCATGGTCCGTTTGCTTACTGGCTGCCATCCGCGACCGTGAGTTATTTGTATGAGCGAGCGCACAAGCGCGAGTTGCGGACCGAAAGCGCGAAGAAGGGAACGGCGATCGCGGTCTCGCAGCAGGACGATCTGGAACGCGGGCTGTTGTTCAACTTGCGCAGCGCGTTTGTGCAGACCCTGCAGGCCAGGGCAGTTCTGCAGGTTTCGAAGGACAATCTGGATTACTACGACCGCGTGCTGAAGATCAGCAGCGACCGATATCAGGCCGGGGACATCGCGCAGATCGATCTGGATCGACTGGAGTTGCAGAGGGTGCAGTACGAGTCTGACGTGCAGACCGCGATTGTGAATTTGCGGACGGCGAAGATTCAGATGCTGATGCTGTTGAACGACCGCAC
>PLUI01000225.1:0-19981 GCA_003164855.1 Acidobacteriaceae bacterium
CGCTGCCAGGGATTTGGAAACACGATTGACTTCGATCTCGACCTGGTGATTCCGGACAAAACGAAATCGCTGGGCGAGGGTGCGATCGATCCGTGGAACAAGCCGAAATATCGTCCGTTATTCGCGGAGATGAAGCGCTTCGCGAAACAATCTGAGATTCCGCTTGACGTGCCGTGGGGCGAACTGGAAGCCGAGCAGCAGGAACTCGTTCTGAATGGAGATGGAGATTTNNTGGGGGTGCGCGGATTCTTTCAGTATTTGGAAAGGAAAAAGTACAAGCTGCACATCCGCGTTTTCTTGAGCCGGTATCGCGGGTATTCCACTTGTCCGGAGTGCCACGGGAACCGGCTGCGGCTGGAGGCGCGGCAGGTAAGAATTGACGGGCACAACATTTGTGAAGTGTGCGCGATGACGGTGGAAGACGCGGCGAAATTTTTTGCGGGGGTTGAGTTAAGCGCGGAAGAAGCGGAGATTGCAGAGCGGCTGCTGGAGGAAATCCGGGAGCGGTTGCGTTTTCTAAACGATGTGGGACTGGAATATTTGACGCTCGACCGATTGGCCTCGACGCTTTCCGGAGGCGAGGCGCAACGGATTCAACTTGCGACTTCGCTGGGTTCGCGGCTGGTGGGGACTTTGTATGTGCTGGACGAGCCTTCGATCGGGCTGCACAGCCGCGATACGCACCGGCTGATCAAGATCCTGCACGATCTGCGGGACTTGGGGAACACGATTCTGGTGGTGGAGCACGATCCAGACATTATGCGGACGGCGGACCGGATTCTCGATCTGGGCCCGGGAGCGGGAGAAAATGGTGGGAAGCTGGTGGCGGCGGGAACTTATGAAGAGATTCTGCGGAATCCGGCTTCATTGACGGGGCGTTATTTGTCCGACGATTTGCGGATACAGATACCAGGGGTGCGGCGGCAACCGGGGGTGCAGCAGATCAAGATCAGGAATGTCCGCGCGAATAATTTGAAGGGGATCGACATCAACATTCCGCTGGGGATGCTAGTGGCGATCACGGGAGTTTCGGGGTCGGGAAAATCCACGTTACTGCATCAGGTGCTTTACCAGGCGCTGAGCGAGGCCAAGCAACAGCCGATTTCCGGTTCGGCGCGAGGAGCGGCGACGTGGGAGGGTTTGGAGGGCGACCAGCTTATTGACGAAGTGGTGCTGGTGGATCAATCGCCGATCGGACGAACTCCGCGTTCGAATCCAGTAACGTACATCAAGGCGTTCGATGCGATCCGGGATTTGTTCGCTTCCCTGCCCGAGGCCAAGAAGCGCGGCTTCAGCTCTGGGCATTTCTCATTCAACATCCCGGGCGGGCGGTGCGAGACTTGTCAGGGCGATGGCACGGTCACGGTGGAAATGCAGTTCCTGGCGGACGTGGAATTGATCTGCGAAGAGTGCAAGGGCACGCGGTACAAGGCGCAGGTGCTGGAGGTTCGCTATCGCGGCAAGAATATTCACGAAGTTTTGAACCTGACGGTGAAAGAAGCGCTGAAGTTTTTTGCGGAAGTGCCTAAGATTACTGAGAAGCTCCGCGTGCTGGATGAGGTTGGGCTGGGATACCTGCGGCTGGGGCAATCGGCGACAACGTTATCAGGGGGTGAGGCGCAGCGCATGAAATTGGCGGCGCATTTGCAACCGGCGGCGCGGGAGATTGGGCGGCCCAGCGCGGGAAGGCAGGAAGAACCGCGCCGGAGGCGGCGTTTACTATACATTTTTGATGAGCCTACGACCGGTTTGCACTTTGACGATGTGAGCAAACTTCTGGCTGCCTTCCGCCGTCTGATCGAAGCGGGAGGTTCGATTCTTGTGATCGAGCACAATCTAGAAGTGATCAAGACTGCCGACTGGGTAATCGATCTGGGGCCGGAAGGTGGGGCGCGCGGCGGCAAGATTGTGGGCGCCGGCACGCCGGAGACGATCGCGAGTCTGCCGGGCTCTTATACTGGACAGTATCTGGCTCGGGTGTTGAAGGGCACTGGCGGTGGCAACGGAGCGTCGCGTCCCGATGGCAGCAAGTAAATTTCTCGCTGGCGTACTGCTAGCTTCGGCGGTATGCCAGTGCGCGGTTGCGCAGGATGCGGGCCAGACTCCGGCAGGTTCTACGCCGTCTTCTTCGTCGTCTTCCTCTTCATCGGCTTCCCCACCTGCGGGAGAGCATCGAACGATCCATCACATTCAGGTTCCAGATGAGGATTCGCCGGCCCAGCCTGCCGAACTTATTCAGGCGGAGGTGGCGATCGAGAAACAGAATTATGCCGCGGCCGAAGGTCTTCTGTATAAGTTAGTGAAACGGGATGCGACCAGTTACGTGGGATGGTTTGATCTGGGCTTTGTGGAAAACGCGTTGGGCAACGTGGACGCGTCAATCGCGGCGTATCGCAAGTCGGTGGCGGCGAAGCCGGACGTCTTCGAATCCAATTTGAATCTTGGATTGCAATTGGCGAAGACTGCGCAGCCGGGCGCGGAGGAATTTCTACGGGCTGCGACGCGTCTGAAACCGACGAGTCATGTGGCGGAAGGGCAATACCGGGCGTGGCTCGCTCTCGGCCAAGCGATCGAGGAATCGAAGCCAGAAGAGGCTCTGGACGCCTATCGGCGGGCGGCGGCGCTCCAACCGAAGGAGACCGAGCCGCATTTTGCCGCGGGCAAGCTTCTGGAGCAGGAAAATAAATTTGGCGAGGCTGAGCAGGAATACAAACGGGCGCTGGCGCTCGATCCGGGATCGCAGGACGCGGTCGTGGGGCTGGCGAATGTTTATATGCGCGGGCGACGCTTTCCGGAGGCGGAAGATTACTTACGGAAGTTGCTGGCGAATGATCTGAATTCTGCTCCGGTGGAAATACAGCTGGGGCGCGTGCTGGCCGCTGAAGGCAAGACTGACGAGGCGATTGCGGCATTGCGCACGGGAATCAAGCTGGCTCCGCGGGACGAATCGGCGCAACGCGATCTTGCGGAGGTGTATACCACTGCGGGACAAAACGATCTGGCGGAGGCTGCGTATGGCGCTTTAGTGGCGGCGCACCCGAACGATGCGGAACTGCATCGGCGGCTGGGTCAGGCGCTTTTGCGTCAGAAGAAAACCAAAGAAGCGCAGCAGGAGTTTCTGACGGCCGTGAAGCTCAAGCCTGACCTGGGAGAAGCGTACGGCGATCTGGCATTTGCAGCGGGGGAAAACGAAAATTATGAGTTGGCGATTAAAGCGCTGGATGCGCGCAGCAAGCTGCTGCCGGAAAATCCGGTCACGTATTTTCTGCGGGCTTCGGCCTGCGATCATCTGAAGGACTTCAAGACGGCGGCGGTTAATTATCACCTCTTTCTTAAGACGGCCAATGGGAAGTATCCTGATTACGAGTGGAAGGCGAAACATCGGCTGATTGCGATCGAACCTAAGAAATAATTCCGGCGGAAGTAAATGACGTTCGCGATAAAACATTCACGTTGCTGGTGGATGGCGGCAGCGGTGGCGATCTGGGCGCTGGCGGGGCCGTTCGCGCTGCGGGCAGCCCGGGAAGCTACGATCGAAGAGTTGAAAGCGCGAGTTGCCAATGCCAGCATCGCCGAACGTCCTTCGCTGTGCATTCAGATTTCGGAGCGTCGGTTGGATGAGGCGGACCGGCTTTATGTGGCCGGTGACAGCGAGCACGCACAGACGACGCTGGTGGACGTAACCGCATTCGCCGAACTGGCGCGCGACTACGCCATCCAATCGCACAAGCACGAGAAGCAGAGCGAAATCGCCATCCGCAAGATGGCGCGCAAACTGACCAACCTTAAACATGCGGTAGCGCATGAGGACCAGGAGAAGATTCAGGTCGTAATCGACCGCCTGCAGCGGATTCGGGACGACTTGCTGGCGGCGATGTTTCCGAATGGAGTGAAGAAGTGAATACTCACTGGGTGCGACTCGGCGCTGTTGCGGGTCTGCTATTGATGGTTGCCGGGCCTGGGTTGGGCCAGCGGCATCGGGATCCGTTTACTCGACCAGAGATCGATCAGATCCGCGACACCAGCTGGGAACCGGATCTGCGATTGCCTCTCTATGTGAAATTTGCGCGGGCGCGGCTGGTGGGGATGGAGCAGATGCGCAGCGATCCCAAAACGAAAGACCGCGCGCAACAGACGCACGATTATCTGGATGACTTCCTGCTGATTTATGACGAATTGAACGACAACATCGATACTTATGTTGACCGCAAGAATGACATCCGGAAGCCGCTGAAAGTGATCATTGACGCCGACACGGAATTCGAGGCTAAGCTGCGCGCGTTAAGAGATGCAGCCGACGTTCCGCCGGAAGAAGCGAAGCAGTATGAATTTGTTTTGAGCAATGCGCTCGATACAGTGGATAATTCAGCGCCGGAGCACCGCAAGACTCTGGCTGACCAGGTGGAGATTGCGAAGCATCGGAAGAAATCGAACTCGGCGCAGGCGGGCAGCCGAGAGTAAGTTGGGTGGGGAAACGCGACGCCTGAAGGCGCGCCACTACGGGGCGTCTGCGGTATGCCTGAAGGCATACCCTGATACGAATCTCTGATGGTTATCGTTATATGAATCCCTGAAGGTTACTGTGATACGAATCGCGGCATGTTAATCTGGGCTCACTGTGCGCGAGGGACTGCTCGAAATCTTCCATGAGGAACACCGGCAGTTGCGTCCCGCGACGGCGCTGCCGGAGCTGAAGGTCGAATTCTTTGCCTTCGCCAACGTTAACAACACGATTCGATTACGGGAGGGCAGGTTGCTGGTTCGGCTATCCGACCTGCTGGAAGGCGCGCCGGAGGCGGTGGTGCGGGCGATCGCTCACATTCTGCTGGCTAAGATGTATCGTAAGCCCATCGATCGCGAGCAGGCGGCGCGGTATCGAAAATATGTGGGCAGCCATGAAGTGGTGAACAAGGCGCATTTGGTGAGGCAGATGCGCGGACGCAAGCGGCTGCATTCGCCGAAGGGTCACGTTTACGATCTAGACGCGGTTTTTGAAGATTTGAACCGGCGATTTTTTCACGGGTTGCTGGGGCGGCCGCGCATGAGTTGGAGTCCGACGAAGACGCGGCGGATTCTGGGGCACTACGATCCGGCGCATAATGCGATTGTGATCAGCCGCATATTCGATAGCTTCCTCGTGCCGCGCTATGCCGTGGAGTACATTGTGCACCACGAGATGCTGCACCTGAAGCATCCGGTCAGGCTGCGGGGGAGCCGACGGTGCGTACATTCGGCAGAGTTTCATGCGGAGGAGAAGTTGTTTCCGGAGTGGCAGCGGGCGGAGGCGTTTTTGAAGAGGATGTGAGTGTGATCAGATCATCGAAAGGAACGGCCCTCTGGGTACGCTCAGAGGGCCGTCGTTCGCGAGCGCTAAGGAACAAAGGAAAACACAGTGCCGGCTCTGGCCTCGCCGCCGCCAGCCGCTGTCGTCCCATAGAAGGTTGTCCCTAGCAGTAGTAGTTGGGTGTCCGGATATTCTCCATCAGTTCCACCGAGAAAAGAATACGAGACCTGCTCCGTCCAGGCGCCGCCTGGAGCTGAGGGTGGAGTCAGCTCGAAGATGGTGCCGCAACCGGTCACGCCACAATTCGCGTTGTTCCCACCGTATTGAGTGGAGCCCCAAAGATCACCCGTGCTGTCGAAGATCGCCCCAGTCGGGGTCGCGCCATCATTGGCCGGCGAACCCTGAAAAGAGTAGAGAGTGTTTTTCGTCCAGGAACCTTCACCGGTCGGTGGTGTCAACTGGAACACGGTGCCGCCCGAGGAACCGCTGCTGGTGGTCGCGCCGTAGAGGTTTCCGGTGGTATCGAAAACCAAAGAAGAATCCGGAGCTCCCTCTATGTCGGGATTGAAAGTATAGAGAATCGTTTCTGTCCAGGGGCCGGATTCCGAGGGGGTCAACTTGAAGGCGGTGCCCGGGGCGACCAGCGTTACTCCGTATAACGAACCGGTATTGTCGATAATCAGGTTGTTTCCGGGCTCTGAACCGTCGGTGGTTCCTCCCTTGAAAGCGTAGATGGGAGCTTCGGTCCAGGCCCCGCCTCCCATGGGTGGCGTAAGGCGATAGACAACTCCCTGCTTGTGCGCGCCGCCTTTAAACGTGGTGCCGTAGAAGACGCCCTTGCTGCCCTGCGTGAGCCCGGAAGACGGAGTAAATCCATAGCCTCCGCTGGTGGTGAAGGCATAGAGCACGGTTTCAACCCAGGGCTTTCCTGGNNAAAACCGGTGAAAGAGTAGAGAACATCTTCGGTCCAGGCTCCGCCTGGGGAAGCTGGCGGAACCAGTTTGAAAACGGTTCCCCAACCGTTCTTGCCGCCCGAAACCGTAGTGCCGTAGAGGGCACCTTTGGCGTCGGCGATCAAGGGGGCGTTGGGAGAGAATCCGTCATATCTCTCGGTGCTTTGGAAGGCATGGAGTACGGTTTCCGTTTGGGAAGATGCGCGCTTGGGAGCGATCAGAATGGTTAGGGTTAGGGCGACGATGGTCAGTGTGAGAGCTGATCGGGTGGATGGGGTGCTCGTCCGCATTGGGCTTCTCCTGGAAGTTTTTGGCCTTGATTGAGTGCCGTGTTCCGCATGGTCAAGTTCCTGCGTGGGCAATCGCGCCGTTGCCGAACGCGAGACCTTCCCAAACCATGGAACGAAGCGGGGGGAGAAAACCAGAGGAGTCTATCATGGATTTGTGTGGAGCACAAACGCGGCGGTCTCTGATGATGGCCCGGTTCGCGATTTGCGGTATCGGGAGCACTTTTTTCGATTGAAGTAATTCCGGCGAAATCCATTCGCTCCTCAGTTTTCCCCGTGTGATGCAAATCACGTGCATTTGTGACGGTGCGGATTGACGCCTCCGTGCCCCACGGCATATCCTTTAAAGTTGAAATTGAAATTCATTTTCAAGATCATTTTCAGCAACCAAGGTCACTTGTAAATGCTGCAAGCTTTCATAATCACGCTACGCGAAGGGGTTGAGGCCGCGCTCATCGTGGGCATCACGTTGGCCTATCTGGGCAAGATTGGCCGCAACGATCTGCGGAAGGCTGTGTATGCGGCGCTGGGAGCGGCTTTTCTGGGGAGCATCGGGGTTGCGATTCTGCTCTCCAGGCTGAATCTGAACGAAGACGTGTTCGAGGGCTGGGTGATGCTGGTGGCGGCGTTCTTCGTGATCACCATGGTTATTTTCATGATGAAGACAGGGCGCAAGCTGAAAGGCCAAATCGAGGGCAAGGTCGGGCTGCTGGCGGGCAACGACGCGTGGATCGGGCTGTTCTTCTTTGTGTTTCTGATGGTGCTGCGCGAAGGCGCGGAGACGGTGCTGATTCTTTCTGCCGTCTCTTTGAATTCCACGGAGTTGATGAGCTTTCTGGGAACGCTTATGGGCGTTCTGTGCGCTATCGCTTTTGGAGTGATGTTCGTGAAGGGCAGCGTGCGGATTAATTTGCAAAAATTTTTCCGGATCACGACTGCGATTCTTTTCCTGGTGGCGGCGCAGTTGGTTATTGCCGGCCTGCACGAGCTTTCGGAGAGTGGAGTGATTCCCTCTTCCAAGACGGAGATGTCAGTCATTGGGCCGATCGTGCGGAATGATCTGTTTTTCTTCGTTACGATTGTCGCGTTGGCGGCGCTGATGGTGTTGTTCGATGCCAAGCGGCGTGAACCTGTGCCGAATGCGGTGTCGCCGGCGGAGCGCCGGAAAGCGGCGTGGACGGCGCGGCGGGAACGGCTGTGGATGGCGTCGGTGTACGTCTTCTCTTTCATGTTTATCGCCATGCTGACCGCGGAGTTTGTTTATGCGAAGAGCCAGAGCGCACTGTCGCCGGCCACGCAGGTCAGCTTTACCAACGGGCAGGTTACGATTCCGCTGGCACAGGTTTCCGATGGGGACTTGCACCGCTTCCAGGCGCAGGAGAACGGCACAGCGATTCGTTTCTGGCTGTATCAGAAGCCGGATGGAAAAATTGCTACCGTGTTTGACGCTTGCCAGATTTGCGGGGCGGTTGGATTTTTCAAGTCAGGCAATCAGATTGTTTGTAAGAATTGTGCGGCGCCGATTAATGGGCAGTCGGTGGGAACGGCGGGGGGATGCAATCCGATTCCGCTGAAGGCAACGCAGACTGCCGACTCCGTGATCATTCAGGAGGCGGACATCGCGGCCGGGAGCCGCGTGTTCGAGAAGCAATAAGGGATGTTCGTCCGCCTCGTTTACGAATCGTTCCGGCGCCAGAAGCGGCGTAAATTGCTGGCGGGCGCGGCCATCACGCTGGGAGTCACGGTGGCGACGGCGATGATTGCGGTCGCAACCGACATTGGCGACAAGATTAATCGCGAGCTGCGCACCATCGGCGCGAACCTGCTGGTCACTCCTGAAGAAGATACTTTGGATGTTGAAATCGGGGGCGTCGATCTGAAGCCGCCGAGTGATGGGGCTTTTCTGAACGAAGCCGACCTGCCGAAGATCAAGGGCACCTTCTGGCATAACAATATAACCGGATTTGCGCCAATGCTGCCGGTGCAGGTTGCCGTGGAGCGGGATGGGCATATAGAAAATCTCACATTGCTGGGCACGTACTTCGCGAAGAAAGTTTCTTTCGGCAAAGAAGAATTCACGACTGGGGTGCGCTCGACGCATCCATGGTGGAAGGTTTCCGGGGCGTGGCCGGAAGATTCCTCCCACGATGTTTTGCTGGGAGAGCGGCTGGCGGCGCGGCTTTCCATGAAGGCTGGCGATGAGGTCACGCTTGCCGGGCGACAGTTGCACGTCAGTGGAATCCTTTCCTCTGGCGGCAGCGAAGACGATCAGGTGGTGGCGCCCATCGCGCTCGCCCAGGAGATTCTAGGGAAGCCGGGCGCGGTGCGGCGGGTTTACGTGAGTGCTCTCACCAAGCCGGAGGATGCTTTCGCCCGCCGCGATCCCAAAAGCATGTCCGGCGCGGTCTATGACCGCTGGTACTGCTCGCCGTATCCGCAATCGATTGCGTTTCAGTTGCAGGAGGCGATTCCGCACTCGCATGCGGAACAGATTCGGCAGGTGGCACAGAACGAAGGAGCGGTACTGACGCGCATTGAGGGGCTGATCTTTTTCGTCACGCTGGCTGCGCTATTCGCTTCGGCGCTGGCGGTTTCCGCGGCGATGGCCACAGCGATTTTCGAGCGGCGCGCGGAAGTGGGTCTGATGAAGGCATTGGGTGCGGGAAAGCTGGCGGTGGCATCTGTGTTCTTCGCGGAGGCGACGTTGCTGGCTCTGCTGGGAGGCTTGGTGGGCTTTGCCACGGGGGGGATGTTGGCTCATCAGATTGGCCGCTCCATCTTTAGCTCGGAGATTACGATTCCGGCGGTGCTGTTGCCGGTAATCCTGGCGATTGCAGTGGTCGTCACATTTGCGGGAAGCGCCGCAGCCATTCGCAAAGCGGTGGGAATGGATCCAGTATTCGCTTTGCGAGGTGAACTGTGAGCACCCGGGTGTCGCGCTCGGCGCAGGAAGTTGCGGCCAGCCGGGCGCAGTCTCCGCATACGTCCATGTTTCTGAGGATGCTGGTGCGGGCTGCAATACTGCGGCGCGGACGCGCACTCTCGGCGCTGTTTGCCATGGTGGTGGCCGCTGCCGTGGCAACGGCGATGCTGAATCTTTACATTGATGTGCAGGCCAAGCTGCGGCGGGAGTTCCGCAACTATGGCGCGAATATTGTCCTGGTGGGCAAGGACGGCGCTTCCCTTCCGGCGAAAGCTCTGGCGCAGGTTGAGTCTGTTCTCGCCGGTCGTGGCGTGGTCGCTCCGTTCGCGCTCGTAGTTGCACGAACCAGCGACGGGCAGCCGGTGGTTGTGGCAGGCACGGATTTCGGGCGGGTGCGGCAGCTTGATCACTGGTGGTCGGTAAGCAACTGGCCGTCGGGTCCGCTGCAGGCGCTGGTGGGAGTGCGTGCGCTTTCTGTAGTCTCACCGAAGAGTCAGCCCTTCGATTTAAGTTTTCAGGGACACACGATTCATCTGACGTCGGCGGGAACGGTGCGGACGGGAGCTGCCGAAGACAGCCGCGTCTATCTTTCGCTGGCGGATTTCGTTGCGTGGACAGCAGTTCAGCCTTCGACCATCGAGGTCGCAGCCACCGGTTCACCGGAGGAGATTGCGACGATCCTGCATCAGCTTGAGAGCGCGATTCCGACAGCGGATGTTCGTCCGGTTAGGCAGATTATGGAAGGTGAAGCGCGGGTGCTGGGCAAGACTCGCGCTACACTGCTGGCGGCGGCGGCGCTGATTATTTTGACCGCCGCGCTGTGCGTGCTCTCCACGCTGATGGGATGGGTGTTTGACCGGCGGCGCGACTTTGCCATTCTGAAAGCGCTGGGGGCTTCCGACCGTATGCTGAACGGTTTTTTTGCCGCCGAGGCGGCGGCTTTGGGCGCAACCGGCGCAGTGATTGGATTTGTTGCGGGCATCGGTATTGCGGCGTGGATCGGGCGGGTTAACTTCCATGCCTCCGTGGCGCCGCGTTTTAGCGTTTTACCTCTTGTGCTGGCTGGTAGCATTGTGGTGACGCTGCTCTCGGCGATTCTGCCGATTTCGCTGCTACGGCGAGTGCAGCCAGCGGTCATCCTGAGGGGAGAGTGAAATGATCCAGATCAAGGACGTGACCAAGCTCTACCCGGCAAAGGCGGCGGCTCTCACTTCTCCCAAAGGATTGGAGAAATTGGGTGGCCTCGGCAAAGATAATGCAGCGATTCATGCGCTGGATCACATCTCGCTGTACGTCACGCAGGGCGAGTGGCTGTCCATCATGGGACCATCGGGTTCGGGTAAATCGACGCTGGTAAATTTGATTGGCTGCCTGGACCGTCCGACGTCGGGAGAAATCTGGCTGGACGGGCAGAATGTTGCCGGCATTTCCGCGGGCGAGTTGAATCGGGTGCGCGCGGAGAAAATCGGATTTATTTTTCAGCAGTTTCATCTGATTCCGTTTCTTACCGCGGTGGAAAACGTGATGCTGGCGCAGTATTTCCACAGCATGACGGATGAAAAAGAAGCGACTGAAGCTCTGACCCGCGTGGGCCTGGGCGATCGGGCAAATCATTTGCCATCGCAACTCTCCGGCGGCGAACAGCAGCGGGTTTGTATTGCACGGGCTCTGATTAACGATCCGAAAATTATTCTGGCTGATGAGCCGACCGGGAACCTGGACGCGGTGAACGAAGAACTCGTATTGCGATTGCTGCGCGAGTTTCACCAGCAGGGGCGGACCATTGTGATGGTTACGCACGATCCTGTAGTGGCGCGGCTGGCCGACCGGCGTATTGAATTTCATCATGGCAAGATCGAGTCGCAGGAAGTATTTGCGATGGCGGACGAAGAGCAGTTTGACGAAGTACTGGAAGAGTTATGGGTGCTGGCGGAGCACGGCGAAATTGCCGAAGTCGAGCGCATGGAGGTGCATGGAGCGCTGCCGGTCAGTCTGGCGATTGAGAAGATGATGCAGATGGAGTTGGTGGTTTCTGCGCCGCATCCTCCGCTGGCGCATGGCCACAAGCCTTTTGTGAATCCGTGTCACGATGCGCTTAAACCTGTATCGGCTTCGGTTGGCGATGGGACGCTGATTGTGGAATTCACGCCGCGCGGCCGCGAACGGGCGGGGAGCATCATTCGACGGCATCGATTGGCGGAGCGACTATTTACCGACAGCCTGGCTATGGACAGCGAATCTGAGATCGAGCAACAGGCTTGCAAATTCGAACACATCCTCTCACCCGAAGCTACCGACAAGATTTGCACTTTCCTGGGACATCCGAGGACTTGCCCGCATGGGGCGCCGATACCGCCGGGGGCGTGTTGCGGAAGAAGCTCTGAGTTAGCGGGAGCTGTTTCCTCGACGGTAAAGCATAGTTAGCTCTCCTGATGCCAATATTCATTGGCAGACATAAGGCGAACAATACTGATCATGGTTTGCGACTCTACCCGCTGCTATCATCGGGTAGTTCAACCATGGGTACGCGGCGTCCTACAATCGGTGTATTTGATTCCGGCTTCGGCGGGCTCACCGTCCTTAAAGCTTTACTTGAACTCATCCCTGAGGCGGATTACATCTACTTTGGCGATACGGCGCGGCTTCCGTATGGGTCCAAGTCGGTCGAAACCGTGGGGCGCTATGCGGTCGAGGCGGCGCACTATCTTGAAGCGCATGGAGCGGAGGTGCTGGTGATCGCCTGCAATACGGCAACAGCACTCGCGCTCGACCGCATTACCGCGGCAGCGCACGTACCGGTCGTAGGAGTAGTGGAGCCAGGAGCAGCATCGGCAGCGGCGGTGAGCAAGAATAAGAAAGTTGTGGTCATCGGCACGGAGGCGACCGTCAGCAGCCACGCTTATCGGAGAGCATTGGAAGCGCGTGGGGTCGAGGCGCGGGAGAAGGCTTGCCCGCTGCTCGTGCCGTTGGTGGAAGAAGGATGGGTGGAGCACGCCGTGACCGAAGAGGTGGCTCGAATTTACTTGGCAGAGGCGTTTGGCGACGGCTTCCACGATGCGGACGCTCTGGTGCTGGGCTGTACCCACTATCCTCTGCTTAAGCCGCTACTGCATCGCGTGGCGCCGTCGCATGTGAGCATTGTGGACTCCGCGGAGTCGACGGCGCGGGTGGTTTCGGAGCAGCTGCAAAAACTTTTGCCGCCGGCAGGGTTCCAGGAGGAACGGAGGGCGCTGCCGCGTATTAAGTTCTTTGCGACCGATTCGGTGGAAAAATTTCGCCGCCTGGGGCAGCGGTTTTTAGGGCACGCTGTGGACGACGTTCAGCATGTGGATTTGAAGGAATAAGACAGCGTCCGCCGGGATGGCGACGCTGCTTAGCGCGAAATTCCGCTCTCCAACTCAGTACAAGTGGAAGTCAACTTCTACGGCCATTTCGACCTTAACGGGATGGCCGTCTTTGAGGCCTGGTTCGAAGCGCCAGGTGCGGACCGTCTCGAGAGCTTTCTCGTCCAATCCCATGCCAAGGGAGTTCACGACGCGAAGATTAATGGGGTGACCGTCGGTATCAACCACGATCATCAGGGTGCAAGTCCCCTGGTACTTGGCTTTGCGGGCTTCTTCGGAAAACTCCGGATCGGGAGAATAGATTGGCCGGGGTGGAGTGACTCCTCTGCCGGGACGGTAAACACCACCGCCGGTACCCATACCCTCACCGGGTCCAAGGCCACGGCCGTTGCCGGAACCTACGCCGCCGCCGCTACCAGAACCGATGCCGCTGCCAGAGCCGGTGCCATTCGAGGGAATGACGGCGGAGGAGTTTGGAACGCCAAAGTTGGGCATATTGCTGTTCATCGCCACTTTGATTTCAGGCGGCACCATGATGGTGGGTTCGACGGCCAGCTTGGGATTTAAATTTCGTATGACCGCGGCGGGCGGCGTGATCTGGGCCTGCATGGAGAACCTGGGCAGCTTGCCCTTTGAGGCTTGGAGTACATCGCGGTCGCCGCCTCCGCCTCCGCCACCGGCTTGAGTCTTGGCGGGCTTGAGCGCAACGAAGTCGCCGGGATCGATCAACTGAGTGGTGCTTTGCGGTTTGGCCTCGACCTTGGTGACCCAGCGATGCCCCAGAATTGTGCCGCCGATGATCAATCCGAGCACCACGATGTGCAGGGCGGTAGAGCCGAGGGCGCCATCTTTTTTGTAATTGTAAAAGCCCCAGATGTCTTTGACCGGGATGGGCTTCGATTCCAGTTTGAGGGGCGGAAGTTTCTTGGGGAAGAAGAAGTCGTCAAGGCCGCGGAATAGCGATTTCCACAGCGGCTCGAAAGTGTCGGGAGCGAGCAGGAGATGAAGTTCCGGCTCTTTTTCAGTGGGTTTCGGATTGACTTCTACAGATGACATGTTCCCCGATTCGGTGTTCCCAGGTCGGACGGTGCATGGACCAGCCCCCCGACGCCCTGCTTTACACAGATGACTGGTCTTTCGAACAAGTTGCCTATAACGCTTCGGCTAGTTTCGTGAAATGCCACGCAACGAGTGGATCGACCATTCATCTTGCCTGTTGGTGAAATTGTACCTCTTCTGCCGTCGGTTTACGAAGTGTATTTCCGAGTGCCTGGATCTGGATGCGGCCTAATAACCAACATCATAAACACAGAGGGCACAGAGGCGCACTGGGTGGTGCTTTCCTTGCATGGACGTTACCGGCAGGTCTCCCTATAATGAGGAGATTCAATCATTTGGGAGAACCGACCGAGTGCCGCTCGAACTGAAAGCGACCATCAACCTGCCTAAAACTGCCTTCCCCATGAAGGCCAATCTGCCGCAGAACGAGCCTAAAATGCTGGCCCGCTGGGAGCAGGTACGCATTTACGAGCGCATTCGGGAGGCTCGCAAAGGTGCGCCGACCTATATCCTGCACGACGGGCCGCCTTATACCAGCGGGCCCATCCACATGGGCACGGCGCTGAATAAGTGTCTCAAAGACTTTATCGTGAAATCGAAGACCATGGCTGGATTTGACGCGCCGTATGTGCCGGGATGGGATTGTCACGGACTGCCGATCGAGATCAAGGTGGACAAGGAACTGGGCGGCAAGAAGCTGCAGATGCGGCCGACCGACGTGCGCGCGGAATGCCGCAAGTACGCGCAGAAATATCTCGACTTGCAGCGCCAGCAGTTCAAGCGCATTGGAGTGTTTGGCCGCTTTGATCGACCTTACGCGACGATGAATCCGCAGTATGAGTCGGTGGTGCTGTCGACGTTTTTTTCGTTTTACGAGAATGGATTCGTCTACAAGGGGCTGCGCGCGGTTTACTGGTGCATGCATGACGAGACGGCGCTGGCCGAGGCCGAGGTCGAGTACGAGAACCACACCAGCCCGACGGTCTATGTGAAGTACAGATTGCTCGACGATCCCGCGGGCATCGATGTGGCTCTGGCGGGAAAAAAAGTTTCCACGATTATCTGGACGACAACTCCGTGGACGCTGCCAGCGTCGATGGCGGTGGCGTTTCATCCGGACGAAGAATATGTGGGACTGGAATCCGGCGGCGAAGTTTACATTGTGGCGTCGAAGCTGGCGAAGAATGTGGCTGAGAAGTGTGGGCTTGCCGATACCCATGAACTGGCGCATTTTCCTGGGCGAAAACTGGAGCGGCTGAATTTTCAGCATCCGTTTCTGGATCGGAAGATTCTGGGCGTGCTGGCGGATTACGTGACCATGGACACGGGAACGGGCGTGGTGCACACAGCGCCTTCGCACGGTGCGGAGGACTTTATCACGGGCGTGAAGTACGGGCTGGACGCAACCAGCAATGTGGATGAAAAAGGAATCCTGCGGAACGGGCTGGCGGAATACACGGGAAAGCGCGTGTGGGACGCGAACCAGCCGATCATCGAGTTGCTGAAGAGCCGAGGGGCGTTGCTGCATACGGAAAAGACGGAGCACTCTTATCCGCACTGCTGGCGGTGCCATAATCCGGTGATTTTCCGGGCGACCGAGCAATGGTTCATCTCGATGGAAACGCCGATGCCGGGCGGGAAGTCGAATGATGACACGCTGCGCACACGCACGCTGGAAGAAATCAAGCGGGTGAAATGGGATCCAGCGTGGGGTGAAGAGCGGCTTTCGAACATGATTGCCACGCGTCCGGACTGGTGTATTTCGCGGCAGCGGGTGTGGGGCGTGCCGATTGCGGTTTTTCTTTGCGAAGGTTGCGGCAAGCCGCTTAACGATCAGGCCGTGAATCGGAAGGTGGTTGAATTGTTCGCGCGATCCGGTGCGGACGCGTGGTTTACTTCCGAGTCAGACTCGATTCTTCCGGGGGGTGCGAAGTGTCCGCATTGCGGCGGAGCTAAGTTTGAAAAAGAGACGGACATCTTTGACGTGTGGCTGGAGTCGGGCGCGAGCTATCTGGCTCTGATCAACGATGAGCCGACGTATCCCTGGCCGTCTGATCTTTATTTAGAGGGCGGAGACCAATACCGCGGATGGTTCCAGTCGTCTCTGCTGTGCGCTATGGGGACGCATGGAACGCCACCTTATAAAGGCGTGGTTACGCCGGGATGGACGCTGGACGAAAAAGGACAGGCGATGTCAAAGTCGCGGGGGAACGATGTTGATCCGGTGGATATTTCGGATCGGCTGGGGGCGGAAGTGGTGCGGTTGTGGGTGGCGTCGGTTGATTTTAGAGAAGACGTGGTGGGATCAGAGCAGTTGATGCAGCGTATCGGGGAAACTTATCGTACTATTCGAAACAATCTATTCCGCTACGTGCTCAGCAATCTCTACGACTTTGACCCTCAGGCCGACGTTGTTCCGTTTGAGAAACTGGAGGGCATCGATCAGTACATGCTTCGTCTGACAGCGGCGCTGGCCGGGGATGTCCGGCGGTGGTATGACGAATTCGCCTTTCACCGAATCTATCATCGGGTGAATTATTACTGTGTGACGGAACTTAGCGCATTTTACTTCGACGTGCTCAAGGACCGGCTGTACGTTTCTGCGCCCAAGTCGCAGGCTCGGCGCTCGGCGCAGACGGCCGTCTGGCGCATCGGAGAAGCGCTAACTCGCCTGCTTGCGCCCATCACGACATTTACTTCGGAGGAAGTTTGGGGATACTTGCCCAAGGTTCCCGATCGACCGGAGAGTGTTCACTTGGCGTTATTTCCTTCTGCGGAGGAACTGCTCGGGGAGGGGATTGCTGCTGATGATCCTGCACAGCGCCAGGATTGGACGGCGCTGCTGGGGATTCGCGACGAAGTGATGAAGGCTCTGGATACGGCGCGCAACGGCAAAATGATCGGCAAGCCGTTGGAGGCGCAACTCGCCATCACCGCTGCCGATCCTGCCTACTCGCTACTGGCGCGATATGAAGATCAATTGCGCTACTTGTTTATCGTTTCTGCGGTGACGCTTACGCAAGCTTCCGGCAACGGTACCAGCGGCGTACACGTCGAGGTGAAGAAGGCTGACGGAGCCAAGTGCGAGCGCTGCTGGAATTATTCGACGCATGTCGGTGAGGATAAGAAGTATCCGACGGTGTGTGAGCGCTGCAGCGCGGTGCTGAAAGAACTGGAGGGATCCAAGTAAGCACCTGGTATGGGTTCCGCCTCGCTTCGCTTCGGCGGGACAGCCGAGGTGGCTGTCGCCACATGAGCATCGTCGCGCGCTGAAGCTCGAAGCAGCCTTACCGCAGTTCTTCCATCGCGGCTTCGAGCGCTTCCCTGCCTGGACGCGTCTGCGATTCCGGAAGCGTGGCCAGCGGCTGATCGACCATGTTCAGCATATCGAGGAAGCTGGGGGCTTTGGTGTTGACGTAAAAGATTCCGGTCAGGACTTCGCCTTTGTCGTGAGCTTCGCTCAGGCGGGTCATGGCTGCGATCCTGTCGGTGGGATCGTAATCTTCTTCCAGCTTGCGAAGTTGCAGGTGGGAGCCATCGTGCATGGTGACGCTGACCGTGGTTCCCGGATCGTATTCCACGTCGATTTCCTCGAAGTGCGGAACGAAGCTCATCTCCTGCAAGGCCTCGTCGTGATCCTTTACGTACTTGTAGGATTTGGTGGAACCCTCGTGATCGTTGAAGGTGACGCAGGGAGAGACGACATCGAGCATTACGGTGCCCTGGTGAGCGATGGCAGCTTTCAACATGGTGCTCAACTGGCGTTTGTCGCCGGAAAATGACCGGCCCACGAAGGTTGCGCCGAGCTCGATGGCGAGGCCGCAGGTATCGATCGGCGGAAGATCGTTGATCACGCCGGATTTCAGTTTCGAACCAAGATCGGCAGTGGCGGAAAACTGGCCTTTGGTGAGACCGTACACGCCGTTGTCCTCGATGATGTAGATCATAGGAAGATTGCGGCGCATGAGGTGAACGAACTGGCCGATGCCGATGGACGCGGTATCGCCGTCGCCGCTGACGCCGAGAGCAATCAGATTGCGATTGGCGAGCATGGCGCCGGTGGCGACGGAGGGCATGCGTCCGTGCACGGAATTGAAGCTGTGCGAACGGTTCATGAAGTATGCGGGACTTTTGGAGGAGCATCCGATGCCGCTTAACTTGGCGACGCGCTCGGGCTGCACGCCCATGTCATACATGGCTTCGATGATGCGCTCGGANNATCACCGTCAGGCCGATATGATTCGTCTTCGGCGTGGATGCAGGAATAGTCGCCATTTACTTGCCCTCCATGGTGCTCAGTTCGTCAGTGACAGAGCGCGCATCGAGCGGCAGTCCATCAAGATGGCTGATGCTGCGCAGACGCGTGGTCAATTCCGGTTTGAGGTCGAGTTTGAGCAGGCTAAGCATTTGCGCGTCGCGGTTCTGTTCGACCACGTAAATGCGATCGTGTTGCTCGATGAATTCATGAACCTCACGGGTGAAGGGATAAGCCCGCAGCCGCAGGTAATCGGTTTCGATGGCGTACTCATTGCGCAGCTGGTCGCGGCTCTCGGTTATGCCCCAGTGGGATGTTCCGTAGGCGATGATTCCGATTCTTGCGTTCGTCCCCTTGAAGATCTCGGGCCGCGGTACGAAGGAGCGCGCCGTTTCAAACTTGCGATTGAGGCGCTCCATATTGTTTTCGTAATCGTCGGGGCGCTCGCTGTAGTTGGATTTGTCGTTGTGCCCGCTGCCGCGGGTGAAGTAGGCGGCGGCGGGATGCTCAGTGCCGGGCAGAGTGCGATATCCCACACCGTCACCGTCCAGATCTTTGTAGCGGGCAAAGCCGCCCAGTTTATCGAGGTCCTCCCGGTCGAGAACTTTGCCACGCTTGATTGGGATGGTTGGATACTCGAAAGGATCGGACATCCAGTTATTCATGCCGAGATCAAGATCGGACATGACAAAGACCAGCGTCTGAAATTGCTCGGCGAGGTTGAACGCTTCCGAGGCCATGCTGAAACATTCCGCTGCCGAGGATGGAATCAGCATGATTTGCTTGGTATCGCCGTGAGAAAGAAATGCCGTCGAAAGAATGTCGCCTTGGGATGTGCGGGTAGGCAAGCCGGTTGACGGGCCGACGCGTTGAATATCCCAGATGACGCCGGGGATTTCCGCGTAATAAGCCAGGCCGGCGAATTCCGACATTAGCGAAATACCGGGGCCAGCGGTCGCGGTCATGCTGCGCGCGCCCGCCCAGCCTGCGCCAATGACCATGCCGATCGCGGCCAGTTCGTCTTCTGCCTGCACAATGGCGAAACTTGCTTTGCCATCTTCTTCCACGCGGTACTTCTTCATGTAATCGATGAGGCTTTCGACAACCGAAGAGGAGGGCGTGATGGGATACCAGGTGACCACGGTGCATCCGGCGAACATGCAGCCGAGAGCCGCGGCGGAATTGCCGTCGATGATGATCTTGCCGGCGGTCTTATCCATTCGCTCGATGTAAAAAGCCCCGCGTTTCTGCAGGCTGGCTTTGGCGTAATCGAACCCGGCCTGAGCCGCGGCGAGGTTGAGGTTGGCGGCTTTTACCTTTTTCGCGAACTGCTTGCGAATGGCTTTCTCGACCTCGCCCATTTCGATTTCAAGCAGTTGAGCCACGACACCCACGTACACCATGTTCTTGACCAGCTTGCGCAGCTTGGCTTCGGGGCAGACCGTGGCTACGATTTTGTCGTAGGGAACGGAGTAGAAAATCAGGTCGTTACGCAACTTGTCGAGAGCGAGAGGCTCGTCATAGAGAACGGAAGCGCCGGGCGCCAATGACATGACGTCGTCCTGGGCGGTCTCGGCGTTCATGGCGACCAGGAAATCGATTTCCTTTTTGCGGCCGATGTAGCCGTCTTTATTGGCGCGAATGGTGTACCAGGTGGGCAATCCGGCGATGTTCGAAGGAAAAAGATTCTTGCCTGAAATCGGCACGCCCATCTGAAAAATGGCCCGCAACAAAACCGTGTTCGAACTCTGCGAGCCTGAGCCATTCACCGTAGCGACCTGAATGCTCATGTCATTGACAATGCGCTTGCGCCCCAGTTGCCCACCGGCTCCTTGAGGCACGACATCCGTAGTGGCCATCCCAACACCTTCCTTAA
>PLUI01000225.1:20014-37948 GCA_003164855.1 Acidobacteriaceae bacterium
AAATCCGCAGGTGGCAGTCTCTTTAGTTCCGCCAGATGTTTCTGCAGGCTGATGTCGAGCAGATTGGCCGCTGCTTCGTAATCCCGGTGAGCTCCGCCTTCCGGTTCAGGAACGATGTCGTCGATGCAGCCCAGTTCGCTGAGGTCAGTGGCGGTAATGCGCATGGCTTCGGCTGCCAACTCTTTCTTGGTAGCGTCGCGCCACATGATGGCGGCGCAGCCTTCGGGAGAAATCACGGAGTAAATTGAATTCTCCATCATGAGGACGCGGTCGGCCACGGCAATGGCCAATGCACCTCCGCTGCCACCTACTCCGATTACCGTGGCGATGATGGGCACTTCGAGGCTAGACATTTCGCGCAGGTTGTGGGCAATGGCTTCGGCCTGTCCGCGCTCTTCGGCGTGAATTCCGGGATAGGCGCCGTCGGTATCGACAAGAGTAAGAATCGGACGGCGGAACTTTTCCGCGATCTGCATCACGCGTAACGCTTTACGGTAGCCTTCCGGGTGCGGCGTGCCAAAATGGCGGTACACGCGCTGCTTCATGTCGCGGCCCTTCTGAGTACCGACGACCAGAATTTCTTCGCCGTGGAAGCGAGCCATTCCGCAAATGATGGCGGCATCGTCACCGAAGGTGCGATCGCCATGAATTTCGCGGTANNGCGATCGCCATGAATTTCGCTGAAGTCGGTGAACAGGCGATCGATGTAGTCGAGAGACTGCGGACGCTGGGGATGCCGGGCCAGTTCGGTTTTCTGCCACGCAGTTTGGGAAGCTTTCATCTCCTGCCTCAAGGTGTGAACGCGTTCTTGAAGCTCGGCCAGTTGACGGTGGGTCTCAGGGTTCTGTCCTGGCGTAGCCTCGATCAACGCCACTTCACGCTCGATCTCCTCTAACTCCTGCTGCGCTTTATTATTTGCTTCCATGGATTTCAGCTGATCGTTTTTCAGGAAATCACTCGCACACTGCCGCGTCCGCATAATTGTTCCACGCGGGCGATGAAGTTACGGTCCGGCAAGACATTATAGCCCTGCGCTTCCATCACGACCATGAAATCCCCGGTGCGTTCCACGTCAAACAAGACGCGCGCTTCGCCTTTGCGCTCCCGGAAAAGGGCGTGAAGGTCGTCCACCGTGGACTCAGCTGTGGTTTCGAGCGGGATGCGAATGCGAAGTGCGCGCGGCAGAGGAACTTTGGCGTCCTCGAGCGGCATAATTTCCGCAGCGGTTATTTTGGGATTCGCACCTTCTTCAATTCTCACGCCTGCCCGCACCAGCACCGGGACTTCGAGCTTCACTTTGTCACCCAGGCGCTTGTAGGCTTCGGGGAAGACGATCATATCGATGGAGCCGGACATGTCTTCGAGCGTGGCCTGAGCGTAGTAATCTCCGCGCTTGGATTTGAGTACGCGCAGGTTGGCGATGATGCCCGCGGTGGCGATGGTCTCATCTTTGCCGGTGGATTTCGTCATCGCGCCGATCTCCACAATGCTGAGCGCCTGCAAGTCCTGCAACTTGTCTTTATGTTTTTCCAGAGGATGGCCGCTGATGAAGAATCCCAGAATTTCTTTTTCCGATGCCAGGCGCGCCTGTTCGTCCCAGTCAGGAATGTCAGGAAGCTTGTCATTGTGCGCCTCGGTGTCTTCCTGCTGGAAAACTCCGAACAAGCCGTGCTGACCGGATTCCACATCGCGTTGGGTTTTCTGGGCACGATCCATGGCGCGGTCGAGCACGACCATTAATTGCGCGCGGCGGCCGAGGGAATCCATAGCGCCGCTTTTGATTAGCGATTCCAGCACGCGCTTGTTGAGCAGACGGAGGTCGACATTCTCACAGAACTGGTAAATCGATTTGAAGCGGCCCAACTTTTTGCGCGCCGCCACAATCGACTCAATGGCATTGCCGCCGACGTTCTTTACCGCAGCCAGGCCAAAGCGGATGGCTTCCCCATGCGGGGTGAAGTTTGCGTCCGACACGTTGATGTCCGGGGCTTCGACGGCAATGCCCATTTCACGGCATTCGTTGATGTACTTCACCACGTCATCGGTGCTGCCGGTGACCGAGGTGAGTAGGGCCGCCATGAACTCGACGGGATAGTGCGTTTTCAAATATGCCGTGTGATAGGCGAGCAGGGCGTAGGCGGCGGAGTGCGATTTGTTGAAGCCGTATCCGGCGAACTGGGCCATGAGATCGAAAATTTTCTCGATCTTCTTCGCCGGGAATTTGCGCTGGGCCGCGCCTTGGACGAAGCGCTCGCGCTGTGCGGCCATCTCCTCTGCTTTTTTCTTGCCCATGGCGCGGCGGAGCAGATCGGCTTCTCCGAGGGAGTAGCCTGCTAGCTTATTCGCTGCCTGCATCACCTGTTCCTGATAGACGAAGACGCCCAGCGTCTCCTCCAAAATCTCCTTGAGCTCGGGTAGTTCGTACTCAATCTTGCGGCGCCCTTGTTTGCGCTCGATGAAATCGTCAATCATCGCCATGGGGCCTGGGCGATAGAGCGCATTCAAGGCGGTAAGATGTTCGATCGAGTTCGGCTGATAACGCCGAAGGACATCTCTCATGCCGTGCGATTCAAACTGGAAGACGCCGGAGGTTAGTCCTTTATGAAAGACTTTTTGATAAGTTTCGGCATCGTCGAAAGGAATATTTTCGAGGGTAATGGGCGTGCCGCGGGTTTGCACGATGAGTTTCAGCGCGTCGGTGAGAATTGTCAGCGTGGTGAGGCCGAGAAAATCCATCTTCAACAGGCCCATTTTCTCGATGGCGACCATATCGAAGGCGGTGACGATTTCGTCGTTCTTGGTTTTGTGGAGGGGGACGAGTTCGGTTAGCGGCCGCGGGGAAATGACCACGCCAGCGGCGTGGACGCCTGAGTTGCGTACCATGCCTTCGAGTCTTTTCGCAGTCTCCATTAACTCGCGGATCTGGCCGTCTTTCTCCATGGCTTCGCGCAGTTGCGGAGAGTCTTCGATGGCCTGGTCGAGCGTGATGTTGAGCTGCGTGGGGACCATCTTGGCGATGCGATCGACATCGGCGTAGGGGATGTCCATGGCGCGGCCAACATCTTTAATTGCGGCTTTGGCAGCCATGGTGCCGAAGGTGATGATCTGCGCAACATTGTCGCGGCCGTATTTCTGGGTGACGTAATTGATTACTTCTCCGCGGCGATTCATGCAGAAATCGATATCGATATCGGGCATGGAGACGCGCTCAGGATTCAGGAAGCGCTCGAAGAGCAACTCGTGCTGGAGGGGATCGATATCGGTGATGCCGAGTGCGTAAGAAACCAGAGAGCCGGCTGCGGATCCGCGGCCTGGGCCGACGGGAATTTCGTGCTCTCTGGCGTAACGGATGAAATCCCACACAATGAGGAAATATCCGGGGAACTTCATCTGCTGGATGATGGCGAGTTCACGCTCGAGGCGCTGTTCATAGTCCGATATGGAGTGCTTCAGTTTGCCTTGCTCGTGCAGCGGGCGCAGCGCCGCCAGACGGCGCGCGAAGCCTTCGCGGGAAACGTGAACAAAATAGCTGTCGATGCTGTAGCCGGGCGGGACATCGAATTGCGGGAATGGCGTGGCGACTTTTTCCAGGCGCAGGTTGCAGCGCTCGGCGATATCGAGAGTGCGCGTCAGGACTTCGGGCGAGTCTTTGAACACGCGATACATTTCGTCGTGATTCTTGACGAAGAACTGCGTGCCATCGAATTTCATCCGCGCCGTGTCGTGGATGGATTTTCCGGTCTGGATGCAGAGCATTACGTCCTGGGCGTGAGCGTCGTCCTCGCACAGATAGTGGCTGTCGTTGGTGGCGACGAGGGGCAGTCCGAGATCTTTCTCCAACTGGAAGAGGCCGGGATGGATTTTGTGCTCCATCGCCAGACCTTGATCCTGAATCTCGAGATAAAAATTGTCTTTCCCGAAAATGTCACGGTAGGTTCCGGCGGCGGCGAGCGCGGCGTCATACTTCCCTTCTGTCAGGCGCTCCGCGACTTCGCCTTTCAGGCATCCCGAAAGGCCAATCAGGCCGCGGGAATGTTCGGCTAAGAAATTCTTACTAACGCGCGGTTTGTAGTAGAAGCCGTGTAGGGAGGCTTCCGACGTGATCTTTACCAGGTTGCGGTAGCCCTCTTCGTTCTGGGCGAGTACGAGGAGATGGTTGTAGGTGTCGCCATCGGGCGGAGTGCGCTCGATGTTGTGATCGTCTTTTTTGCAGATATAGAGTTCGCAGCCGATGATCGGCTTGACGTCATATTTGTGCGCTGCATTTACGAAATGTACTGCACCGAAAATATTTCCGTGATCGGTCATGGCGACGGCGGGCATGCCGAGTTCTTTGACGCGCTGGCAAAGTTTTTCGACGTCGCAAGCGCCGTCCAGCAAAGAATAATCGGTGTGGAGGTGCAGGTGGACGAATTGGGACATGGGACTCGAAGTCATTTTACGTTGGGCTCATTCTAACGGGAAACGGCGTGCACGGAAGCGTCGCGTTATCCACAGAGCGGAGATTAGGAGTGGAAAACGAGTGAGATGCTACTGGCCTTCGTTTGCGCCGGGTACGCGGAAATCCACGCCACGCTCGTCGTTTGCTTTTGTTGTGGCGGGAAGATCGAGTTGAGAGAGTGGAATCTTCTCGGTGTGCTGCGGAGAAAAATTCCACAGCGTCTGGCCGACAATGGCATAATTCTGGATTTCCTGTTTGTGCTGATCGCGGAACACCAGCAACGTGGCGGGAGCGGCTTCAGTTCGCTCTGGCTGGTGAGGATACGTAGACCTGGCATAAACATCCTGATCGCCCTGCTGGCGCATTCTTTGCTCATCGAGGCTCTGGGCGTTCATCTCGTTCGCAAGGCCGGTTTGATCCTGCTGGTCTTGATCGTAGGAGGAACCGGAATCCCACCACCAGTAGGGGTCGATTCCTGCGCCGAGCCAGGGATATCCGTAGCCGTAACCACAGCGGTATCCGTAACAGTTGTTTCTAAATCCGTAGGTGCGGATTCGCAGATTGTTCGAATGATTGAAGTTTCTGGCGTTCAGGCCGCGCGAAGACGATGGCCGACTGAAGGATCGCGAGCCAGCGAAGGAATGCGGGGCGTAACCTGACGCGGAGTGCGCTCCGGAGAACGCGTGGCCGGCGGACGCGTGGCCGCCAAAACTGCCGCCGCCTGAAAATCCGCCATGGCCTCCGGCTGAGCCGTGGCCTCCGCCGTGCTGTGCCATAAGCGGCAAAGACGCCGCCAGGAGCAGGAAACCCGCAATGGCCAAAAGGCGCCGCATGGCCTTATTATAAGCCTAATTCGGGCTGTCGGAGCCAAGAATTATATGGTACGGAAGGCTAACGTTTTTTGGCCTTTTTGGTAGTTGATTTCTTCGCCGCAGGCTTCCTGGTGGAATGCCTGGCTGCGGCTGCTTTGGCCGCGGGTTTAGCGGATTTGGCCGTCTTCCCTGCTGCTTTGGCCGGCTTGGCTTTTGTGTCAGGCTTGCGACTGGCCTCCGGTTTTGTCTTCTTTGCCGGTGCCGGAACCGACGCCGCGGGAGCGGGGGCAGCTACGGGCGCTGCTTTCTTACCTTTGCCTTTTGCCGGTTTACCGGGAGCTTCCGGGATTGGGGCGGCGACTGCGGCGGCCTTCGGTCCGCGTCCACGTCGCGGAGGTGGTGGTGGCGGCGGTGGCGGCGGCGCGAATGGCTTTAAGAATTTCAAAGTCTCGGTGCGGGAACGCAGTTTGCCATCGAGCAGCAGCATGAACACATCGCGCGCGATCTTGGGATACTCCGGAAGCTGCGGTGTGATCAGCAGTTCGGTCATCTCAGGCAGTGGGATGCGCTTCTGGACATCGCGCCACTTGGTAAAGAAGTTCTTGATCTTCTGCGCCACCGATTGATGCCGCGCCGTTACCGCGAGGAAGAGCACCATTTCCGGACGTGCCGAGGAGAGCAGATTCCAAGTGCGCGACGGCGTTGCCGCTTCCTTGCCCATCAAGCGCTTCGCCAACTCTTTGGCGTGATCCTCAATGTCGCGCCACGCTTCGATCAAATCCTTGCGGGGAATTTGCTTCCGAATATCCGCAATATCTTTTTCCGGCAGATGTGCCGTTAAGAAATGCATGACCGCCGCTGAGGGGTCGACGGTGTAGCCCAGATCGACGATCTGCTGGCGGGTCTTCATCAACTGAGTCAGGCCGTTGGTATCAACTTTGGCAACGGTCCAGTGCGGATGCAGCACTTTCAGGAACTCTTCTTTTTCCAGAGCGCGCACAACGCTCAGCGGATCGTCTTCGTGCGCGAGTTGGGCGATTTCGTGCCCGATGGAGCCCTTTGAGATGTGGTCGATGTATTTATTTTCCCGGGCCGAGTCGAAGCGCTGCTGGGTGCGTTCCTCCAGCGGCCAGTGGAAGCGGGCGGCAAAGCGGGTGGCGCGAATTAAGCGCGAGGGATCCTCAACGAACGAATAGTTGTGCAGGATCCGAAGAACTTTTGCCTCGATATCGGCGACGCCATTGAAGGGATCGAGGAGCAGGCCGCGCGAGCCCTCATTCAGAGACAGGGCCATGGCATTTACGGTGAAATCGCGGCGGCGCAGATCTTCCTGAATGCTGGCGGGAGCGATGGTGGGCGGCTTGCCGACCTTCTCGTAGGTTTCGGTGTGGGCCATGCCGACTTCGGCGCGGACGTTGCCGGGCAGCACTAAAAACAGGGTCCGGACATCGTCGTCGTGGCCGGCGAGTTGCGCTCCGGCACGTTCGAAATCCTTCTGTAGTTTGAGCGGATTGCCCTGGACGGTGAAGTCGAGATCGCGGATGGTGAAGCCGCTGATAATGTCGCGGATTGCACCGCCGGTCAGGTAGAGCGTGATGCCCGCCGCGCGGGCTACTTCCTGCACCAGATTGACGCCTTTCAGCTGATCCGGCGTCAACCGGATTTCCATGGTGTAAATGTAATCAGCCATTCGTCTTCAAGCGATCTATGAGGCGGCGGAGGCGGCGTTTCCTACTGATCTCGACTTACTAGAATCGGGGTCTTTAATCCCGCCTACGCCAGTGTTTTCCACACGATTTCCACAGCCCGACTCGACCCAACCCTGGCCCTTAGACCCCAAACGCCATACAAGCCACTCAATACAAAACACTTATACAGACTTGAGCAACGCCGAGGCAACTTAAAGGAATAACACAACGTTNNGGCTTCGGGCGTCGGGCTTCGGCAATCGGGCTTCGGCCGAACCGGGGCACCTTTTGGAACTTATGTGCAGAATTTTGGCTTTTGCCGAAGCCCGAAGCCCGGCAGCCGAAGCCCTGACCTATGCCATCGACCCATAAGAAAGTGATTGTCCGCAAGATGGACCGGGATTCGGTCTCGGGGTATGTCTCGCCCGCGCAGTTTGTCAACGAGGGCAAGCTCGAATTGCTGAACACGGCCGGGAACGTAGTGGCCATGGACCTGCGCGAGATCAAGGGTGTCTACTTCGTGCGCGAGTTCGGCGACTCCGAATCGCTCACCCGCAAGACTTTTACTTCCCGTCCCCGCTCCGAAGGCCTGTGGGTGCGGTTGCGGTTTAAAGACAATGAAATCCTAGAAGGGCTCATGCCCGCCGACCTGACGCAGACTACGCCGGAAGGTTTCCTGATCAATCCTCCGGACCAGCGTTCGAACACGCAGCGCATCTTCGTGCCGAGGACGGCGTTGGAGTCGCTGACCGTGCTGGCGGTGATTGGGGCGACGCGGCGTCCGAGGCGTGGGGCGGTCGAGGATCAGCGGCAGGTTACGTTGTTTGAAGAATAACGGTGACTTTCCGATCGCCATCCCGTTCCACGCTCAGTTCGGGCCATTGACATACGGCTAATCCGTGGGATACTTGCAGCCGCTCTTTTGGGAGAACTCGAAATGGAGAGAACTATGGACCATGCCGTACGTAGCGTGAAGCAAACATCTGTGGCCTTAGATTCTCAACTGAAGCTCTATGTACTCTCTGCCGGCGCTGTCAGCGTAAGCCTGATGGCTTTGGCGCAGCCCGCAGCCGCCGATATTGTGTATACACAGGTGCATCATGTCATTCCAATCAGCCCGGATTTCCAGTATATCGACATCAACGGCGACGGCGTTCCTGATTTCGCCTTTCTACACTACACGTACGGGCTTTCCTATTCGCAGAACAGCGTCATCAGCATTGACGCCCACAAAAATGCCGTAGTCGGCATTGAAGAGATATGCCGAACCGCTCTCAGAAGGCGCCGTCATCGGCGCATCCGCCGATTTCAAAGGTGGAGTGCGCTCGATGGCCCATAACCTGGTTCTTGATGTTGCGCGCAAGAGTTACAAGCTTGGACCGTGGAACAATGTTCAGAACCGTTATCTGGGAGTTTCCTTCAAGATTGGAAGCGAAACGCACTACGGCTGGATTCGAATGAGCGTCAGCGATCCAATTTTTCCCTTCAAGGTGCTCATTACCGGTTATGCATACGAGACAGAGCCCAACAAGTCGCTTCGCGCGGGACAAACCACTGGCGACGAGGTCGATGCTGGGCCTCAGGCAAGATCGACACAGACCGGCGCGCCTCGCAACGCATCACTTGGCATGCTTGCGGCGGGCTCTGCTGGTCTGGCGCTGTGGCGCCGCGAAGACGAGGAAGTTGCATCGAGCCAAAGCGCGTTTTGAGGGGTTTCCGGTGGCCCACGCCAACTTTCGTCCCCAGCCCTTATTCCCTAGCTGAACTAGGATTCCGATTGAACAGCACGGCCCATTGTGATTAACTTCATCAAGCGTTGTTTGCCCACCCCTGCGAAACGTAAACCGAAGAAATCGTCCAGCGGAATAACTATGCGGATCTGCCTGAAATCCAGTTTTTTGCTCGGCACGGCGGTGCTGATTTTGCTTTGCGTGACGAGTGGCTGGGCGCAGGGGGCGAGTCAGTCTCATTATCTGGTTACTAATGACGATGTGCCGTTCGAGAATAGCGTCACTTTCTATACGGTTGAGGCGAATGGAGCGTTGACGCTGAAGGGGCAAGTGCTAACCGGAGGGGGCGGGATTACTGGCGGATTTTTTGCCACGAACCGGGTGAGCCTGGTCAACAGCGCAGGGAATGAATGCGTCTACGCCTCGGACGCGGCCACGGGAGACATCGTTGGCATCAACGTGAATACCATGGAAGTGAGTGGGAGCGCTTCCGGTTCCACAACCGATTCTGGGGCAACGAATGGCATCGGGTTGGCTATGAACGGGCAATACTTGTACGCGAGCTTCACGGCCTCGAACACGATTGGGACTTTTCAGGTTCAGTCCGATTGCAGCCTTAGTTTTGTGAATGACGTTACGGTGGTTGGACTGCAGGCTGGATTCATCAATGGGATGGCGGTCCACGGAAACTTGCTGGTGGCTACGTTCGGGGATGGGTCGATTGCATCGTTCGATATTTCATCCGGGACGCCGGTATCGAATAACGACGAACAGAACTCGACCGGCTACGTGAAATCCCAAGGGACGGCTTATCCCAACGAAGTCGAGATCACAAAAGACGGCCACTTCGCTATCTTTGGAGATACGTCCACTTCGACCACGGTGGAAGTGTCCGACATTTCTACTGGTAGATTGAATACGACTGTGGTCTACCCGCTGGGAACGGCGATCAACTCCAGCAATATTCTGCTCAGCCCCGATGAGACGCTGCTCTACATCAGCAATACACAGGGGGCAAAGATCACGGCCGCGTTTTTTGATAAGACGACGGGCAAGCTTTCGCCGGGATGCACCTCGGGCAGCTTGAGAGGCTACAGTTCGAAGTGGTCTTATCTGGCGGGTCTGGCGCTGGATACGAATGCGGGGACGGGCGATGCGATCTATGTGGCGGAGTTTGGGTCGCCGTCGTACATCGCGATGGTGGAGGTGAGTTCGAGTGGCGGGAGATGTTCGCTGCAGGAATTTCCGGGCTCGCCAATTTCGGATGCAAGCAGTTTGGGGCTGTTGTCGATTGGAACTTTCCCGCCTCGCGATTTCTAGAGGACTGAGCGTTTCGAAATCATTGAGGATGAGATGATGCGCATTATCGCGAAATGTTTACTGGGAGCCTCGGTATGCGGATTTAGTTTGGCGGCAGCGGCGCAGTGTCCGCCGCGCCCGGCTTCCGGAACGGTGGTTCAGGACGCTCTGAGTCTGTACTCGCATAATGGAGTTCTGACCGCCGGGTTCGACATGGGATATTCGGTCGATAGCTCTGGCTACACGCATTATTGCTACAAATACCAGGCACCCACCGGCACGGTGGAGGCTCCGACGTTGCGGCTGAATCCTGGCGACCAGCTAATGCTCGGGGTTAAAGACAGCATCCCAACCGGCAGTTCTCCCACTGACAAATCGAGTACGATGGGTGGAATGGATATGTCTTCCCCGCCGGGCGCGTGTGGCGACGGCGGTAGCGCTACCCTGCAGGCCACCAACGTTCACTTCCACGGGCTGAATGTTCCGCCGATCTGCCATCAGGATGACGTGCTTACCACGCTGATTCAGCCGGGCGCTCCGGCTTTTGAATACAACATGCAGATCCCGCCCAACGAACCGCCGGGGCTGTATTGGTATCATCCGCACGTGCATGGATTCACGGAGTTCCAGGTGAATGGCGGCGCTGCTGGTGCGCTGATTGTGGAGGGCATGGAAAAATACCGTCCCGAAGTCACCGGACTTACTGAGCGAGTGTTTGTGATTCGCCAGCAATATCTCGTACCGTGGGTTCCGGGGCCTTACCAGCTTACGATCAACTATCAGGTCGCCCAAGCTCCTCTTCATTTTCCGATTATCCAAATGAAGCCGGGTGAAAAGCAGTTCTGGCGAGTAGCAAATGCCACTCTTCAGGATTTCATGCCGCTGCAGGTGACTCTCAATGGCACTCCCCAGAAATTGGAGTTGATCGCGCTCGACGGCTATCCTCTGGCGGCGCCGCGATTCGAGGAAACAATCCTCGTGCCTCCGGCTGGCCGGGCGGAATTTATTGTGCAGGGTCCTGCCCAGGGACAGACAGAGCAATTCTCTACTCTGGCTTATTCAACCGGTCCCACTGGAAATCAGGATTTCGGGCAGCTTCTAGCGAATGTTGAAACGTCCGGTGGTGACAGCGTTAAGAAGCAAGGCACGCCGGCTGCAGAATCGGCGCCCCGGAGCTCTCCCGGAGGCATCAAATTCGCGGGGTTGAAGGATCTGACTCCGACCGCCCAGCGGAAGATTTATTTTTCCGAGGAGTTTGGCGGAACTAACGGGCCGATACAGTTTTACGTCACGGTCGACGGACAGAAGCAGCAGGTATTCGAACCGAACGAAAAGCCGGTGATCACAACCAAGGTAGGCGCGGTGGAAGACTGGACGATTGAGAACCATGCCCTGGAAACGCACGCGTTTCACATCCACCAAATCCACTTCATGATGCTGGAAGTCAACGGAAAGCCTGTACCCAATGAGGATCTTCGCGACACCATTGAGATTCCGTACTGGTCCGGAACGGGACCTTACCCGAGCGTAAAGGTGAGAATGGATTTTCGCGACCCGACGATTGCGGGCACTTTCGTCTTCCACTGCCACATCCTGCTGCACGAGGACATGGGCATGATGCACAAGATCCAAGTCCTGCCGAATTAACTATCTCTGTATCCGCAGAAAGGTTTAACCCTGATGGTAAAAAGAATAACGCTTGTCTTGAGCGGAGCTGTGTTGGCGATTGCCGTGTACTTGTCTGGAAACCAGAACGCAAGCGTGGCTTTCGCTTATTCGCCGACGCGGGGCACGGTCCCGAAATCCTACGGACGCCTGGCCGCGGTGATTCCCGACCAGATCGGCACCGGACTCATCTTCGAGGACGCGGAAGGTGTAATTCGCTTCGTCAGCATGACCGGCATGAAGGAAGGAGAGTTAGCGCGCTACGACCAGACGCCGACTCACGGAGGCATCCCGAAATCCTACGGTCATCTGGTGGGAGCGGTCGTAAACCCCACCGGCACCGGATTGGTGTTCGAGGATAGCGCCGGCGTAATTCGCTTCGTCACAATTACTGGCAAGGAAGAGGGAGAGCTAACCCGCAATTGAGGGTTTAGAATGTGCGCTCCTCGCTTCAGTTCGATGGTGTCAGCAGGAACGCGTGGTTGTGGCCGCCTTTGGTGCCGTAACCGGTGATCTGGCCGGAGGCATTGATGGCGTTGGCATTGATAAGCACCCAGCCGGAGTTGGCGGGGATGAGATTGTTCAGGTCCTGCATGCCGCCGGTCGAGGTCCAGAGCATGGGGTGCCGCAAGCCTTAGGCAATTGCGGATAAAGACGCTGGTCCCGCGCACGGTGCTTGTAGCGCGGCGAGACGGATTGACCAGGACCTGTGGACACGCACGTCACTCAGCGCGCCGCTTTCGGTATACTAGAAACGTATGTCGGTCCTGCAAAACATCGCCGCCATCGCCAAGGGCATGAGCATCACCTTCATGGAGATGTTCCAGCCCACGACGGTAGAAAATTATCCCGACGGTAAAGGTCCGCTGCGCGGCGCCCGGATCGAAGCCCGCTTCCGCGGTGCTCACGTCCTGCAGCGCGACGAAAACGGACTGGAAAAATGCGTCGCATGTTTCCTCTGCGCCGCCAACTGCCCATCCAATTGCATCTACATCGAAGCCGCCGACAACACCGATGAACACCGGGTAAGCGGCGCGGAACGCTACGCCAAGGTTTATAACATCGATTACAATCGATGCATTTTTTGCGGGTATTGCGTGGAGGCTTGTCCGACCGATGCGATTACGCACGGGCATGGGTTTGAGCTGGCGACGTTCAATGCGAGCAATCTGGTTTACCGGAAGGAGCAAATGCTGGCCGCCCGGCCAGCACATATGGGGGCGAACGTCGTGTTCAATCAGGCTGACGTGGATGGTGGAGCTCCCAAGGAGATGGTTGCGGGGAGTTAGAGTTTTCAAGTTCGAACCAGACACGCCGGTCCTTGGGGGCCGGCGTTTGTACATGCAGTTCAATACCCAGTAACGAGTACCGAGTAAAGACAAACCGTTGGCCACGGATGTGCACGGATTCCCACGGATAGCGCTAGCAGCTAAAGGCTAATAGCTAAGAGCTTAATCATGAGTGATTTTCTACAGACCGTAAAAGAGCGCGTTGTGGTTTATGACGGCGCGATGGGGACGAATATTCAGACGCGCAATCCTACTCTGGATGATTACTGGGGGAAAGAGAATTGCAGCGAAGTGCTGGTGCTGAGCCGCCCTGACATTATTCGGGAGATTCATGCTGACTTCTTTCGAGTCGGCTGCGACATCGTTGAGACCGATACCTTTGGCGGATCGCGGATTGTGTTGGGCGAGTTCGAGCTTGGAGATCGGGTTCACGAGATCAACGTGAAGGCGGCGCAACTGGCGCGTGAGGTGGCGCAGCAGTTTTCGACGAAAGACCGGCCGCGGTTTGTTGCCGGGTCGATGGGGCCGACGACGAAACTGCCGTCGCTGGGGCATATTGGATTTGAAGCAATGGCGGCGGCTTATGAGGAGCAGGCAGCTGCGCTGATCGAGGGCGGCGTGGATTTGCTGCTGATCGAGACCTGCCAGGATTTGTTGCAGGCGAAGATTGCGACCATCGGCGTGCTCGATGCGATGCGCAAAGCAGGCAAGCGGCTTCCGGTGGCGGTGCAAGTTACGCTGCAAGAAACCGGAACGATGTTGTTGGGCACGGAGATTGGCGCGGCGCTGACGGCGCTAGAGCCGTTTGATGTGGAGATTCTCGGGCTGAATTGCGCGACCGGTCCGAAGGAGATGAACGATGCGGTCCGGTATTTGGCGCTGAATTCTACGAAGGAAATATCAATCTTGCCGAATGCGGGCTTGCCGCACAACGAGGGCGGGCACGCGGTTTACAAGCTGACTCCGGAAGAATTGGCGGAGTATCACAGGCATTTTGTCGTGGATTATGGGGTGCGGATTGTGGGCGGGTGCTGCGGGACTACGCCTGCGCATTTGAAAGCCGTGGTGGACGCGGTATCTGGAGTGGAGGCGGCGAAGCGCGAGGTGAAACGCGTGGGCGCGGCCTCGAGTGCGTACACTTCCGTTCCCCTCGATCTGGAGCCGAAGCCATTAATCGTCGCCGAGGAAATGAATACGACTACCCGGGTCGAACACTTCCGGAATCTGGTGCGCGGGAAGAAATACGACGACATTCTGGCGCTGGCGAAGAAGCTGGTGAACGACGGGTCGCACATGCTCGACTTGTGTTGCGCGATTGTGGGCGAGGATGAGAAGGGCTACATCTCGACGATTCTGGAGAGGATTGCTACGCGGGTTCCGGCGCCGATTCTGGTGGATTCTACCGAGGCGGATGTGGTGGAAGAGGCGCTGAAGCGGATTCCGGGACGGGCGATTATCAACTCGATCAATCTGGAAGATGGGGAGAAGCGAACGTCGCTAGTGCTCCCGATGGCAAAGCGGTATGGGGCAGCGGTGATTGCGCTGACCATTGACGAAGACGGAATGGCGCTAACGGCGGAGAAGAAGACGGCGATCGCGCAGCGGATTTACGATCTGGCTACGAAGAAGTATGGGCTGGATGGGACGGATCTGATTTTCGACGCGCTGACTTTGCCGATTTCTACCGGGCAGGATGAATACCGGAGCGCGGGGATTGAGACTTTGAAGGCTGTGGAGAAGATCAAGAAAGAATTGCCTAACGTTAACACGATTCTGGGGGTGAGCAATATTTCGTTTGGGCTGGATGCTTATCCGCGGCGGGTGTTGAATTCGGTGTTCATGCATGAGGCGGTGAACCGCGGGCTGGATATGGCCATCGTGAATTACACGAAGATTTATCCGTTGTACAAGATTCCGCAGGAAGAAGTGGATCTGGCGCGGAAGCTGATTTTCCGCGATGAGTCGGACGGCGATCCGCTGCAGAAATACATGAATCACTTTGCCGGGTTGAAGGGCAAGCCGGCGGCTTCGACCACCGCGCATGTGGATACGCTGTCAGTGGAAGACAAGCTGAAGTTCGCCATCATCAATGGCGAGAAATCGGTGGGCGAGGGCGCGCATAAGAAATCTTTGGAGGAGTTACTGGAAGAGGCGCTGGCCTCTTACTCGGCGCTGGAGCTGATTAATACTGTGCTGCTCGACGGAATGAAGACCGTCGGCGATTTATTCGGCGCACGCAAGATGCAGTTGCCTTCGGTGCTGGATTCGGCTGGAGTGATGAAGCAGGCTGTGGCTTATCTTGAGCCGAAGATGGAGAAGAAGGAAGGCGGTTCGCAGAAGGGCACGATTGTGCTCGCGACCGTGAAGGGCGATGTTCACGACATCGGAAAGAATCTGGTGGACATTATTTTGTCGAATAACGGATTCAAGGTGGTGAATCTGGGAATCAAGCAGCCGGGGGACAAGATAATCAGCGCGGCGCAGGAGCATGGGGCGGACGCGATTGGGCTGAGCGGGTTGCTGGTGAAGTCGACTTTGGAGATGAAGTATGTGATCCAGGATCTGCAACGGCAAAAACTTGAGTTTCCTGTTATTTGCGGTGGAGCGGCGTTGACGCGCAAATACGTAGAAGATGACTTGCGGCGGGAATATGCCAACGCGGTGTTTTATGCAGAGGATGCGTTTGCCGGGCTGCATGTGATGGAAGATCTGGTTACTGAGAATGGGGCGCGCGAGGCGCGGTTGCTGGATGGGCGGACGGTGAAGGAGTACGCGAAGGCGGTGGCGGTGGATGAGGAAAGTGGTCCGGTGTTTGCGGAGCGGAGCGTGGTGGTGACGGACGCGCCTAATATTCCTTCGCCTCCGTTTTGGGGTGTGCGGGTAAAGCACTACGATGTGCGGGACGTGTTTCCGTACATCAACGAGACTGCGCTGTTCAAGAATCAGTGGCAGTTGAAGACGGCGTCGCAGGCAGATTATGTGCGGCTGGTGGAGGAGAAGTTCCGTCCGATTAAGAAGAAGTTGGAAGAGGAGGTGGCTGGGTCGGGGTTGTTTGAGCCCAAGGTGGTTTACGGGTATTTTCCTTGCTCGAGCGATGGGAATGATGTGGTGGTTTATGAGCCTGAGGGTGCGGGGGCGGGACGCCCTCGCGACAGCCGGCGGGACGCTGGCGCTACGATGTCAGAGCTGTTGCGGTTTACTTTTCCTCGGCAGCGGGAGGGTAGGCGGCTTTGTATTTCTGATTTCTTTGCTAGCAAGGCCTCTGGGAAGATGGATGTGATTGGATTTTCTTTGGTCACTATTGGAGCTAAGGCTTCGGTGGAGACGCAGCGGTTATTTGAGGGTGGAGAGTATACAAAATATTTGTATCTGCACGGGTTGAGCGTGGAGACGGCGGAGGCGCTGGCGGAATTGCATCATAAGACGATGCGGGAAGAGTTGGGGATTGCGGGCGAGGATGCACCGGCGATTCGCGATTTGTTTCATCAGAAATATCGAGGATCGAGGTATTCGTTTGGTTATCCGGCTTGCCCGAATCTGGAGGATCAGACTAAGTTGTTTGTGCTGCTCAAGCCGGAGGAGAATGTGGGAGTACGGCTTACTTCGGGATTTCTTCTGGAGCCAGAGCAATCGACCTCGGCGCTGGTGGTGCATCATCCGGGGGCTAAGTATTTTGTGGTGTAGCTGCACCTCAGCGGCTAAAGCCGGTCTAAGAGCAGCCCTTTATCGCAGCGCTGAAGCGCTGCGCCACCCAAAATCAAAAGCGAGTCCTTCGACTGCGCCTGATCGTCTTTCAGACGATCAGGCTTCGCTCAGGATGACAAAACTCCTAGAACGTGGTTACGAGGCGGAAGGTGTATTGGCGCGAGGGGCCTAGGGCATTGCCGGAGAACAGTCCTCCGAAGTCGATTACTTCGAGCGTATTGCTCAGGTTCGCAGCGTCGGCCTGCAAGCGCACCGACCGTTTTTCGTGCAGGTAGAGATCGACGCCCAGCGAAGCATTCTGCGTGAAGTACGGACTGATGCGGCCGAGATTAAAGTTGAGGTGATTAATCACNNGGCGATCCACAAGCGCGGGGCGACCTGATAGCGGACGCGGGCGCGCACGGTGTTCCGCTGATCCTGCGAGTCGGGAAAATGCCCGGTGGTCGGGTTGATCGCATCATCTCCCAAGAACAATCCGCCCGTCACCGGGAACCAGGCATTCCCGACGATGTAGGAGTAGCTGGCGAAGCCTGAGAACCCTTTCCATTGCAGGAGTTGCAGCTTGCCTTCCGCGCCGTAGAGAATGGCGTGGTCAAATGCGATGGGAAAACTGATCCCGGTACTCAGAATTTGGGAGTCGTCGGCGTAATTGTTCACTTGACGACGGAACATATTCGCATCCAGCCGCAGCTTCCCAAAGAATGCCTTCGTGGCTCCCAATTCATAATAGTTGCCATGAGAAGGCTGGACGGGCAGCTGCAGTGCGGGCACGCTGGTGTCGATGGCCTCCGCAGCCGGAGAACTGGATAAAAGTATGTTTTCGAAGGATGGCGTCTGAAAGATGCGGTCATAGGAGGCGTGAATATTTAAGCCAATGGTGGGGAAATAGCGCGAGACGGCAAGGCGCGGGCTGACTGCATTCTGATTCACCAACAGTTGGTAGTGATCCCAGCGGAGGCCGGCATTGACCGTCCAATTGCCGAGGCGGATTAAGTCCTGAACATAGGCCGCTTGTTCAAGATCCGGGCGGCTGCCGGTGAAGGCAAAGGTGATCGCGCCGGAATCCAAGATGCCCAGATTGATAGGACATTGCGGATCGTTAGGATCGGCACAGTCGGGTATCACGTAGCTNNTTGAAATAGATTTCCTTGAAGTCGTTGTGATTGGTGGCAATGAGGGGCCAGGACTCAGGGTTGGAAGAAAAGTCAGTGGAGGTATCGCGGGACATTCCCCGCAGCACGCCGATCGAGTCGGAGGAAAAAATGTGCTGGTAGGCGATGCTGCCCATGGTTTCAAAGTTGTCGC
>PLUI01000225.1:38060-114942 GCA_003164855.1 Acidobacteriaceae bacterium
TGTTGCCGGAGGCGCTCAGGCCAAACGTATTCTTATTCCATGTGTATTGATCCTGGGTATTGATCCCGGCCGTATCATAGGTCCCGCCGAAAAGGCTGAGCTGGCCATGGAATCCCGGATCTTCGTTTTTGAGAGTATTGACCTCAACCACGCCACCCATCTTCCTGCCGAATTCCGCCGGAATGCCTGCGGTATAAATGTCGAGGGATTCCACGTCATCGGCTTCGATCTCGGGACCAAAGCTGGGCGAACGGTTGTCGGTGAGCGGAATGCCGTCGAGGACGAATTGGGTTTGATATTCGGAGCCGCGTGGGTGAAGAACCGCATTGCCTTCATAGAGCCAGCCTGGTTCAGAGTTCACCAGGTCCTGCATGGAACGGCCGGGCAGCGCGGTCAGTCGGTTCTGAATCGTCTCCAAACCCAGCGAATTGACTGAACCGGCGCGATAGGGATCGATCAATGTCTCAGACGCGCTGACGTTCAGCGATTCGGAAACTGCAGCCACTTTCAGCCGAATGGTGCTGTCCACGGGAAGCGCGGAACGTATTTCGACCGACTCGGAAAGCGGAGCGAAACCTTGCGCCTGAATCTGGACCTGGTAGATGCCATAGGACAGGCGCCTGGCATCAAGGTTGCCCCGATCGTCCGTAGTGAACGTATAACGGTAGTCGTTGGCCTCGCTAACGAGTTCAACTGTGCTCTTCAGGCCCAATCCAGATGGATCGGTGACGGTCAAACGCAATTCCCCGGTGGTCCTTTGCGCTTCGACAGGAAGAGCGAGGAACGGAAGAGCGAGCAAAAAGAAAATCGCGAAATTGCAGCTAGCGTGTTTCATGAGTAATCTGTGAGCTCTTAACCGACCAGCGCCTCTTCAGTTTCCTGCGAGCAGGCAGCTAGCAGAAGTTACGTTCGTACTCTGCTCTAATCTTTATCTCTATTGGCTTCGTGGGGATTCCTGACGGGGGAAGCAGTACCACTGAATATTGTTTCGGAGTGCGATTTGTTCAGGCATTATTTTTTAGCTTTGGTAACCGCCGGGACTAGGATAGCCGCCGCAAGTTGTGTTAGCCTGAACGTCTCCCCGCGTCTCTGACACAAAGGTGCCGCTTGCCGTTCTCTTCGGACTTCGTTCTTTCGTGGCCGCTTTCGAGGCCGACTGATGCGGGCTCGCGAATCCCTTCTCCCGAAATTGAGGTTGTGGAGTTGTTTGAAGAGTTGCGCGACCGGCTTTTGCGTTATCTGTTGGTTCTGGGGCTCTCCGCGCACGACGGGGAAGAGATCATTCAGGAATCGTTCCTGCTTTTGTTCCAACATTTGCAGCGCGGCAAATCGCGACAGAATCTTCGGGGCTGGATGTTTCGGGTGGCGCGCAATATGGCTTTGAAACAGCGCGCCGCCAACCAACTGCGCCTGCGGAGAATCGTGGAGTTCGACGAGACTTTGCCGGAGCAACATGTGGACCGGAATCCGAACCCGGAAGAACAGTTGAGGAGCAGGCAAAGACAGGCACGATTATTGGCGGTGGTGGGCGCGCTGCCGGAGCAGGACCAATCGTGCCTTTGGCTGCGGGCAGAAGGCTTGCGCTACCGTGAAATCGCGCAAGTTCTGGGAATTTCCCTGGGGTCGGTAGCAGCGTCGCTGGCGCGGTCGCTGGCGAAGCTGGGCCGTGCGGATGGAGGTTAGGACATGATGGAAGAACATCTTCATGTGGCCGATGAGGAACTCTTGTTGCACGCTAGCGGAGAATTGTCCGCCGGACGGAGCGGGCAGGTTTCAGCTCATCTTGGATGCTGCTCCAATTGCCGTGCGCGCCTTAAGGAATTAGAAAGGACTCTGGCTGAGGTCGGAGAGGCTTATTTCAACTCGCACGATGCGGCGTTGCCATCCGGAAATGGATCACGGGCTGTGCTCACGGCACGGATAGCAGAGTTGGCGGCGAGCAGACACGGGAATGGGCTGCGCTCCAGTTGGAAAACTTTCCTCGAGAGCCATCGGGCAGTGGTGTTTGCCGGCGCGGCGGTTGCCGCGTGCTTGCTACTGGCATTCCGGCTTTACGGGCCGGGGGAAAGACCGCAACCTGCCTGGACTTCGCTTGCAGTGAGGGAAGAACCGAATTTGCGATTGACTCCAGGAGCGACTGATCCGGTGAGTACGAGCGAGATTTGCGGAGGAGCTACGACGAGGACGACGCCGGTGGTTCCGGTTTCTCTGAAACGCAAAGTGTTTGAGTTGTATGGGGTCACGCCGCCCCGGCCGGATGCATACGAAGTGGACTACCTGATCACTCCGGAGCTCGGGGGTGCGACCGACATTCGGAACCTCTGGCCTGAGCCATATCAGGACACGGTGTGGAACGCTCATGTGAAGGATCAACTGGAAGATCGTCTGCACCGCATGGTGTGCAGCGGAGATGTGGATCTGGCGACCGCGCAGCGCGATATTTCGACCGACTGGATCGCGGCATACCGCAAGTACTTCCACGCGGACCGACCGGTTGAAGGCGGCTCTTCGTCCAACTCCTTTAACGTCAGAGGCCCCGTATCCTAGCACCTAGTTCTTTTACAAATTACAGACACGGACTTGACAAATGAAACCGGATGTTGAGGCACGATGGAGTCGCTGCCGCAGTAAGCAGTCCTGATGCAGCGATCTTCAAGCCCTCGAGCACACTGAGGGAATGGGGAAACGGGCGTTCTCACCGCAGGGGGTGAGAGCGCCCGTTTTAATTTGGCGAGGACCGCGCTGACAGCCGAGGCGGCTGTCCCCACATGTTCCTTCTACTTTCGCAGCAATAGATCGGCGGCAACGAAGAGGGCGAAGACCACGCTGATCACGCCGTTCATGGTGAAGAAGGCGGCGTTGAGTTTGCTGAGGTCGGTGGGCTTGACCAGGGAATGCTCGTAGAGCAGGAGCAGCAGGACGGCGATGACACCGGCGAGGGCGATTTTGCCGAGGGCGAAGGCGGGAAGCAGGGCGACGAGAAGGATCAGCATGATGAGATGGAAGGCGCGCGCGATCCAGAGAGCGGCGGGGACGCCGATGTGGCGGGGGATGGAGTGCAGTCCGGCGTCGCGGTCGTAGTCGGAATCCTGGCAGGCGTAGAGGATATCGAATCCTGCGACCCAGAAGGTGACGGCGGCGGTGAGCAGGAGGATGCGAGGGTCGAGAGAGCCGCGGACGGCGATCCATGCGGCGGATGGGGCGATGCCGAGAGCGAATCCGAGAACGAGATGCGAGAGGCGTGTGAAGCGTTTGGTATAGGAGTAGAACAGCAGCACGGCGAGCGCGACCGGGGAAAGCCAGAGGGTGAGGCGATTCAATTGCGAAGCGGCCAGGATGAAGATCCCGCAGGAAACGATGACGAAAGTGGCGACGAATGTGGGCGACAGCTGTCCAGTGGGAAGCGCGCGAGTGCTGGTGCGCGGATTGGCGGCGTCGATGGTAGCGTCGGCGAGGCGATTGAAGGCCATGGCGGCGGAGCGGGCGGCGAGCATGGCGATGACAATCCAGAGAAGTTGATGCGTGCTGGGAAGGCCGGAGGCGGCGAGCATGGCTCCGCAGAGAGCGAAAGGGAGAGCGAAGATGGAGTGCTCCCACTTGATCATTTCGAGCGTGACACGGAGGTTGTGAAGGACGGGCACAGGGAGATTGTAACGGAGAACAGTTGCCAGTTGCCGCTTCTGGGAGGGGCGATTCGTTGGTTGCTTGCATTTTCGTTGCGGCTAGGCTTGGTTGTGAGAAACTAGGCAGCACTTCAGGAATCGAGGGGATGGATGCACGCTGCTCGGGATGTGACGATTTCTAATTCTGCTACTTCGGGACGCGGGCCGCTGTTGGTGCGGGGACATCGGCGGAAGGGCACCGTGAAGATCGGGATTTTCTTGTTGTACATCCTTCTGCTGGGCGGGGTCGCGATTCGGCTTTATCGCTTGCCGATTTACAGTATGGATTCGATTCAGTACATGGGCAACGCGCTGCTCATGGAGGAGCGTGATCCGGTGCGGATCCACGAGCGGGTGTATGGCGAGGTGCGGCGATTCGTTCCTAAGGTTGAGAGGGAGGGTTTGCTGGGGCACGAGGTGGGCGCGCCTGAGGACCAGAATAAATCACGGCAGGAGCGCGCGGCGAACCCGGAACGGTTCGCGGAGTTTCTTCCCTTGTTTGCGATTCGTCCTCTCTACAACCAGACGCTGTGGTTGATGAGCAAAACCGGAATGGGGCTGGTGCGGGCCGGGATTTTTCTGTCGGTGACGTCTTATTTTTTTCTCGGGGTTCTGGCGTTTGTTTGGGTGGGAAAGTACATGAACCCGTGGTTCACGTTAGGGGTTTCGATTTTGCTGATGATCAGCCCTCCGCTGATGACTCTGGGGCGAGACACGACGGCCGATCCGTTGGCGACGCTGGTCGCATTTGGGTCGCTCTACCTGATTTTTGAAAAGCGGCAGCTTCTGCCCGGAATGATCCTGCTGCTGGCCTCAATCTATTTCCGCACTGACTTCGTGGTGCTGGCGGGACCGGTGCTGCTGGCGTGCTGGTTGGGACGGCGGATTGAGTTGTGGAAGGCGGGAGTTCTGGCGCTGGTGGCGGTGGCATCGGTTCTCTGCATCAATCATTTTGCAGGCGACTACGGCATGGGGATGCTTTATTACCGCAACTTTGCGGGTGTTCCGATTGCGCCGGGAGAAATGACGGTGCAATTTTCGGCGAGGAATTATTTTACCGTGTTGCGGTCGGGCATCACGTTGATGATGGCAAGTTTTTTCCTGCCGTTTCTGCTGCTGGGGACGATCGGCACAGTTTCGAGGCGAATGCGAGGGTTGTTCGCGGTGACGCTGGCTTACCTCTTGCTGCATTTTATGATCCTGCCGAATTGGCAGGAACGATGGTTTGGAGTGTTCTATCTTTCCATGGCGGTGTGTGCGGCGGCGGCGGTGGGAGAGGTGCAGCGGGATGTGGCGATCGACGCGACCGAATGATGAGGGCCAACGTTGCAGCGGACAGCACGAGTACGACGAGCAGGGAGGCACGGACGGAGCGCTCACTCCTCATCCTTTGCGTCGCGCTGGGAATGGTTCAAGTTTGGATTGGCCGCTATGCGATGATTTCTGACGGAATTTCTTATCTCGACATCGGCGATGCGTACTTTCGGGGCGACTGGACGGCGGCGGTCAACGGCTATTGGAGTCCGATGTACTCCTGGTGGTTGGGGCTTGCGCTGCACATTCTTAAGCCTTCGTTACGCTGGGAATTCATCACAGTACACTTCGTAAACCTGATCATTTACGTTGTGGCGCTCTTCTCTTTCCGTTTTTTCCTTCATTCGGTGCTGCGCGCGATCAGGAAGGACGAGACAGGGCGCGCGGACGATTCTGTTCCCTTGCCCGAATGGGTTCTATTGTGGCTGGGATATAGCATCTTCCTCTGGGCCGCGCTGGTGTTGATCGATCCCGGACTGGTTACGCCGGACCTTCTGGTTGCGGGCATCGTCTTCCTGATCGGCGGCTACCTGGTGGACCTGCGGGTTCACCAATCCTATGGGAAGTTCGCGATGTTCGGTGTGCTGTGCGGAGCAGCCTATTTGGGCAAGGCAATCATGTTTCCGTTGGGATTTGGGTTTCTCGGCATCCTGCTGTTTTCCGGCAAAAGATCGAAGAGACGGGTCTGCGGGATGTTATTGGCGGCCTTGCTGTTCATGGTCGTGAGCTTGCCTTTCATTGCCGCCCTTTCGAAAGAAAAAGGACGGCTAACTTTCGGCGACAGTGGAAGGCTAGCTTATGCCAGCCTGGTAAATCCGGGTAGCGAGCAAGTGCATTGGCAGGGCGAGCCAACTGGAAGCGGGATCCCACTACATACAACCAGACAGCTTCTTGAGCATCCTCCGGTGTTCGAGTTCGGGGAACCGGTAGGGGGAACTTACCCGCCCTGGTACGATCCTTCGTACTGGAATGATGGGATGCGAGGAACCTTCCGGGTGCGGTCGCAGATTCGAGTTTTGATACAGAGTGCGCGCAATTATGCGGAAATGCTCCGAGGCCAATTGGGATTGCTGGCGGGGATGCTCATTTTTATTTTCTGGGGTGGGACGCCGACACGAAGAGCGATTGTCTGCAACTGGCCGCTGATCGCGGCGGGAGGCCTTAGCGTAGGAGGTTACGCGCTGGTGCTGGTGAGGCCGCGGTATGTAGGCGCTTCCGCGGTGCTGATATTGATGGCGATTCTGGCGGGGATTCGGTTGCCGAAGGGTGAAGAAACTTTGCAGCTGGCAAAGTATGTAACGGCGGCAGTGACAGCAACGATCTTGTTTTCGGTTGTAGCCCATCTGGCAGAGACGGCCTACGCAACTGTAAGTGTGGGTGGTTCTCCTTTGCAAAAGGAGCAGATAGCGACGGCGGTGGGACTGCATAATCTGGGGCTGCGCGCGGGCGACGACGTGGCAGTGATTGGCGATGGGACGATCAACTTCTGGGCGCGGCTCGGAAGATTCAGAATTGTGGCGGAAGTTTTCTCTCCGGATGCTGGGAGCCGGAAGTTCTGGAGCGAATCCTGGGAACGCAGAAAGCTTGCCTATGAATGGCTGGGCCGGAGTGGGGCGAAGGTGGTGGTCGTCTGGGGTCCACCGGAGAGCGGCATGGATCCGGGCTGGAAGCAGATTGCGAACACGAGTTACTACGTTCGCTTCCTGACGAAGTAGTGCGCGGAAGAGTCCCAGAATTCCTTTGAGCCGTGGCCAGTGTCGATGGATCTCGGCAATGCGCAACTTTGCCAGATGGGCCCAGTAAGCACCGGTTCGATTCATGATCACGGCGAGTGCCGTTTGGTCGGAGGCAGAGCGGAATCATGGTATTTTGGTTGCTTCTTCCTTCTTATGGTTCAGCTCACAAACCAAGGGAAATCGCTCTTGGGCGACAAGGGCGGAACCGAGACCCACCTGTTGAAGTCGGAGCCCGGCAAAGGGAGCCCGGAGTTCGGATGGCTGCTCGCGGCCGCAATTCTGAGCTGTGTACTTCAACTTTTCTGGTTTGCCTCAAAGTGCATTCATCAAATCGATTTCGATGGCATGGCGTACACAGGGATTGCGCGCCACTTGCGGGAGGGACAGTTTTATTCGGCGATTAACGCGTTTCGCAGTCCGCTCGTCTCATGGCTCCTTGCGGCGGGCGCTTTCGCGACTACGGATTACCTGCGAATTGGGAAGCTGGTGAGCATCAGTACATTTTTGCTGTGCTTCGCGTTGCTTTATGTTTTTGCACTGCAATTGTGGCATTCGAGGCCGGTTGCCGCTCTGGCGGTTCTGTTGTTCTCGCTTGGCCGCGGCCTTGCCGTTATACCAGTGGCCATGGTTACTCCCGATTTCTTATTTGCCGCTTGCGTACTCCTCTACTTCATGGTGCTCTTGCGATGCGTGCGCACCGGCAGTTTGAAGAGTTGGTTCTTATTGGGAGTTGTGCACGGCCTGGCGTTTCTGGCAAAAGCATTCGCCCTTCCCTGGCTGGGACTTTGCACTGCAGCTGCCGTGCTGCTGACCGATAAGCCATGGAGAACGAAGGCTGTGTATGTTGGATTAGCCGCAATCATTCCCTTGATCGTTGCGGCTGGATGGGCGACCGTGCTGCATTCAAAGTACGGGGTGTACACGACGGGCAGCCAGTTTAAGACGAACCTTTTGCAATGGACTCTGCACGCTTATCCGGAACATCGCGACAAAACCTACGGACTTCTGAGGGATACGACGAAGGATTTGGATGAATATGTGGTGGCTGACCCGATGCCGCCTGGTTCGTGGGCCTGGAGCTACCACGTCCCTCGCGGGCAGCTCATTCCAAAGTTGATGCTTGCGGAAGAACATAATGTCCCGAAGGCGCTAAAGGAACTGACGATCATAGTGACTCCGGGGGTTGTCGTCGCGTTTTTCGCTATGCTTCTGATTGTCGCGCGGAATCGAGAGTTCTACCCGGTGGAGTGGCCGCTAGCCGCGACTATTGCGGTGAGCGCCCTGAGCCTGGTGCTGGCATACTCGATGCTTGTATTTGACGGGCGCTATTTGTATCCATTGATCCCTTTGTTGCTTGCAGTTGGTTCGCGATTCTTGATTCCTGATGAGAGGGCGAGTCACAAGGGTTGGCGAAGAGTGAGTATAGTGCTGATCGTTCTCGGCGCGATCGCATCCCTAATCGGTCCAGCGTCTCCGTTTCGTGTGCTGAAGAGAGACTTCCAGGCTTCCAGCTACGAGGCGGGAGCCATGTTGCGACAAGGTACGCAGCGAGTGAGTTTGGTGAGCATTGGCTCGGGACCTTTTCCGGAATACGGAGTTGGATGGGAGGCAGGTTACCAGGCTGCCTACTTCGGCGGGGCAAGACTGATTGCGACTGCGGAATCTCTGCCGGCTCCGACGCAGTTGGATACGCTGATGGCTGACCTGCGGAAGGCAGATCCCAGTGTGATCATGGTGTGGGGCAGACCGAGCGATAGCAGTTATAGCGGTTTGCTCGACCGACTGGTTTTGCAATTTCCGCACAGCCGGGTTGAGAAAATTGCCGATCCAGTACTCGGAGAGGTAGGATTCGCGCTGTTTGCCGCGGGATGAAGATTCCTTTGACATAAAACGGGACCGGCGGCCAAGCTATTTAATCACTACAGGGCCCGCTGGTCTCTGATTTACTTTACTGGCGCGGGCAGCCAGAGGAAGTCGGAGTGACGGTATTGCTCGAAAGTGGTAACTAGCTTGCCCGTGATTGCGGACTGACATCGATAATTTAGTTCCCCGAGCAAGCGCCATGCTGGTTCGCGACCGGCTTCGGAACATTCGACGAACAGGACCGGTCGGGTGGCGGCGATAGTGCGGCGCATGCCCTGCAGCACGCATCCCTCAGCACCTTCAACATCGATTTTGACAAACTTTGGATAGCCGAACTCACCGGCTTCCACGAGGTCGTCGACGGACGCAGTCTGGATGCGGAGTTCAGTAGCGGAGGGATCGTTTCGATGCCAGACGAGGCTGGCCGTGGAAGGGTTCTCAGCCATTCGAATAACTGCCTCGCCGGGCTTATCTGAGGCGNNCCGGTGGGGCCGACCCGCTTGGCGAGCGACAATGAGACGTAGCCCACGTTCGCACCGATATCGTACACAGTGTCGCCTGCAGCGACGTGATTTCGGATCGCTTTTTGCAGATGGGGCTCGTCGGTTCCCAAAAGATATCCCAGCTGCTCGGCGGGGGAAATGCAAATTCGGTAACCCGACGCGAGACCACGAAGGATGGTGCGGGGTTTGGATTCGCTTCCCAAGAGAAGAACGACGCACGATTTGGCCAAGCTGCGAAGGGACGACATGCCTTGATTGCCTTGTATCACGCGCTGCGGGGAGGTCGCAACTTGCGGCGTGCGCGGGCATTTTTTGTGGATAAGTAGTGCGAGGAGCTGGCGGAGTTCCTGTTATGATTCCGATACTCAAAACAAGTAGTCACGTTTCCCGACCAGGAGTTCATTGTGGCGGTTGTGCTTAAAGCAGAAGTGGATCGTCAGCCGGTTGCGTTGCCCGAGAAGGAAGCGGAGACGATAGAAGTGTCGGTGGTGATGCCGTGCTTGAACGAGGCGGAGACGCTGGAGACTTGCATCGTCAAGGCGCAGCGTGCGCTACGGGAAGCGAACATTGCGGGCGAGGTTGTGATCGCGGACAACGGGAGCACGGATGGATCGGTGGAGATTGCGGAACGGCTAGGCGCGAGGGTGGTGAATGTTCGGGCCAAGGGCTACGGCAATGCGTTGATGGGAGGGATCGCGGTGGCGGCCGGCAAGTATGTGGTAATGGGAGATGCGGACGACAGCTACGATTTTGGACACGTCCCGCGATTTGTGGAGCAGTTGCGGAAAGGCGCGGACGTGGTGATGGGCAACCGTTTCCGGGGCGGGATTCAGAAAAGTGCAATGCCTGCGCTGCATCGTTACTTTGGAAATCCCGGGCTCACGAGGCTGGGGAGGCTGTTTTTTCGGAGTCCGGTGGGAGATTTCTATTGCGGGCTGCGCGGCTTTCGCAAAGACGCCTATGAGCGCATGGGGTTGCGTACCACGGGCATGGAATTTGCGACTGAGATGGTGGTGAAGGCTACTCTGCTGCAGATGCGCATTGCTGAAGTACCGACGACGCTTTCACCCGACGGACGGAGCCGTCCACCTCACCTGCGGACGTGGCGTGACGGCTGGCGGACTCTGCGTTTTTTCTTGCTCTACAGCCCGCGCTGGCTGTTTCTTTATCCTGGAATCGCGTTGATGCTGGCAGGGACGGCACTGGGGCTGTGGCTGTTGCCGGCGGCAAGGACAGTGGGCGGGGTCACGTTGGACGTCCACACACTGGTGTATGCGGCGGCGTTTGTACTGCTGGGATTTCAGGCGATCGCTTTTGCTTGTTTTACGAAAATATTTGCGATTTCGGAGGGGCTGCTTCCTCCCGATGCTGCGCTCGATAAGCTGTTCCGCTACATCACGCTCGAGGTTGGATTGGCGGTGGGGGTGGTGTTGACTATCGCGGGATTAGGCGCTTCGGTATCTGCGGTGAGCGGGTGGGGAGCGCAGCACTTTGGCATGCTGGATTATTCGCGGACGATGAGGATTGTGATTCCGGCAGCGCTGTGTTTGACTCTGGGAGCACAAACTATTTTTGCGAGTTTCTTTCTGAGCGTGCTGGGGCTGCGCCGGAGATAGCGGAAGCTAGTGTGCGGGTCAGAACCTCAGCGGTGAAGTCGCTATCGATTTACGGGCCTCGTCTCTGCGCTGGAGCGCGGCGCCACCCCGAAACTGAGTCGCCTAAAGAAAACTCTTCCGATGGAATCTAATCAATTGGCTGAAAAGCAACGGGTACTGGCGGAGGCGGGGCAGGCGAGGCATCCGTTCAAAGAGATTTTTTACCGGCTGCGTGATCCTGCACTGGTGGGCGATACGGTAATGCGGGCCGCGGCGCAAAGCTGGCATCTCATCTCGCCCTCTGAGTTTTCAAAGTTATACCGGCAGGTTCACGGACATACGATGTGCAGTGTGGCGCGGCTGCGTGGGCTGCATGAAGGGGTGAAGTGGGTTATCGAAAAGCATTTGGATGGAGACATTGTCGAATGCGGATGCGCCCGTGGGGGCAGCGCTGCGTTGATGGCATTGACCCTGAGGCAACTTGGAGAGCGACGCAATTTGTGGCTGTTTGACACGTTTGAAGGGTTGCCGGCTCCCACCGCGGACGATCCAGACTACGAGATCGCTGAACTTTTTACAGGAAGTTGCCTGGGCCAGTTGGACGAGGTTCGGAAATTGTTTCAAGATCAAGGGGTCGCGGACGGAGTTCGGTTCGTAAAAGGCTTGTTTCAGAATACGATCTCGCAGAGTCATATCGAGCGCATTGCCTTACTTCACATTGACGGGGACTGGTACGAAAGCGTGAAGGTGTGTCTGGAGGAGCTGTATGACAGAGTTGTTCCGGGAGGCATTATTCAGTTTGACGATTATGGATATTGGAAGGGTGCGCGCAAGGCGGTGGATGAATTTTTTGCGAAGCGCGGAATCAAAGTCGAGATGAAGAGATTGGATTATTCCGGGCGAGCTATGAAGAGGGCGAGCCCGTAGAGAGGTCTTTCGGCGGCCTGGTTGCGCTCCCTGACCTAAACGGAATAGATGAGCACTCGTACGTCCCTCTGGAACTTGTTCTCTTGTCGCACTTTTTCCCAGCGCTGAAGCGCTCGGCTACCATCGCGACGCCCCTTCGGCCGAATCACTTCATAGTCTGGAGTTGATCGCCACGGTCTGATTGGGCGAGTGGGGCGCATTTTGTGAGGCGAGCTATGAAGTGGAGTTTTGCGCCGAATATCCAATTGGCGGGCGGCGGATATAGACCAACATTGGTGATGAGCGAATCGGGATGGAGTCCAATTTCTTTCCAGGCGTCGCGCCACTGGCCCTCGGTCCAGTAGTTGTAGGGCAGAGCGACGCCGAACCTGGCGTTGCCGACCCAATCCATAAAGCGCAGGCGCGCGCCGGCTACCAAGCCGTTGCGATTGTGATCCTTGATGAGCAGGCAGTGCGCGGCCACCCGCCGTGCTTCGCGTAACAGAGCCGCGGGATCGGGAGTGTGGTGCAAGACGTCAGAAAAAAGAACCACATCGAAAGATTGATCGGCAAAGGGGATGTGCGATCCATCGAACATTTCGACCGGGATGTGAGTGTGGTTGCGAGGCAGCACATCGATGCCACGGAGGGTGAGATCGGGTCGCCGGGATTGCAGAACGGCGGAGATAAGGCCATCGCCGCAGCCAACATCGAGCACGCGGGCGGCGGGCGGAGCAAGCTGGGCAAACCATCCGGCGAGGGTTTCGACGCGGCGGTTGAAAACCAGCTTCTCGTGCAAGACTCCGATGGCGCTCATGGAATATGCAGTGTACAACGGGACGCGGTACAGGAAGCGAGGCAAACGCGCGATTTATGTCTCGCAAGAAACGCCGCCCATATCGCCTTCGGCTTCGCTCTGTGCGGGCTTTGGTTCGCGCAAGAGACGCGCTCTCTCAGGATGACAATCAAAACTGATTCAATCGTGATCGGAGATCAGGGGGACGAAGCGGACGGAGTCGCGGAGAGAGACCGCGGGCTGGCCGTTGATCATGCGAATGAATTGGAGTTGTTGGGAGTCGAGGGAGCCGACGGGGATGACCATGCGTCCGCCTTCGCGGAGTTGAGAAAGCAGAGTGGGGGGAACGCTGAGAGCGGCGGCGGAGACAAGGACGGCGTCGAAGGGAGCGTGAGCGGCGAGACCGAGTGTACCGTCGCCGGTGAACACGTGGACATTGGCATAACCCAACGCGGCGAGAACGGTGCGCGCTTCGGAAGCCAGGGCAGGGTGGCGTTCGATGGAGAAAACTTGCGCGGTGAGTTCTGCGAGAAGAGCGGTGACGTATCCGGAACCGGTGCCGATTTCGAGGACGGTGTCGGTCGGGGAGAGTTGAAGGGATTCGAGCATGACGGCGACAACGTAGGGCTGGGAAATGGTTTGATCGTCGCCGATGGGGAGAGGGTGGTCCTCGTAGGCCTCGGCGCGGAGGGACGCGGGGACGAATTCGTGGCGGGGAACGCGAAGCATGGCGTCGAGGACGCGCGGGTCGGTGACGCCGCGGGCACGGAGTTGAGAGTCGACCATTAGGTGGCGGGCGGCGGTTGTGGGGTCGGTCATAAGCAGCGGCCGGTGATCGGTAGTCAGTGATCAGGGGTCGGGGGCAGTGCAAGAAACGAATTGTCCCTGATCGCCAGCCAGTGGCCACTGATGCCACTGATCACTGCTTTCACTTCTTGCGCCGGCGGACGCGGACGTCGAAGCTTACGACGCCGTTCTGATCGCGTGTGCCGACGATGGAAAGGTTGCGATTGAAATAGTACTCGCCCTGGATGATCTGCTCCGAACTCTGCGACACGTTGGTGGAGTAGGTGAGGGAGATGTTGTTGGCGAATTCCTGTTCGATGGTGATTTGCGGGGTGTTGCTGACAGGATTGGTTTCTGTGATGAGGCCCTGAGGATCAATTTTGATGTTGCTGGCTCCGAAGAGTCGTTGGAACCGGCTGCTGACAGTGCTGTTCAGCGCCTGGCTGAGGATGAGCGCAGTGGCTTGGTCGGTAAAAGCACTTTGGCCGGACTGCTCCTGGAGTTGTGCCGATTGATCGCCGGTGCGGCCGAGAGCGAGCAGGGCAATGATGTCGGATTTCGGCAGCGGCGGTTCCGAACGGTAGTTGATGTTCAATCCACGGTCGGGCGTACCGGTAACGGTGATGCTGAGATCGTAGTTGCGGACGTGGGTGGAGGCCTCGAGATTGAGTTGCGGTTCGATCGAAACCGGATTGGTGAAATTGATGTCTCCGCGCTCGAGAGTGTAGCGGGTGCCGTGGAAGGTAGCTTGACCTTCGAGAATATCGACGCGGCCAAGAACAGCGGGACGAGCGACCGAGCCGCGGAGGCGGAGATCGGCGTCGCCGGAGAGGCGCGCGATGGCGGTACGCATCTGGAGTTCGGGCGCCGTCTGGACGTGGATATCGAGTTTGATGTTGTTGAGTGGAGAATTGGCGACGGTGATGGGCGAACCCTGACGGCCGCGCTCGAGGTAAGAACTGAAGTCAAAGCCGGGAGTAACGGCAATTTTGCTGATGGTGATTTCGCCGGAGACGGTGGAAGCAGAACGCGTTCCTACCCAGTGCAAATCGGCGTTGGCGGTGGAGCTTACTCCGGGGGGATAACGCAGGCGAACGTCTTTGCCGTTGGCCGTGAGATTGAAATTGAGTTGCTGGTTGACGTATGTGGCGTCGCCTTGGAAAGCGAGAGTGCCACCGCCGGTGCGGGCAGTGAGAGTCTCGATGTGGACGCGATCGCGAGTGAACACGAGAGAACCATTGAGTTCGCTGAGACCGCTGGGAAGGACGGCATAGGAGAGCGAGCCGTTGGCAAATGTAAGACGGCCCTGAGGAAGAGGATCGGCGAGGGTTCCGCCGACTGTCATGTTCATGGTGACGAGGCCAGAAGCGGTAAGGTCGGGGTCGAAGCTGGAAAGCAGCTTGAGATCGAGGCGGCCATCGGCGGCGAGATCAAGGGGGCGAGCGCCGGAGAGCTGCACCGAGCCATGAGCGGTGAGATCAGTTCCCTCCCCTAACATGTGAAGTTGCTGGATATCGATGGACTGGTTCGCGAGGACGAAGCGAACAGGATCCTGGTTGTGAAGTTTGACGTTTTCAGTGTCGAGGGAGACAGCGGAGAGATCGCCATTCACAGTCCAGCGCGAGGGATGGAAGAGTGGACCGTGAAGATCAAGAGATCCAGCGACGGCGGAGTGGCCGCTGAGCTGGGCACCGAGATAGGCGTGCCAAAAAGAGTCGAGATCAAGCTGATCCATGCGGAAAGAGAGATCGGCGGGATAGCCGTCGCGCAACTGGACGTTACCGCCGACGAGCAGCGAACCGCGCTGCAGGTGGGAATTGCCGTTGAGTTGAAGAGTGCTGCCTTGGGTAATGGCTTGCAGATCCAGGTCGCCGGCGAGTTCGTGATCGAGGGTGAGGTTGCGGACGTGAATAGCGGAATCGATGACGGGTGCATCCAGCGTGCCGGAGGCTTTGAGGGTAAGATCGGCGCGGCCTTCGATGGGTAAGCGATTGGAATGGATCTGGCGGATGCGGGCGAGATCGAGATTGTTTCCCGCAACATCGAGACGGAAAGCGCGGGTGGCGGGATTGTAGGCGGCGCTGCCGGTGACGATGGAATCGTCGTGAAAGAGATGGATGTTATCGAGAGCGAGTTCGCCATGGGCGAAATGGAAGTTGGAATCGAATTGCTGGATGGGCTCACCGTAGGCGGAGGCGTGGTTGAGATGGATTTGACCGTCACCGTGAGGATCGGACTCGGTACCAGCGGCTTGCAGGAAAAGATCGGCGGTCCCAGCGATGGGATAGTTGTATCCGGCAAGCGCTTGCATGGTGGCGAGGTCGGTGTTGAGTAGATTAGCGCGGATAACGAATTGACTATCGGCCGTGAAATGGCCGCGGTCGAGGGTGGAGGAGGCGTCGAACTGGGAGGAAGTGTCGTCGCGACGCAGAGTGGCGCTGTGCAGAGCGACGGCATGGAAAGAAAGTTGGAGCGAAGTGGAGAGAGAATCCCAGTGGGTCTCAAGCGGATGAGTATTGGCGGTGGCAGGGATGTTGATGTCGAAATCATCTACCTGCAGACTGCCCGCTAGTTGAGGAGAGGAGAATTCGCCCGTGAGGTTGCCGTTGAAGGTGGCGCGTCCGTTGAGCACGACGGGAAATAGAGAGGGGCCGCGCACGATAGCGACCAAGGGCAGCCAATCGATGAGACTGGACGTGGAAACAGAGAGATGGAGAGCGGAGCTGGTGGACAAGTTGCCCGATGCTTGGACGCGGCTGGTGGGCGTGATCAGGTTGAACTGCGGGAGATCGAGGGTATCGGTGGCTGCATAGTAGACGCCCGTGGCATGGACGGCAAGCGACAGTCGCGCGGGGTGCTCGGGCGGAGTGGCATCGAGGGCGAAGCCGATTTCGGCGTCGCGGCGAGTTCCCTTCCAACGGGTTTCGATGGTACCGGAAGCCAGGGATGCGAGATGGAAATCAGGGAACGGGTGAGAAGGGACATTGAGCGCGAGGGCGAGATCTTCGACCGAGATGTCGTGCAGTCGTAGAACGATGAGAGCGCTCTGAATGGCGGACGGCTTGGGTTTGGCAATTGGCTGGCGGGATTTATTCGGGGGTGGAGTGGCAGAAATCNNCTCCAGATTTTTTCTGGCTGCGGATGAAAGGTGCTGATCGGGTGCGAGCCATTGACTCAGTTCGGCATCACCGGTGAAGCTTCCCGAGAAAATCTTACCTTGTAGTTTAGAAAGTTTGAGTTGTTGATCGGTGACCGAGTACCCGGTGGTCAGGGCTGCCTTGGAGAAAGCAATCTGATCGTCCTGCCAGGCGAGATCGCGAATGGTGAGCAGTCCGTTGGAAGCAAACTGGTCGATTGACCAGTTGCCTTCGCCTTTGAGGTCGATNNGGCTCTTTAACAAGGTGATCGCGGAATCTGCCGGCGGCCTCTGGGATCGGCAGCCGACGCTCACACAAGCGCAGACGCAAGGCGCGAAGCTCGCGACGGCGCGAAATGGAAGCTGCCTCGGTGAGATCGACATGGGCATCGTAGCCTGCTTGGATGTGCGGGCGGCGGAAGTTGGTGACGTGAGCAATGGCAGAGAGACTGGAGCGCCCGGAATTCCATTTGAGAGAAGTGATATCGGCAGAGTCGGAGGCAAGGCTGAAACTGGCCGAACTCATCCAGGCGAAGGGGCGGCAGTCCAGCAACTTGGTATCGACCAAGCCTAGCAGGAGGCGACCGTCATAGCGCTCATGAAGATAGGAATAATCCATTTGGAGCCAGGTGTCGCGAGCGGAGAGATTGAGAGGGATGGTCTGGTCGTCCCAAATGAGGTGTCCGTGGCGGAGTTCGAGGCGATTGATGGACAGCGCGAAGAGTTGCTCGATTGCAGTCGGGCCGGTGATGGTGGTCGATCGTTTGGGAAAATTTGTGGTGCCATCGGGATAAAACGCGAGGTGAATGACAGGCTGATCGAGGATGAGTTCTTGAAAGGCCAGTTCGGACCGGAGTAGAGAAGTGATTTTCAGCCGAGCAACGATGCCATCAGCGTGAGCGAGAGGAACGTCAGTCGCGGATTCGCGACCGTGCACAGTAATATCCCGCACCTCGAACTGAAGGCGAAATGGAATGGTGTGCAAACTGCCGATTTGGGCGCGGCCACCGGTGATGCGTTCGACCTCAGCGACCAGCCGACGGCGAACGAGCGATTGAAACGAATCGGTGGTGCTATAGAAAAGCAAGGACGCGACGCAGAGAAACACGACGGCGATAAGGGCGAGTAGATATTTCCACCAACGGCGAGCGGGCTTGGCGGCGTCCGCGGTCACCGCGATTGGACTCCCGGGTCATTCGACGAGGGGTTGACGCCGGGGATATGAACTTGGCCTTCGGAGCGCAGAGTCTGCAGCCAGGAGACGAGCATCTGACTTACTTTTTCTTCGGTGAGGAGCTCCCGGATTTTGGCGGAAACCTCGGCGAGAGGAACCTCGGAAGCGCCTGATTGTTTTAACTTGGGGACGAACTGATCGCGGTAGTAGGCCTCGATGGATTTGGCATCGATCTGCACGGCGGGGCGAAGGCGGGCATCGACCAGGCGCATGACATCGATCTGCTGCTGGACACGGGCGAACATATCCTTTTCGGTGATGTGATAGTGAGCCAGAAGAGAGCGCCAGGCACCGTCGGTGACGGCTTGGGGATATTGTTTGCGGGCATCGGCGATGCGGGCGGAGACTTCCGCGTCAGTGGCATGGCGAAAGTCCGCAGACTTCATCTGCTCGCGCAGAAGTTCCTGATCGATCAGGCGGTCGAGCACGGCGCGTCGATCGTCATCGGTGAAGTTGGCGAGGAAGCGGTTGGTGAGGAGAGCGTCGTAGCACAAGGCTTCGTCCAAGTCGGACTGCAAGATGACGCGACCATTCACGGTGGCGACGATGCGGTCGATGACCTCCGCGGCGGAACGAGCAGGGGCAAGAAAAAGTGTGGCCAGCAGAAGCGCGAGCACGGCCGTAATCGTTCTTTTGGTAGAAAATCTCATCAAAATGGCTGACCTATACTGAAAAATACGTTGAAGTGCTGCAGGCGTTCCGGAGAAAACGCCGTTGTTGGGGCCAATTGCGTGCTCGGCGTGTAGCCAGTGGGATACGACGTCGGATTTAAATTGTACCCGAAGTCGAAGCGTAATGGACCAATCGGCGTTTTATAACGCAAACCAATGCCGACTGCATGAGAAGTGTAATCGTAGCCGGAGTTATCGAAATTGGTTACGCAACCGTTGTACAGTGTGGCGGCGGTGGAGGGACTGAATTGCAGGCACTGGGAGGGGTTGGGCTGGTGCCAGCGGGCAAGGCCTTTCAGCATGTCGTGACCGGCGGTATAAACATTGCCCATATCGTGAAACAGAGCGAAGCCGAAACCTTCACCGAGCCAGGGCAGGCTGATGGAAGGAAAGCGGAGCTCCTCACTGTTGACGAACAGCGCCGAGCCACCAACGGGAAACCCGGAGTCGGGATCGCGGGGTCCTGCTTGATTTAACCCGAATCCGCGATGAGAGTTGCCCCCGCCGGCGAAGAAAAGTTCGGGCAGCGGGATGATGGAAATATTCTGCTGGCAGGCGGTCTGCAGGTTATTCAGGGGGCAGGAGCCTGGAGGCAGGATTCTGGTGCCACCATAGACTTGTTCCGCGCCCACCGTGGTAGAGCGGGCGAAGACAAACTTGTGGTTGGGCCGGCCGAAGGCGTAGTAAGTGGAATCCTGGGTGAGGGCGCGGCCGTAGTCCGATTGCGAGCCGACATAGCTGGAAGCGACGAAGGCGTCGAGGGTGAAGTACTGGCCCTTGGTGCTTTCGAGAGGATTATCGCGCTGGTCGCGGATGAAGGTAAAGCCGGGACCGCCGACGTGGGCGGGCAGGGAAAACAAACTGAATTCGGCAGGCGAAAAGTCCGACGCGAAGTTGCTGGCTTTTACCCGTCGGTAGTCGAAGCGGTAGGTGATGGAAGTGGAGTGATTGAGTTGCTGCTTGCCGATTTGCTGACGAAGACCGATTTTGCCCTCGAGACGCTGTGAAGTGAAGGTAGCGACGTTGAGGCTGTTGTCGTAATAGATGGTGAAGAAGAGCTTGAAGAGATCGTTGTTAAAGATTTTGGGGATTTCGTAGCTGATGACGCCGAGCTGCTGGAGAGTTCCCACGTGAGACTGAAAGGTGAGGGTCTGGTTGCGGCCGCCGACGTTTAAGCGCGTGACGTCCAATTCGACGCGCGGGCTCACCCCCGTTGCTCCGGCCGGAGCGGTGGTGCCGGCGGGCAAGCCGGTTTCGAATTCGAGGCCGAGGCCGTAGGTGAAGGTGTAGCGTTTGGCTTCCTGCACCTGGACAAGCACATTTTTCTGAGGATCGGAGCCTTCGGGATCCTGCACAGCAGTGTCGACCTGGCTGAAGATGCCGAGATCATAAAGCTTGGTCTGGGTATCGAGCAGCCCCCCCTGGCTGAGGGGTTGAGCGGAAGTAACTTTGATTTCGCGCTGCACAACATAATCGCGGGTGTGGTCGAGCCCCGCTACCAGCACGTGATTGACGAAGAACTGCTCGCCCTCCTGGATGGTGTAGGTAACGTCCTCGCGATTGGCAGTTCCGGGTGACGGGTTCGTGGTGATATCGAGGACTGCGTGGGGAAAACCGTGATTGAAGTAATAGTTGAGGATAGCCTCGCGATCCGCGGCTAGATTTTGTTCGGAATAGGGTTTGCCTGAGACGGTATTCAGCTCAGGAAATGCTTTGGCCTGGATCTTTTGATTTCCGACAATCTGGAATGCGCCGACAAGAGTCTGCGGGCCTTCGTCGATTTCAATATGAACCGCCATGCGATTTTGTCTATGGTGATAATCGTCTTCGACCTTGGTCTTAATTTTGGCTTGGCGGAAACCTTTGGAAACGTACAGAGCCTGAAGACCGGCGACATCATTCTTGAGCAAGGCTTCGCTGTAGCGGCCGGGAGAAAAAAACTTGCCGGCGGGCTGAATCTGGAGGCGCTGCCGGAGCACTTGCCGGGGGAAATATTTGTTTCCGGTGATCTCAACGAGTTCGAGCTTATGCACCGGGCCAGGATCGATACGGTAGATAATGCGGACACTATCGGAGGAGGTTTCCTTTTGCAATGCGACGGTGGCGTCGAAGTGGCCGCGGCTCTGAAGATAGTTGAGGAGGTTGCGCTTGCCTTCGTTGAGGAGGTCGTCGTCGAGAGCATTTTCCTGGTAGACGGGAATCTCTCTTTTCATGACGCCTCGGCTGACGTGAAAGCCCAGGGTGTACACCACGACTACAGGACCCGGTTCAATCAGGAAGGTATAGTCGACGGAGTTGGATGCGGGGTTGAATTTTTGTTCGGCGATGGAGACCTGGGCAAGAACGCGCTGCTGCTTCTGCAACTTCTTGCGGAGATGCTGAAGAGCGTTGGTGATGCGGGCAGCGGTGACTCGATCACCGGGATGCATTTTGGCGATGTCCTGTATCTGGCTTTGGGAAAACGCCGAGTGCCCGGCGAGTTTGACCTCGCCAATGTGCGCGGGTGAGTTTGCCGTGATGTGGAACAGGATGTTGACTTGCTGGGTAGCGGCATTGGAGATGCTTTCGGCAGTCACGCGGGCACGGTAGTAGCCGTTCTCCTGCATGAGTTGGCGGATGTTCTGCAAGGCGCGGTCGAGCTTGTCGCGGGTATGCAATTCTCCGAGTTGGAATTTGGAGGCGTTCACGATCTGGTTGTTGCTGGGATGCCCGGGAGCGCCTTCCACGTCAACGGCGCCGACAAAAAAGTTGAGCGAAGTGGTGAAGGTGAGCACAACATCCGAGTCCGAGGGTGTGACTTCGGCCTGGATGTCTGCGAAGCGTCCGGTGGAAAAAAGAATGCGAATGCTATCGCGAACCTCATCCCGGCCGAGGGGCTGGCCGGGCTTTTGCGGAAGCATCTCGAGCAAATGAACGGAATCTGCAATGCCGGGGAGTTCAATGGATTTGACAGTGCGTCCGACATACGAAGACATGGAGGCCAGAGGTGATGATGGCGCCGATTGCGGTTCCTGGGGCAGAGGCAGGGGGCGGGATGAGCCGGCGCGAGCCGCCGAACCCAGCGCAACAATCATTAATATGACAAATGAGGCGTGCCGTTTCAGCAAATAATGTCCTTGGGCCGTTTCATACTTCGATGAAGCGTGGAGGGCCCTCGTTGTCCCATGTACGAATGACTTAAGCGAGCACACTTATAATAAAGGTTTTGCGGGAAGGAACTGGTGACCTCCTTGAGGCAGGGCGTGGACCGGGAAAAGACTAAGTTCGAGGAACGGTATTCGCGGCAGATTCTTTTTCAGAGAATCGGAGCGGAGGGGCAGCGGCGACTGGCGGCGGGGAAGGTCGGGATTGTGGGGTGTGGAGCGACCGGGTCGGCGCTGGCGCAACTGCTGGCGCGTGCGGGCGTGGGCAAGTTGCGGATTATCGATCGCGATTATGTGGAGACGAGCAATCTGCAGCGACAGTCTCTTTTTGACGAGATGGATGCTGCGGAATCTTTGCCCAAGGCGATTGCTGCAGCGCGAAAGATTGCGTCGTTCAATTCGGAGATTCAGGTGGAGGCGCGGGTGGAGGATGTGGTTCCGCGCAACATTGAGGTGTTACTTGAAGGAATGGATGTAATCCTCGATGGAACGGATAATTTCGAGACTCGATATTTGGTGAACGATTATGCGGTGAAGGTTTCCCTGCCATGGGTTTATGCCGCGGCGGTGGGGAGTTACGGCGTGACATTGAATGTATTGCCGGGGAAAACGGCGTGCCTGGCGTGCGTCTTTCCGGATACGCCGCGGGGGATGGTGGAGACATGTGAAACCTCCGGCATACTAAATACGGCGGTGAATCTGGTTGCGTCAGTCGCGGCGACCGAGGCGATGAAGTTGCTGGTGGGTGGTGACGCGCTGGGACGGTTGCGGCAAACGTTATGGTCGTTCGATGTTTGGAGCAATGAGCAGGCCGAGATTGCCGCGGGAAAACCCCGGGCGGGTTGCCGGACGTGCAGAGATAGAGATTTTGTGCATTTGGCGGGTGAGGCGCGTCCGCATATCACGATGTGCGGAAGAAACTCGGTGCAAATTCACGAGCGGGCGAGGCCGATTGATTTTGCCGAGATGCAACGGCGACTGGAGTCGCTCGGGGTGGTGCGGCACAACGAATTCGTGTTGAAGTTCTGGCGCGAGCCTTATGAGATGACACTGTTTCCTGACGGGCGGGCGATTATCAAGGGGACGACCGATACGGGGGTGGCGAGGAGTTTGTATGCGAGGTATGTGGGAAGTTGAAGGCAGACATGATCGGGAAGCAACTCGAAGGCAAGACGGCGATCATTACTGGCGGTGCGGGCGGGATTGGCCGCGCGGCGGCGCTGCTGTTTGCTCGCGAAGGCGCGGCAGTGAGTGTTGTCGATCTTAATCAGGAAGGCGGCGTTGAAGTCGCCAGCGAAATCACTGGGCTTGGCGGTCGCGCTATTTTCGAGCACGCTGATGTGACTAGCGCTGCAGACTGCCGGCGGGTGGTCGAACGTACTGTGAAAACATTCGGCGGTGTTCATGTGCTGTTTAACAATGCGGGCATCATCCGGCGAGCTTCGGTGGTTGAGATCAGCGAGGACGATTGGGACGCGGTGATGGCGGTCAATGTAAAATCCGTTTTTCTTATGTGCCGCGAAGTAATTCCAATCATGGCGAAGTCCGGCGGAGGTTCGATTGTCAACACGGCTTCGGGCTGGGGATTGGCTGGAGGCGCGAGGGCAGCCGCTTATTGCGCTTCGAAGGGCGCGGTTGTGTTGCTGACGAAAGCCCTGGCGATCGATCATGGCAGACAGAAGATTCGAGTGAACTGTATCTGCCCGGGTGACACCGATACCTCGATGCTGCGGAGTGAGGCTCGGCAGCTGGGCGAACGGGAGGAACGATTTCTGGCTGACGCGGCGAAGCGTCCGCTGGGGCGCATGGGTACGCCGGAGGAGATCGCGCAGGCCGCGCTCTATCTTGCCAGTGACGCGTCTTCGTTTGTGACCGGAACCTCGCTGATAGTGGATGGCGGAGGGTTGGCGGGGTCAGGGTAAGGCATGCGATTGGAAAATAAAGCCGCTTTGATTACAGGCGGTACGTCCGGCATCGGCGAAGCTACGGCAGTCCTCTTTGCCAAAGAAGGGGCTAAGGTCGCGATCACCGGCCGCAACGAAAAGCGCGGGGAAGCCGTTGCCGAGAGGATCCTGAGCGATGGCGGTGAGGCTATCTTTATCCGAGCCGATGTCCGCAAGGCCGAGGAATGCCGCCATGCCGTGGAGGAGACGCTGCGAGCATTCCACCGTCTCGACATACTCTTTAACAATGCTGGCGTTTTCTTCCCGCGCACTATCGTCGACTGCACTGAGGAAGAGTGGGACCTGCAGATGGATGTCAATCTGAAAGGAACTTTTCTGATGTCGAAGGCGGCATTGCCCAGCATGATTGAGCAGCGTTGTGGAGTGATCATTCACAACGGTTCCGGATGGGGGATTGCGGGCGGAGACGCGGCGGTTGCCTACTGCGCGTCCAAAGGCGGCGTTGTGCTGTTGACCAAGGCAATGGCCATCGACCACGGACGGCAGGGAATCCGGGTGAATTGCATCTGTCCGGGCGACGTGGACACACCCATGCTTCCCGAAGATGCGCGAATCCGCGGTTTGAAGTGGGAGGATTATCTGGAAGGATGCGCCGACCGGCCCATGGGGCGGATTGGCACAGCGGATGAGATCGCGAAGGCTGTACTGTTTCTGGCGTCGGATGATTCTTCCTTCATGACGGGCGCCGCTCTGGTGGTGGACGGCGGTGGCCTCGCAGACTGAAGGGCTGCATGACTTGGATCGACATGGCACAAAAAAAACAGACACGAAGCCGGGCACGGTCCGAGCAATGGTTTGAACGCGCCCAGCTGTCGCTGGTCGAGGGCGTGAACTCGCCATCGCGGGGCGCTGCAGTGTATGCATCCGGGCCGATCATGCTGGAACGCGGCAAGGGATCGCGCGTGTGGGATATTGACGGCAATGAATATATCGATTTCATGATGTCGTTTGGCGCGCTCATCCAGGGGCATGCGAACCCAACGATAGTGAAGACGGTTTGCGAGGCGATGGCGGAAGGGTCGCACTTCGCGGCGGCTACATCCGCGGAGATCGAGGCTGCGGAGCGGTTTCGCCGCATGGTACCGTCGGCCGAGGCGGTGCGCTTCACGAATACCGGAAGCGAAGCGACCATGCTTGCCTTGCGACTGGCGCGCGCACACACCGGACGGCGAAAGTTCTTGAAATTCGAGGGGCACTATCACGGCTGGTACGATCCGTATTTGCTGAACGCGCACAGTCATCCGCCGGAGCAGTTGGGTACCGTGGAGAATCCTGCTAGCATTCCGGACTCGGAAGGCATTCCGCTTTCGATTTTTGACGACGTGGTTCTGGCGCCATGGAACGATGTGGCTGCGCTCGAACGGATTCTTACAGAGCGCGGGCACGAACTGGCCGCGGTAATCACCGAGCCCATCATGGCGAACATGGGTTGCATTCTTCCGCGCGAGGGATATTTGCAGCGCCTCCGCGAGCTTACGCGAGAATGTGGAGCGTTGCTGATTCTGGATGAAGTGGTCACCGGCTTTCGCTATGCGCCGGGCGGATGCCAGGAATATTACGGCGTCGAGCCGGACATCAGCACGTTCGGAAAGGCGCTGGGCGCGGGGTTTCCGGTGGGCGCGGTTGCGGGACCGCGTTCGATTCTTGAGCGCATGCAGTGGAGCGACAAGATGGTTCTGCACTATGGAACTTTTAACGGACATCGGCTGACCATGAAGGTGGTTGCAGCCAACCTGGATATGCTTTCCGCCGAAGGAACCTACGGGAAGCTTCATGCAGTTGGCAACGCGGCTATTGCGGGACTTTGGGAAGTATTTCGGCGGCACGGGCTGAAGGCGATCGTGCAAGGGTTCGGGCCGATGTTCCAGATTTACTTCACCGAGCGCGAGGCGATTCATGATTACCGCGATTATTGCAAATACGTGGATACGAAACTTTATTCGCGATTCGTGCATGGACTGCTGGAGTGTGGAATTTATATGACGCCTTCGAACGGGCTGCACTGGATTATCTCGACTGTGCATACGGAGGCCAATGTTCAGGCGCTGTTGGAGGCGGCTGACGAAGCCTGCTCGGGACTCGCGTGAAGGCAACGGTCTTTCTCGGAGGTGGACGCATCACCGGCGCGCTGGTCGCGGGATTGCGGCTGGCTGGCTACGCGAAGCCGATTCTGGTGCATGATCGGCATGCTCGGAAACTGAATGAGCTAAAGCGGCAGTACGGAGTGATCGTCGAAAGGGATCTGCATCGGGCCGTAGAGTCCGCTCGTGTATTGATTATCGCGGTACGACCGGGGTCGGTGCGTGGGTTGTTGAAGGAGATCGGGACGGAGAAAATTCTTCGGCCGATGATAGTGGTGAGTCTGGCGGCGGGCGTGCCGCTTTCGAAGTTGGGAAGTTATCTGCGGGGGCCGGGGGTGAAGTGGGCGCGGGCTATGCCGAGTCCGGTGTGCCGTAGCGGGCTCGGGCTGACAGCGGTTGCTTTTAGCCGGGGATTCCCTGCCGGCCGGCGAGCCGAGGTGCGGGATTTGTTTGGCGTGGTCGGCGCGGTGCTGGAAATTCCTGAGAAGCAGTTCGATGCGTTCACCGTGACCTTTTCCAGCAGTCACGGATATCACGCGCTGGCGGCGCTGATTTCCGCGGCTGAGAAGATCGGACTGGACCGCAAGAGAGCGCGCTTGGCTGCGGCTCATGCGCTGGCTGATGGGATTGCGGTATGGCGCGAAGGCAAATCTTCTCTCGAAGAGTTGCTGCACGAAGCAGCTACGCCCGGTGGGACGGCGGCGGCAGTGATGGATGCGATGAACCGCGCCGGCTACCGGCAAGCGACTGTGCGCGGGCTGCGGGCGGGGATGAAGCAGGCCGCAAGAAACGCAAGAGACTGAACCCTCAAGCGACCACGCAATTAGTCAGAAGTGGAAAATCAGATCGCTGGCCACGGTGAGCTGATTTTGATGTTGACCGTTGTCGTAGGCTTTCCTGTCCCAGGCGCGCTCGAAGCGCAATTCCGGACGCAACTGCACGGTGCCGCCGAACCAATGGCACCACATGATTGTGTTCTCAGAATATTTGGTGGCGTAGCCGGTGCGCTGGCCTTTTTTGTCGTCGAGAAAATCGCTGCGGAAGGAAATGAAATTATGCGTCGACAGTTCCTTCTGCAGGAAATTTACCGCGGCGTATTCGGGAGCGGTGCAACGCTGCTCGCCGGGCAGGCAATAGGCGGCATTGGCGCCGGTTTCGGGCTGGACGGCTCCTCCGACCGCGGGGACATCGCGCTCATACATGTACCAGGATTCGGTTGCCATGTGAACTGTCTTCGAGAACTTGTGATACCAAGTCGTGTCGTACTGCTGCAGATTGTTGTAAGCGTATTTGCCGTTGTTGATTCCGTTGGCGCAGAGGTAGAGATTGTCGTTGACTGATTTGGTTGTGTAGCTCACGCAGGCGGTGCCGGAAGGCTTGGCGTCTGGGGTCCACGGGGCGATGTCGTGGCCGTCGGTGATTCCGAGTTGGACCAGCCACTGGTCGTTGAGCTTCACCGTCGCGATCAGACCGGTGTCGGTAAATGGATCGATCGCATAAAGCAGCGAGTGACTGAAGATGTAGTTGTTGGGCGCGAGTTGGGCTTCGATTCCTGGTATGGAGATGAAGCGGCCCAGCCTGAGATTCATTCCCTGCGCGACTTGTGGAATGTAGATATCAACATACTCGAGCGTGGGGTCGAAGCCGTATTCGTGATGGTCGTTTAGCAACTGTCCTGCGCCGTAACCCTTCGCTGTGGTGAAGCGATAGTCGGTGCCGTAGAGGGCGGTAAGGTGGTAGCCCCAGTCGATGTGATCGAGTTGCACGGAATCGGGGAGGCGCTCGGCGTAGAGAACGATCTGGTTCATTTCAAAACGATTGGCGTAGACATCGTTGGCTTCGGGGGCGTTGCTGTGGGCCGAGGTGCTGAAGTTTAGCGTGGGATCGATCCAGCCATAGAGTTTTGTACGGCTGTGAGCCTGGTTGATGGCGGTCATCAGCGGATAACTGTTGGTGTCGGGCTCGCCGATTACGGGCGAACCTCCGTAGGACCAATCTGAATTTGGAAATGGCGGAGAGTCCAGAGGCGATGGAAGACCGCGGCGCGGTGGAGATGGGGAAGGATTGGTTGAGGGCGCTGGAGGAGGAGACCAATCTTGGCGGTAGAAGTCGGCCCAGCGTAGGAAGAAATCTTTTTTGTCCGGCGTGGTTTCGGGAGCGTTGGGTGGAGCGGGATTGTTGTCTGACTGTTGGGCTTGAGAAAAGATGTTTGATGAGAACACGAGACATGTGAACCAGAGCAGGAAATGTTGAGAGCGAGAAAAATTATTTTGCGGACGCATGAAATAGAGAGCTACTCCAGTTTACAGGCTGATTGAGACGGTTGGTTGATGGGGAGCTTCAAGTGTTTCGAGTGTGCACGATGATTTTCAGCAATGGCTATGGACCGGTCCGAGGCACGACCGAGCAATGAGTGAAATGGCAATTTATCAATAGTCGAGACGGTTCAAGGTAACGGCGCTAAAGCGCCAGTAGCGGATGCTCGCGCCTGCTTTGCGGGAGCCAGGGCGATGAGAGCGAGACCGATGACAGCGATAATAGCGAAGCCGAGCAGATCGTTGCGTAGATCGTGGTACTGGATGCCTTGTACAATCATGACGCTGTCATGAGCAAGCGTGGACCAACCAGCGAAAAGGATGAAGCTACGATGTTGAGGCGGGTTGAAGGCGGCGATCAGCAGAAAGACGCCGAGCGAGATGTAAATACCCAGGATCATCTGGTCCTGCCTGTTGATGGTCGATGCGGTGCCGTCCCGTAGGGCACCCGAGAGCGGGTAAAGGCCGGCCAAGCAAGCTAATCCCGATAAAACCAGGAGAATTTTGAGGGCGCGCTCTCGGATCATAACCAATCCTCGGTTTCTGCAAATGTCTCCAAACTAGATTATTGATGCTGCGACGAGTCAGCCGATTGGGTGTTGTCTGTCACTGACGGGGAAGATTCTACAGCAAGTCGGAACGTGGTTGACGAAAATCAGGATTACACCCGTTGACTTGCATTGGGTGACATGGCGATGTTTTGACAGTTGCTTCGAGGATGAATGGCCGACACAAAACTGCTTTTTACTTACGCACCGTAGTTCGCCACGACACTTGCCACTTTGCCTGCCGCTGACAGCTCCAAGAACTCCGCGGTGTGCGTGCCTTTTTGATTTGTGTAGTACAGCACCACACTGTTTACGCCGCACAGCACGTCCTCAAGCTTAAAGCGGAGTTCCGGGTAGGCTTCCAGGCCTCGTTGAAAGTAGGCTCGCATGAGCAAGAGCAGGACATGTTGGGAGCGAGAGAAATTGTTTCTTGGACGCATGGAATGAAGAGCTACTTCAGTTTACAGGGTGATTGAGGATGGTTGGTTGACGGGAGCTTCAGGTGTTTCTGGCTGGGATGATGATTTCAGCAAAGGCGCCGAGCCCGATTGGGGGCGCGACCGAGTTGTCAGTGAAATATCGACGCCGCAACTGCTAGTGAACGGATAGCTCGATCGGAATGGTTTGTCCTTGCATTTTGGACATGCAAATCTCGCGGGCTACGGTCGCGGATTGCGATGCCGTTATCAAGGTTTGCTCGCTAAAGAGAGAAGCTTGCGCGTAGGCTCGATCGGCAGGATAACCCGAAAGGGTTAGCTTAATCAGATCCTCGTCGAGATCAAAATGTCCGTCTGCGACGACTCGCATCAATTCCCCTGGGTTGAGTGTCAACATCGTATTCGCATGTTCGTTCGCGCCATACAGAATAGCGCTGCCCGCGGTATTGGTTTTCCATCGCCCGTTTGCCTCAATCCACAGGGCTATCTGGAGCTCATAGTAGGCAAATTGTTGTCCTGGATCGTCGGGTTGGAGATCGGCTAAGTGTGGAGAAAATGGAATTCTAAGCGGCTTAGACCCTGCGTTCTCAACGGTGACTTCGAATCGTGGCTTGTCGCCCACCTTATAGTGCGAGCTGTCTAGCGACACAAGCGATGTGCGCAATGCGCCAACATCGCGCGTGCTATCGGAACAAGTCCGCGTATCTTCAACGCCCTGGTATCCACGAGTTATCGGTGACGTCGCTGGTGGGCGCCGAAGGTCAAGACGTGCCCCAACCTTGCTCAGGTCCACTGACGCCACTTCTTGTGCAGGACAAGGAAGATAAAATGTTGCTGCGACTGCCAGAGTCAGAAAGATGCGACAGCCGCACAAATGCATATACTCACCCATTAAAACGGACTAGACGCAGTAAATTGTAACTGAAAAGTCAACTGTCGAGGACATGCGCTCTTTGACTTGGTCTTGGGTCACGTGGCGACGATTCAGCAGTTGCTTGGGAATTGGCCATGACCCGAGATACCGACGGCGAGGCTGGCTCCTTTCTACATACTGTAGTTCGCCACGACTCTTGCCACCTTGCCGGCTACCGAGAGCTCCATGAACTCCGCGGTGCGTGTGCCTTTTTGGTTGGCGTAGTAGAGCACGACACTGTTTAGACCGCAAAGCACGTCGTCGAGGATAAAGTTGAGTTCCGGGTAGGCTTCCAGGCCTCGTTGAAAGTAGGCTCGCANNGGCGGCGGCGGGCGAAGTCAGCTCGACGTTGTCATCATAATGCGTCATGATCGAATCGAGATCGTGAGCGTTCCAGGCGGCAATCCAATGCTCGGCAAGGTTGCGGGCTTCGTCAGGGGCCATTGCTTTTTCTCCGCGCGAAGATTTGTTCTTTAGCTTCATTCTATCGGTCGCAGGCGGGTCCANNACCTCAGGCGCTGAAGCGCGGGTGATTTTGATGTACTCAACGGCATGACCGTAGTCGTGCCCTTCCCAAGAACGGCCCGTGCGAAGTTTTTCGGCGGCTAATACGGGCCGATGATCCCCGCAATCGTTCTGGAAGCGAGCGTGGGCGTCCGCTCCGTATCTTTCATATCCAGTACATCGAGATATTTCAAGCCGGAGCCGGTGTTGAAGAGGACTACAGTGTCTTCCTCACCGAAGAAGTTGCTGGCCAGAAGTTTCTGGTAGGCGACCAGGCTGGCTGCGCCTTCCGGGGCGGCGAAGATGCCTTCGGTTTTGGCCCAGTGGCGCGTGGCNNCGCGGCGAAGATGCCTTCGACTTTGGCCCAGTGACGGGTGGCGGTGAGAATTTCTGCGTCGGTGGCGGCGAGAGCGAGGCCTCCGCTTTGTTTCAGGATGTCGAGGATCAGATAATCGCCGTAGGGTTTTGGAACGCGGAGGCCGGAAGCCAGCGTGGAGGCGTGCGGCCACATTTCAGAAGTCGCGCGGCCTTCGTCCCAGGCTTTGACGATGGGTGCGCAGCCGGAGGCTTGGACGCTGATCATGTTGGGGCGTTCGGGGCCGATGAAGCCGAGTTGTTCGAGTTCGTCGAAGGCCTTCCACATGCCGAGCAGGCCGACGCCACCGCCGGTGGGATAGATGATGCCTTGCGGAATTTTCCAGCCGAGTTGTTCGGCGACTTCGTAGCCCATGGTTTTTTTGCCTTCGACGCGGTAGGGCTCTTTGGTGGTGGAGACGTCGAACCAGCTTTGTTGCGACCATGCGGGTTTTTCTTTCAGCTCGGCGACTTTGCGGGCGCAGTCGGAGATGAGGCCATCGACCAGCGTGACGTGTGCGCCGTAGTAGTCGCACTCGATGCGGTTGGCCATGGGAACGTCTTTGGGCATGAAGATGTGGGCTTCGAGATTGGCAGCGGCGGCGTAGGCGGCGAGAGCTCCGGCGGCGTTTCCGGCGGAGGGGATGGCGAGCTTCTTCAGGCCGAAATGGCGCGCCATGGTGACGGCGGCGGAGAGTCCGCGGGCTTTGAATGAGCCGGTGGGGTTGAGGCCTTCGTCCTTGATGAAGACGTTGGGATATTCACGGCTCTGCAACATGGGAGTGAAACCTTCGCCGAGCGAGACGGGAGCGGCTTCGGGAAGAACGGCATCGTATCGCCACATGGTGGGGGCGAGCGGAAGCAGCGATGCGGGAGAGAAAGTTTTTTTGATCTCAGCGAGATCGTAGCGGGCGTAGAGGATTCCGGCATCTTTGGGGCAAACGGTTTGGGGGCGGTCAGCGGGATAATGTTCGCCGCAGCGGGTGCATTGCAGATCAGTCGGGCGGGGCACGGAGGAAGTTTAGCAGGGTCGGTGTGCTAATTAACTTCGGGGCTAAAGCCCTGCTCCGAAAAAAGGGGCTTTATCGGAGCGCTGAAGCGCTGCGCCACCCAAAAGCCTCTTTGCAGGTCAACGTAAGTTACGGGTTGATTTCGTACACTGTGCCGTAACCGTAGCGGCTGCCACCGTGATATGTGGTGCCGTAGAGATTGCCGGAGCTGTCGAGGAATAGTCCAGAGTACGGGACTGAGCCGTCGCTGGCGCTTTCAAACGGATGCAGGATAGATTCCTGATAGCCGCCGCCGCTTTGTGGAGTTAGCTTGTAGATCACTCCGCAGAGATTCCCGTTGCAACCACTCCCGCCGTTATAGGTTACGCCATAGAGATTTCCACTGGTGTCAAAAACCAAATTTCCGGTGGTGTCGCCTCCGTCATTGCCAGAGCTAAAGCTGTGCAGCGTCTTCTCGGTCCACACGCCGCCCGATCCTGGGCTTACTTCAAACACCGTTCCATACAAGCTGTTGCGGGCGCCTGCTGAGGTACCGTAGAGATTACCGTTTGAATCGAAAGTGAGCCGAGAGTTGGGAAATTGCGAAGTGCTGGCGGGCGTCAAATTGTAGAGCAGCGTCAACTTCCACCGGGTGCCGCTTTGGGGCGACAGCTCGTACACGGTACCCCTGCTGTTTGTGCCATTGCCATAAAACGTTGTTGCGCCGTAGAGGTTGCCCTGATTGTCGAATATGACACTCCCGGACGGACCATCGATTCCACTTGGGGAAGGAAACTGATATAGCACAGTATCTTTCCAGGTCCCATTCGATTGCGGGCTCAGTTCAAATATTTCACCTTGAAAAGTGGTCGAGTCGTGAGAGGTGGCGCCGTACATGTTGCCAGCGCTGTCCCAGGCGAAGTCGCCAAAGGGACCTCCCTCATCAGCACCGAAGTTGTGAAGCACGCTGTAGGTGAACGTTCCGTTGGCTTGTTTGGTCAACTCGTAAACCAGACCGCTTCCATCGGCTGTAGAGAAGCCATATTCGGCACCGTAAAGGTTTCCACTTTTATCGATGGATAGCGCGCCGACGGGGTAGAGGCCGGTGCGGTTGCAGTTCTGGAAAGTGTAGAGAACTGTCTCCGTATAGGCGCCGTTGGAACCCGGCGAAAGCTCATACACATTGGAGCAATTTCCTTGTCCACCGCCGACCGTTCCATAAAAATTGCCGGCGCTATCGGAAATCAGGGGAGTGCTTGGGTTGAAACCCTGATTCTGATTGAACTGGAAAATCACTTTTTCCCCCGCATGAGCGCTGACAGAGCTGAGAAAAATGGCCAGTACAAGCAGCAAAGCCTGCGCCACTGTCGACTTCTGCCGCGCGAATGACTTGTTTCTCATGCTCTGATCTCCTTGGTGCCGTTCCTTCGGGCTCGCGATCTAGCTCATTGTTTTTCGCTTGCGACCTATTTAAGGCTCGATCCGCGCCACAGGTTAACGGCCGACGCGCCAGCGGCCAGCATCCCCAGGCTGGCAGGCACATCGGCAGTCGCGTTGCTGGCGGCGGTTCCACTGGTCTGTCCGGCAACGATGGCTTGGTTGGGTGTGCTCTCGTAAGCGTAGCCGTAAATGCTGGGATAGTTATAGCCGTAGGGGTAGGGGAACTTGACGCGGGCCCAGCCGTAGTGAACTTGCCCGTCGATCAAGAACTTCAGGCCGACGTAGGCGAATTCAACCTTCTGCCAAGTGCCGGAGTTTTGGGCAGTGCCCCCGCTGCGGCTGTAGGCTTGGTGCACCAGGTAGAGACCGCCGGGGGCAAACTTCTCTTTCGGGCCGATTGTTACCCCGGCCGGCACGGCGGAGGCGGTGGGTGCTTGTGAGCCCTGAACCGCCTGGTTCCCGGCCTGATCCGGAGTAACTTTCAGGTAAAACTTAAAGCGGGTCGTGTAACCAATCGAGGAGAAGTGCGCCGTGGACGACATGGCGAAAGTGAAGTCCGGAACGCCGTCGTTGTTGAGGTCGAGTGTGGTGAACACCGGGCCTTTGTTTTGGTGGTTGAGGGCGAGAGGTGTGTTGGAGGGTGTGTAGACAATCTCGGCGCTGGCGGACGGAGCGGCCGAGAACAGCATCGCTCCAGTCGCCGCAGCCGCGTAGGCTGCGAGATGTTTCTCCAAATGGCGGCCTAGGCGGACTTTGGATCTAGCTTTGCTTTCCGCGAGGCTCCGGGATTGTTTGGACATAAAATCACCTCTCTATTTCGAGCTCCGTTTGGCAGCGCGCTTCGAAGGGGGAATGCCCTTCTCCGGACGTTCCTTTTCAATTGGGTCGGAGAGATTGTGCAGCGGTTTATCGCCTGCCGAAGAAAGCTGCGGACCGGCCTCGGCGACCGTGAGTCCGTCTGCCGTATACATGGCTTCGCTGAATGTGGTGCCGGATTTCGCGGCGGCCACGGCAAAGACTCCGTGAGGCACGCCGTTGCTGAAGGCGGTAGCGATGTAATCGCCGACCATCAGGCCGTTCTGCGAGTTGGGGAGCCAGGTGAGGTTCATAGGTCCGGCGAGCTTGACGGGATGGTTCCATGTCGATCCGGCGTTGTGCGAAGAAATGTATCCGACATAAAGCTGGCAGGTCGACTGGGTGCAATTGCTTTTTGGATAGAAGTAATAATGAACCGCGATATGGGCAGTGGCGCCAGAAGTGGTAGGGTCAATGCCAATACCGGGAATGAAATGATCGACGGTGCTGGTGGTGGGGTCGATGGGAATGCGGGCGACGGCGGACCAGTGAATACCATCGGTTGACGTGCTGTAGACCAGGTCGTTGGTGGAGCATTTGGCGCGAAAGCGGCAATCCTCCCACACGACGTAGACCGTGCCTGCGCCGTCCACGGCAGCCGAGGGCAGTGGACCGCTGCGAATGCCGCCGTCATCGGTGTGGCTTTGAATGTTGGAAACGGTGACGGTAGCTGACCACGTAGAGCCTCCGTTGGTGGAGGTGAAGGAAGAAATTCCGTTGGTTTCGATGGGGACTACGACGGTTCCGTTGGGCTGTACGAGCGGTTGTCCGCCGATGCCGAAATCATGATTTGCAGTGCCGGTGGCGGGTCCCCAGGTAAGACCGCCGTCGGACGAGGTACTCATCCGGATGCCGTCGCCGGTATCTGGATTGTCCCACTCCACGTAACAGTTGCCATAAAAAGGACTGGCGGGGNNCTGTCGCAAACGATCCAATTCTTATCGGAACTGTCGACTTTAGGGCCGACGTTGACGGGATTGTCCCAGGTGAAACCGCCGTCGGTGGAGCGGCTCACAACCACGGCTACGGTGGTCGAGGTGTTCGAGATGGGCAAGGAAGCGATCATCCACACGCCGTGCTTGGCGTCGTAGGCCACGGCGGGATCGCTGGCGGCGTTGTAGGGACCGCCGCCGTTTCCGGTGGTGAGGCCGGGGAGAAATCCGTGGGACCAGGTGCTGCCGCCGTCAGTGGAGGTTGCCCAGCCAATGGCGGTTGCGCCGCCGGGGGCGATGCGTCCCGTCTGAAACGCAGAAACTTCTGTGGTGCCATTGGCCAACACATGGGGCTCAACTTCGGTGGCGTGCTGACCGGGAGGAACGGTGAAAGGGTCGGAACTGATCTGCGCGAGGGTGACGGAGGGAGCGTCCTGCGCATGGACAGCAGGAACGGTACAGAAGGCCATACAAGCGAGACAGGCGAGCAGAGAAGTGCAACTGCGTAAAGCAGACAGAATTCGGGTCATCAGGATTGTCCTCAAATGCGGAGAAATGTTTGTATAAATTCTCACCTTAGAATGGCAGGGCATTCGCGGGGGAAACGCAAACGGTAGTAGTGTGCCGCCGGGTGAACATTATCGCGGAATTACGGGGCTGTCAATGTGAAGTAATTTGCAACTTAGGGGCGAGGAACAGATTTGCCGGATTCTTGCACCGGCGTTGGAGTTTGGGCGAACGCAGACGCGACGTTATCGCTGTAGATTGACTGCCAGGCCGGGGTTTCGAGCAGAATGTTGGCTAACGCTGAGTCCTTGGGAACGACGATGTAGCGGACATCGTGCTGATCGAGAAAATCTTTCCAGGCTGGCTCTACGTGCATGGTCCTCAAGTAGGACTTAAGAAATTGCTCTCCGTAGAAATCGTGACGGTCATCGATTACAACTTTTGTTCGCGGATAGAGGCGGTAGATTAAATAGCCGCCCCAGAAATCCGGGGTGAAAATTGGGCCTTGTACATTGCGTTGTTCCAGGTAGCTCACAGCGCCGACCGGGAAACGCTTCGTATCGAAGTGCGCGTTCGTAAGCGGTTTCGTCCCCAGTTTGCCGGCGTGGAAAGCGATCCAGCAAGTGAGCAAGATTGCCACGATCGGCCAGATGTGTCCGTAGAGGCTGGATTCGATGACTTGCATGCGTTGGAGGAAATGAGGGGATGCTGCACCAGGGGAACTGGAGTCGATACGCCGCTTGGAGAGTGTGGCTGCGAATGTTTCGAGTGCATTCGACAACTGCGGACCGATCACCAGAATCAAAAGCAGCGCTGAGACTGGGATGTTGCGCGACGCGTACAAGCCTGAATACACCGCGAATAAAACTATCAGGGCTTCGCTTGATTGGACTCCTATCGGTTGAACCGGGCTTGCCTGGCGGCTTTTGGCAGCTACCACAATTAGCGTGAGCATCAACAAGACGGCGAAACACTTCTGCGCTACACCGTGAAAATTGGGAGATTGAAACTCATCGATGTGATCCATGAGGAATCGATTCGAGAGATAACGGTAAATATGAAGGTGCAATCTCCAGCCGTAGGGATTTATTAGCGTTGTCAGCGCACTGACTATGCCGACGAGGGCCAGGTCTCGAGCCCGCTTCCCTGCCCTTATCTTTTGGAGAACGGGTTCAAAGCGATCTTCTGTGAGCCGGAACCATCGCCAAACTGCGCTAAGCCAGTAAATTCCCAGGAGAGCAAAGGCAACAAGAAAACCTCCGTGAACATTTACCCAGACGACGAGCAGCGGCGGAAGCAGCCACAATGACCAACTTGGCGCGCGTTTACCTCCGTTAGGTTGTTGCTTGTCGGATGATTCCAGTATCCAAAAGCACGCCACAGTGAGCAGCCAGCTCACAACGTGCGGGCGCGCGAGAAAATGAATCATGGACGCTGACGTGGCCAGTAGCACCAGGATGAGAGCCACGAGAAAGTTTGTGCCACGGCGCATAAGTAAACGAAATGCCCACGAGAAAGTCAGGGCGATGATGGAGGCAGTGAAGAAGACTACGCCGTTCAGCCCAGCGGCCCGATCCAGCCAGCCGACGAGCGCGTCATAGAGCCACTCCCAGGCAAACCAGGGCTGGCCGGCCATGGTCGAAGAGAAAGGATCGACGCGCGGAATGGTGTGGGTCGCGAGAATCAATTGCCCAGTCCGAATGTGCCAGCCGATTCCGGCATCTCCAAGCAAGCGTACCGAGAGGGCGCTGTAGGCGAGGAGCCCGAGCAGGGCGATGAAAATCAGATCTCCGATTGAAGGCAGGAGCCATTGCGTCCACGCGGGATGAGGGTTCCGCTTGGCAGAACTTGTGGAGCCGATTGTCATCGCGCTGAATCTTATAGAGTGGCGGAATGAACAGCAAGGCTACACATCGGGTGGTGATCGTAGGATCGGGCTTCGGCGGCCTGAACGCGGCGCAGTCGCTGGCGGGTGCGGACGCGAGAATCACCGTGATTGATCGGCAAAATTTTCACACCTTCCAGCCTCTGCTGTATCAGGTGGCGACGGCGGGTCTGTCGCCGGGGGAAATTGCAGAGCCCATCCGATCCATTCTGCGGCGGCAGAAAAATATTGAAGTGCTGATGGCCGAGGTCGCGGGGTTCGACCTGGAGCGACGGGTTGTGCAAACGGACGATCAGGAAGTTGCCTACGATTCCCTGATCGTTGCCGCCGGGGCTAGTCATGCTTATTTTGGCCATGATGAATGGATACCTTTCGCGCCTGGACTTAAGACAGTGGAAGACGCGATTGAAATCCGGCGCCGCGTTTTGCTGGCTTTCGAACTGGCTGAGCGCGAGGCCTCCGGGGGCGAACCGCCCGCGCCGCTGAATTTCGTGGTGGTCGGAGCCGGGCCGACTGGAGTGGAACTCGCCGGAACTCTGGCTGAGATTTGCCGGCACGCTCTCGCCCAGGATTTTCGCTCGATCGATCCGCGGCAAACGCGCATCCATCTTGTCGAAGGCGGCCCGCATGTGCTTCCGGCTTATCCTGAAGATCTTTCGCGCAGCGCGTTGGAACAACTACAGCGGCTGGGCGTGGAAGTTCTAACTTCGACCATGGTCACGAAGATCGAGCCGGGCGTTATTTTCATGGGCGAAAGGCGGATGAACGCAGCTGTTATTTTGTGGGCGGCGGGAGTGGCGGCTTCCGCTTTGGGTAAAAAGCTGGGAGCGCCGGTGGATCGTGCCGGACGGGTGCTGGTGCAACCTGATCTCAGCATTCCCGATCATCCGGAAGTTTTTGTCATTGGGGATCTTGCCGCGCTTAAGGATAAGTCTGGGAAGATGTTGCCCGGGGTGGCGCCGGTGGCGATTCTGGAAGGGCGCTATGTCGCTAAACTCATTCGCCGTGAGATCGAGCACGGGGAAACTTCCCCTGGTAAACGCTGGCCGCGGGAGCCTTTTCATTACTGGGATAAAGGCAGTCTGGCTACGATTGGGCGCGCCGCGGCTGTGGCGCAGTTTGGCAAGATTCACATCTCGGGTTTCCTGGCGTGGCTCGCGTGGCTGTTCGTCCATATCTTTTTTCTAATCGGTTTCCAAAACCGAGTGTTGGTTCTTATTCAGTGGGCATGGTCTTATTTCACGTACGAGCGCGGGGCGCGGCTGATCACGGGCAGTACAAAGCTTCCGGGGTGGAGACAATGGGATTCCGGGCAGTCCGTGAACAGCAAGGATGGACAAGAAATGTCCACCAAAACTTACAAATAAGAGTAAGAATATTCTTGGGTAGTGTGAGGCGACTATGAATGGCGCTTCAATTTCGCGGATTCTTCCCGGTCTCGTGATCTGTCTACTTTTGTGTTCGGCCGCTTCCGGCGAAATTCTGAAGATTGTTGTCGACGACACCATTCAGCCTATCACCGAGGAATATATTTCCCGCGCCATCGACGAAGCCGCGCGGCGCAACGACCAAGCTGTATTGATCGAGATCAATACGCCGGGGGGGCTGGTCGAATCTACGCGCAAGATCATCGAGAAGATTACGAACTCGTCCGTACCCGTCATTCTTTACGTCACTCCCAGCGGCAGCCGGGCTGCGTCTGCCGGATTTTTTATTCTGGAGTCGGCGGACATCGCGGCGATGGCTCCGGGAACGAATACCGGAGCGGCACATCCCGTGGTCATGGGCGGGGGCAACCTGGACGACGTAATGAAACAGAAAATGGAAAACGACGCGGCCGCGCTGATGCGTTCGGTCGCGGCGCGGCGCGGGCGCAACGTGCAGGTAGCCGAAAGCACGGTGCGCGAGTCGAAGTCATTCACCGAGCAGGAGGCGCTTTCGCAGCATCTGATCGATTACGTGGCTTCGAGCCAAGGCGATCTTTTCCGGCAGATGGAGGGCAAGAGTTTCAAACGCTTCAACGGACAGGAAGTGACGCTGAAACTTTCCGGCCAGCCGATCACGCCGTTTGGCATGACGCTAAAGGAACGCATCCTCGGTTATCTGATGGACCCGAATATTTCGTTCATTCTGCTGGCCATTGGCGCGCTCGCGCTGTATGCGGAGTTCAATCATCCGGGCGCGGTGATTCCCGGGACCGTAGGCATCGTCTTCATTTTAATCGCGGCTTTTGCTCTGAATCTGTTGCCGACGCGGTTTGCCGCGCTGGTGCTGATTCTGGGGGCATTCGCGCTCTTCGCGGCTGAAGCCAAGTTCGCCAGCCACGGAGTGCTCACGGTTGGCGGCATCACGCTGCTTACCCTGGGAGGGCTGCTGCTGGTCGATTCGCCGATCCCGGAGATGCGGGTTCATCTGCTTACTGCACTGGGCGTCAGTGTTCCGCTGGGGTTGATCACGGCATTTCTAATGGGCATTGCGCTAAAAGCTCGGCGAAATAAAATGGTTTCCGGATCGCAGGGACTAATTGGTGAGACGGGCGTTGCGCAAACTGCGCTTTCTCCCCGCGGCAAGGTTTTTGTCCACGGCGAAATCTGGGATGCCGTTGCGTCGTCCGATGTGAATGTAGGCCAGTCTGTGGTCGTGCGCCGGGTCGACGGACTGCTGCTTCAAGTTGAGCCCCTGGCTGTGGCACAGGCCGTAACCGCCGTGCCTTAGTCGGTCCACGCACCAACGCAAGCAACCGCCCCGGTCCGATTTCCGCGCCCCCACGCGTTCATTGCGTTACAATCCGCCTCAGCGGGACTTGTGTTCTTGGAGTGTCGAGGTAGTGGAGGCGTAATCATGGAGATTTCGTTTGGCTTCACCGCTGTCGTTATAGTCATCATCGTCCTCTACTTAATTAGTTCAATCAAGATTCTGGCGGAGTACGAGCGTGGCGTTATCTTCCGGCTCGGCCGCCTGCTAACTTCAGCCAAGGGTCCTGGAGTTGCTTTGGTTTTCAGCCCGATCGACCGTATGGTGCGGGTTTCGCTGCGCCAGGAAGCGCTCGAAGTTCCGCCGCAAGACATCATCACGCGCGACAATGTTACGCTCAAGGTGAATGCAGTCATTTTCTTGCGTGTGATTGATCCCAACAAGGCAGTGGTGGAAGTTTCCAATTACGTCTACCAGACTTCGCAGTTTGCGCAGACGACATTGCGCTCTGTGCTAGGCGAACAGGAACTCGATGAACTGCTCGCTCACCGCGAAAAGATCAACCTGCGGCTGCAAAGCATTCTCGACCAGCATACTTCGCCCTGGGGCGTAAAAGTAACGAACGTTGAGGTGAAGCAGGTTGACATGCCGGAATCGATGCTGCGGGCAATGGCCAAGCAGGCCGAGGCCGAGCGCGAAAAGCGGTCGAAGATTATTCATGCGGAGGGCGAGTTCTCGGCCGCGCAGAGACTGGTGGACGCGGCCCATCTGCTGGCCACAGAACCGGTGAGCGTGCAACTGCGCTACCTGCAGACTTTGACGGAAATCGGGGTCGAGAAAAATACCACCGTTATCTTCCCCGTGCCCGTGGATTTCTTTTCGGGCTTGCAGAAGATGTTGGGTAAAAGCGGCGACGAGACGACGGCTGCCAAGTCAGCGTAGTTCAACTTCGCGCCAACTATTGAGGAATGGGTATGGCTTCGTCACAGGACACTGAAATCACTTTAGGCACGGCCAAACTGCTGGGACTCTTTTTTGGTCTAGTAGTGATCTGCGCGGTTTTCTTCGCACTCGGCTACACGCTGGGGCGCAAGTCCGAGTTTGGCCTGTCTGCGGCAAGCACGCTGGCTCCATTGCCGGCCTCGAGCGGCGCGAAACCGGGAAGTTCCGGCGCTGCCGCATCCACGCCGATGACGTTTTATAAAGCTGTGGAGCAGCAGAACGCCAATCCGCAACTGACGCCCGCGGCTGCGGTTGCGACCACCGGGGATGCCGCGGGTGGTCATCAACCGGCAACGCAATCGACTGCGTCTTCACCGGAGGGATCTTCATCCGGCACACCAGCCGGCACAGCATCGGGCACAGCGGCGGCGGGCACGCCAACGCAGGGTGATCAGACAGCCGGTCCGCCCGATCCGATGGCGCCTATTCCGGCCGGCGGTTATTTTGTGCAAGTGGCAGCGGTGAGCAAGCAGGACGATGCCGAGGCCTTAGTCGACGCCCTCAAGAAAAAGCAGTATCCCGCATTTGTGGCGAGCACTTCCAACACGGACAAGCTGTTTCGCGTGCAGACCGGCCCTTTCGGCGACATCAAGGAAGCCGAAGCGATGCGCTCCCGGCTGATCAATGATGGATACAACCCGATCCTGAAGAAGTGACAGTTCCCCTATGAAGCCTGACCGCCTGTTGAACCGCCGCGTGGTTTTCAAACTACACGGCATGGACCCACTCGACGCCACGATTCTTAAACAGGATGAAACTGGCTACTGGATTCGCGGGGGAACGCTGGCTGGTCAACTGGACCAAACCAATTGTTCTCTTCCCGAAAGCGATGTGCGCTACCTTGAGTTCAGCCGGATCGAGTGGCTCCGCGCTCCGCGGCAGCGGCTCTAAGGATTGTCGGTCGGCTATCCGGCATATTGACAAGCGTCGATTTAGCAGATATTTCTGGTCAAGGTATGACGACTCCTGCGACTTCCCTCGATAGCATGCTCCACGCCATTGCAGACCCCACGCGACGGCGTATTCTGGGTGCCCTCAAACAGCGCGGGACGAGTTCCGCTGGCAAGAATTCCGGACTTTGCGCGGGCGATATTGAAGAAAGGGTGAGTCTCTCGCAGCCCACCATTTCGCACCACATGGCTATTCTGACGAAAGCTGGTTTAGTGGATGCGGTGAAGCAAGGTCAATGGCGCTGGTACCGCCGCAATGAGAAGGCTCTGCGGCGGCTATGGAAGAACTTGCGCGCGCAATTGTGATCGAAAGCTAAGCATAGTGTCTGCGGGCAGGAACCATGGTCCCTCCCTTCGCTCGGGATGACATTGGGTTTAACTCAGCCTGAAGTTAATTCAGCCAGTGAAGAATGCTAGCTCGCGGAAGCTGCGGCTGCGTGCGCTTTCTGCAATAACCGTCGCGCCTGGGAGATGAGATCGGCCACTTCGAAGGGTTTCACCAGGTAAGGGATATTGTTTTGCAGCAGGAAGGCTCGGTCTTCGCCCTGCTCTACGCCGTGTGAGAAGGTGAACAGTAAGTGATTTTCCATGCCCGGGCAATTCTGGGTAAGCCAGGCGTAGGCCTCTTTTGTATTCCAGTCGGCAGGCATTCTGCCGCTCATAATCACGGCATCGAAGGGCTCGGAAAGCAAACGTGTTTTCACGTCCTCACTCTTGGCAGCCGTCACCACGTTGGCCCCGGCGCCGGTGAGCACGTCGCGCTCGAACTCCAGCACCGCCTCTTCTTCTTCCACCAGCAGAACCCGGCCCTGGATCGCGCCTTCGCGCTTGGGCGGAGCGACCGGCGCCGCTTCCAGAGTTGTTCCGGCTGTAACGGCCATGGGCAGACGGACTTCAATGACCGCGCCGCCTTCGCTAGCATTGTGAGCCGTGATGTCGCCGCCGTGTTCCTTCACGATTCCGTAGCAAATGCTAAGACCCAGACCAGTTCCCTTGCCAACGTTCTTGGTAGTGTAGAAGGGATCGAAAATTCTTTTGGGATCCTTGATTCCGGGGCCGTCGTCGGAAAACTGCACGGCCACGAAGCCGCTTTCGCGGGAAACACGAATCTTCAGCTTGCCGGATCGGCCGGTTTCCAGAACGGCATCTACGGCGTTATTGATGATGTTCAGAAAGACTTGCTCGATCTGGTGCGGGTCGGCCACTACCATCGCGGGATCGTCTCCCAGATTCCTCTCCACGGCGATGTGGTTGACCTTGAGATCGTAGTCGCGGAGGGCGAGCGTTTCGTCCAGCACCTTGCGGACATCGACCTCGGAGCGTTCCGGCTTTCTCTGCCGCGCGAAGGAAAGCAGATTCTGGACTACGCGGTGAGTCCGCTGCGCTTGTTTGAACATCTTGGCGACGTAGTCTTGCGCGCGTTCGTTCAAACCTTCGCTTTCGAGCAGCTGCGCGTAACCTAGAATCGCAGTCAGGGGGTTGTTCAACTCGTGGGCTACGCCGGCAATGAGCTGGCCTACGGCCGACATTTTCTCGCTCTGCAGAAGCTGTTCCTGGGTGCGGCGGAGATCTTCGTAGGCTTTGCAGGTCTCTTCGTAGAGACGAACTTTTTCGATCGTCGTTGCCAGCTGGCGGCTGATAGCCACGAGCAGGTTCTCTTCGCCGGTCGAATATTCGTATTCGACATGGCTGCGCAATCCCATCATGCCGATAGGGCTGTCCTTGCCCCAGAACAGCACCCAGTTCCAGGCACCGTCGCTATTGGAGCGGATGAACTCGGCCACCGCACCGGTGAGATGCGGCAGGTATTCCGCAGTGATGACCTCCGCACGCGAACGCATTACGAGATCGCCAAAGCCATCCGCGAAGCTGATTTCTGCAGGCCGGGATTTATCGCGGCTGCGAGGTCCCCAGGCGGCTCGACGGCGGTAGGTGGGGGCGTCGGAATCCGAAAGGTATACGGCCCCGCTCTCGGCGCCAAACAGCGAGACTACCTGCCGCAGGGTCAGGTTGAGGATTTCATCGAGATCAAAGGATTGCGTCGCCACCACTGCCATGGCGTTCAGAGCGTTCAGTTCGCGATTGCGGCGGCGCATCTCGTCTTCGGCGCGGCGCTTCTCGGTCACATCCAGAACAAAGCCCTGATAGCGTTCGACTTTTCCGGCCGCGTCGCGAGTGGCGAAACTGCTCTCGGCCGAGAGCAGCAGGGTCCCGTTTTTGCGGCGCATGGTGACTTCAAAATTGCGAACGTAATTCTGCTGTTCAATCTGTTTGTGAAAAGCCTCGCGCTGGCCGGCATCGACGCGGATATCTTCGTCCAGGTTCAGGCTGAGCAATTCTTCGCGCCGGTCGTAGCCCAGCATGCGCACAAAGGCATCATTACAGTCGAGCAAACGGCCCGCGGGCGTGGCGATGTAAACCCCTTCTTGCACCTGGTCGAACAGCAGGCGGTATTTTTCCTCCGCCGAACGCCGTTCGGTGATGTCGCGCACGATGTGGATAGTGCCTTTTTGTTTGCTGCCTTGCTCGGTGTAGGACGAAGTGGAGACCAGCGAGAATCCGCCAAAACAAGGGTCCGCGGCTTCGGTGATTTCTTCATCGCCGCGGGCGCAGTAGGGGCATCCCGTCCACTCACCCAAGGTATGCGGCAAGACCGATTCGCAGGTGCTGCCAATCACATCGGCGGACGATTGTTCCAACTGTTCGAGGAGAATCTGGTTGGCTTTGATGATGCGGAATTCGGCATCGTGCGCCAGGATGATGTCATGCACCGAATCAAATGTATTTCTCCACTGGCGCTGCGAGCGTAGAACCTGCTCGAGCAAACGGAAGTTCTCGATCGCGATTCCGAGCTGGCGTCCACAGGTTTCAAGGAACTCGGTTTCCTCGGCAGTCAGTTTTCTCTGCGTCGCGGTGCCCAGAATAAGTAATCCTATGGGCGACTTTTTTCCCAGGACTGGCACCATCAATAAGTGGCGAATCTTTTCCGACTTCAGCAGATGTTGATCTTCCGGGCTGGCTTCGTCCCTTCGAATGGTCACCGGCTGGCCTCGTTCCAGCATCTGCGACACACTTTGGGACAGCTCCGCGATGCCCACTTCGCGGAGGAAGTCCTGCGAAACTCCAACGGCGTGGGTGGCTACCAAATGTCCGCCCTCGATCAAGCGAAACCATGCTGCCTTACTTCTGGTGAGCTGCTGCAAAGCCTCGAGGGCCTTGTCCATCATGCCGCCTTGCTGTTGGGCGACGACGATGCTGTCGGTCAACGAACGCAGAACAATCAACCGTTGTGCCCGTGCGCGCGCCTCCCGAAATACGAACAGCAGCATGCTGATTCCGAGCAGACACTCTGCGGCGGCGAAGACTCCTCCGGGAACCTGGCTGGTGAAGGGCAGCCAGTTCAGATGCGGCACCAGAAGAAGCGCCGCGAGCATCCACGAGAGTGGTTCCCGGCGGCCGCGGCGGGCGCGCAATAAGGCAATTGCCGCGGTCAGGAGAATGATTCGGTAAGCGACTTCCAGAGCTACGCGCAGGGGTAACGAATCGGGCCAGAGGAGGACGCGAGCCACGGCGAAACCCGCGGTGCAGGCGGTTACGGCAGCTAGTGGCGCCAGCAGATTCCGCTCGCGGATATAAACCAAGACGGCTCCAGCGCATAGACCGATCGCGATCACGAATGCCGCTTGCTCAACCGCCGGGAGATAGCGTGCAGGAATTTGCGTTGCTGCGCCGAATGTTCCCACGAAACGCGAACTGAGCAGCAGGGCCCACGCCGCCGTCCACACTGCGAGGTAGCGTTCGCGGAACGCGCATAGAACTATCAACGAAGCCGCCAGAACGATCAACAGGGCACACTCCCCCGGCTTCAGCCTCGCGATGACGGGCTGTGCGACGGTGTTCCAGAAAGACCAAAGGGAAGCGGTCATTTTTAGTAGATCAGTTTTAGTCGATCAGTTCAATCGTTCAGGCGCTTGTCAGGCGCGCATGGCAGACGTAACCCTGCCTGGTTTCTAAATATCACGCTTGGGCCGTATCTCGATGAAGTTTCAGGACCTCAATGGTTACTTTCGGCATCTCACGAGTGAGGTAGAATCGCCGATAGTATCTTGAGATACTCTGATGCCTGACCGCATTCTCGTAGTCGACGACGAAGAGGCAATCCGCGAGATTGTCTGTGCCATCCTGGAAGCGGCCGGTTACGCCTGCAAACAGTCAGGGTCCGGCATGGAAGCCCTGGCTCTGCTTAATTCCGGCGAACAATTTGAGCTTATGCTTTCCGATCTGATGATGGCGGACCTTGATGGCATCGGATTGCTGGAACGCACCAAAGAAAAGTTTCCGGAAATGCCTGTAGTGATGGTCACGGCGGTGCATGACATTTCCGTGGCGCTGGCCGCAATTCGCAACGGCGCGTACGACTATTTGCTGAAGCCGTTCGAGCGAGAACAGTTACTCAATGCGGTAGGGCGGGCCCTGGAAAATCGCCGTCTGAAGGTAGAAAACCGCACTTATCAAACAAATCTGGAGTCGTTAGTCGAAGCTCGCACCGACCAACTGCAAACCGCGATGACCGACCTCGAACGGTCGTACGACATCACGCTGCAGGCTTTGGGCGATGCGCTCGACCTCAAAGACCGCGAGACCGAAGGCCATTCCAAACGGGTCACCGCATTTACCATGGCGATTGCCCGCGCCATGGGCCTGCCGCGCGAGCAGATCGACGTGATCGCCCGCGGAGCGTTCCTGCACGATATTGGCAAGATGGCCATTCCGGACCGCATTCTGCTCAAGCCGGGGAAGCTCGACGAAGACGAAAAGGTGATCATGCGCGAGCATTGTTATCACGGCTACCAGATGCTCAGGAGGATTCCCTTCCTCGCCGAGGTTTGCGAGATTGTTTATTCCCACCAGGAACATTTCGATGGATCCGGCTATCCGCGGGGCTTGAAGGGGACTGAAATCCCTCTGGGAGCGCGCATTTTCTCCGTCGCCGATACTCTCGATGCCATCATTTCCGACCGGCCTTATCGCCCGGCTCGGTCTCTGGCGGCGGCTCGTAAAGAAATCCAGGTTTGGGCGGGACGTCAGTTTGATCCGGAAGTAGTCGAGATATTTCTAAAAATGCCCGACGACATCTTCGAAGATCTGCGCCGGGAAATTAACGCGCAGAGCTATCCGTTCACCTACTCTTCCAGCGCGAAGGGCGCGTCTTAACCCGAGTCCCTTACCTGGCGCGTGCCTCATTTTAACCACAGTATTCGCATTGCAATATCAGACCTGCGCGGCGTTCTTATTGCAGACGCGTCTTCAGGCTTACCATAAGCAAAGCTCAAATATACCGACGATTCCACCCTGGGGGTATTGCATGAAATTCGCAGCCTGTCTTCTGGCGCTTTTTATGTTCTCAATCGCAGCGATCGCGCAGGAGCATCCCGCCCTAAGCGCGCTGCCAAATTCGGTTTACGTGGGCGCCGACGGAAAATTCGAATCGGCTCCCGACACCGCGGTAATTCAGTTCAACATTTCGGTGCAGGAAGAAACGTCGCAGGGCGCTTATCAGCACGCGTCGAAGGATGCCGAGCAGGTTCGCGAGGTGCTTCGTGCCAACGGGATCGAACCCAAATCCGCGACCTTGGGATTCTTTTCGGTGCAGCCGATGTATGACTGGAAAAACGCCAAGCAGAAGCTGATTGGCTACCGCGTGATCACCGACGTGACGCTCAAGCTGAAAGATTTTTCGAAGATTGGGCCCATCACGCAGCAACTGGCCGACGCTAACGTCAGCGAAAGACAAACTTTGAACTATACGCTGGAGAATATTGACGAGGCCAAGAATAAAGCCGTAGAGGATGCGTACCGCCGGGCACGGAACTCCGCTGAGACGGTCGCGCGTGCGAGCGGACGTAGTTTGGGCGAGCTTTCCTACGCGTCGGTCGATACGTTTGAGAATGCGCGCATGCCAGTCCCACATATGGCGCGGGCCATGTCCATGACGCCAAATGCCGCGCCCGCTCCCACGGAGGAATTCACACCGCAGAACGTGACAGTGACGGCGCACGTGAATGCGCTCTTCAACCTGAAGTAAGCGCGGCTCCGCTCGGGTGAGGAGATCTTACGGAGTCGCCTTCGCGACCGAGACGCGGGTCGCATCCACGGTGATCGGGCGCTGAATCTCCATCTCGATCGAGGTTCCCACGTCCAGCTTTACATCGGGGCCGCGCTTTAGCAACGCCCAAGCAATACCTGCCGCTGCTCCCGCGCCGGCTCCGACCCGCGCTCCGTTCAGCCCTCCGGTGGCCAGCCCTCCAGCCGTCGCGCCGCCCAGCGTGCCGTAAACGCCGCCTTTGGCTGCGTCTTCGACTTTCTTGGAAGTGTCTTTGTCCTGCTGAATCGTTCCTTCGGAATCCTTCACCGAGTTGCTGTCCGCCCCCGGCGTGTTCTCGACCGACCCCGGGAGCATCACGGTATATCCGCTGGGAAAAATCATGGAAGTAAAGTGAATCAGGATCTCCGCGCGTCCGCTCCCGTGTCCGGCGCGCTCCACATGCGCAATCTTCCCCTGAACGTAGGAGCCCGCCGGCACAATCACGCGGTCATCTACGACGAACGGGAATGCTGTCTGGGCGTAGACCGCGTCGCCCTCGCGGGCATTCTTGGTGGAGATGGCTTGTTTGAGGGACAACGGAATCCTAGTTCCCGCGGGGATGGTGATGGTGTTGGGATCGGAGGGTGCAATAGGCGCTGAGATCGAGCGGGCCGGCGATGCGGATGCTGCGCTCGACGGCTGAGGAGTCGGTGTCGCCGACGGTGAAGTCGTTTGGCAAACAGCAATTCCGGTAACCAGCAACGGCATCCATAGCAATCGCATCTCAAACCTCCAAATCCGATCGGCGGCGCAGCCGATTAACTCAGCCGAGAATACCACGGCTTTAGGCTCGACTTGCCTAATAGAGCAAATACTTCTTCCTCACCAACTCGAACTTCTCCAACTCTTCCTGCCAATCCTGCGCGATTCGCTGCGGATCCTTCCCTGCCACGAGCCCGTCGTAAGCCGCCTGATTCACCAGCAATTCAGTCATGCGCTCCAACTTGAAGTCAGCGGGATAGAGCTTCTTCAATGCTGCGGCCAACTCGATTCCCAGCTCCGGGCCGTCTAGCGCGTTGCGATCGGTGAGAACCAGATTCACGCCTTCACACTTCTGGCCCGCATAATTACTCGTGCTGGGCGTGAACGTGACCGGGACAAATCTGACTCCAGCAATCCCCCGACCGTTCAAGTAGGCGGCCAGTTCGCGGCTCTTCATCCAGGGAGCGCCCAAGAGTTCAAAAGGAGTATCCGTACCGCGGCCGACCGAAACATTCGTGCCTTCAATCAGGCCAACGCCGGGATACAAGCCGGCTTCGGTCACGCTGCGCAAGTTCGGCGAGGGATTCACCCACGCGAGTCCGGTGGAATCAAACCAGTCACCGCGCTGCCAGCCTTCCATGGCCACTACCGTGAGCTTCGCGTTGAGGTTGCGCTCCGCGTTGAACATCTTCGCCAGTTCACCGACGGTCATACCATGTCGCGGCGGCAGTGTCCAATAATTCGTAAAGCTCTCGCGTCCCGCATCCGCCACTGGACCCTGTACAAACGATCCGGTGATGGGATCAGGACGATCCAGCACAATCACTTCAACTCCTGCGCTGGCGGCGGCTTCCAGAACATATCCGAGCGTCGTTTCGTAGGTATAGAATCGCACTCCGGCATCCTGGATATCGAATACCACCGCGTCGAGTTGCTTTAATACCTCCAGCGGCGGACGGCGCGCAGACTCTTTCGCTCCATACACGCTGTAGACTGGAATCCCTGTGGCAGAATCTTTTGAGTTAGTCACGTCAGTCGTGTCGAGGGTTCCGGTCACGCCATGCTCCGGACTGAAGATCGCCTCCAGGGAAACTCCCGGCGCTTGAGCCAGCACGTCGATAGTCCGCCGTCCCTCCGCATCCAGGCCGGTCTGGTTGGTCACGAGGCCGATCTTTTTCTTGCGGCCGGCAATCTGCAGAAGGTCGAACCCATGGGCTTCGAGCACGTCGATCCCGTTCTTTACGGTGCCATTGCGTGCGCTCATGCGGCGGGCGGCGCTTTGCGCCTCGTTGTAGCCGGTAATGCTCTGCCAGCGCAGCGCTTCTTTCTCGCTCGCAGTCAGCGGCAGGGCCGCGGCCACAGCGGTTGCAACTTTCGACCGCAGGGCAATCGCATTTCCTCCGCGCGGATGCACTGCGTTCGTCAGCAGAATGATGTAGGTCTGCGTGGTGGGATCGATCCACATCGATGTTCCGGTAAATCCCGTATGGCCGTAGGAGCCAACGGGCAGGAGATCGCCGCGATTCGAGGAGAATGGAGAATCGATATCCCAGCCAAATCCGCGCAGCACCGGGGCCGATGGAGGCTGTTCCGGCCGCGTCATCTTCTCGACCGAGAGCGCAGAGAGAATGCCTCCGCCACCATTCAGCAGGGCCTGTGCGAATTTTGCCAGATCGTCCGCGGTGGAAAACAATCCGGCATGACCGGCCACGCCGCCCATCCGCCGCGCCGTGGGATCATGCACAACCCCGCGCAGCATGTGGTCATTCTCGTCATACTGTGTGGGAGCGATCTTTGCCCGCCACGGCGTTGGTGGAAGGAAACGCGTATGCGTCATCTTGAGTGGCGCAAAAATGTGGCGCTCGCAATATTCATTGAGCGGCTCGCCTGACACTCGTTCCACCAGCGCGCCGAGCACAATAAAATTGATATCGCTGTAAGAAAAGCGCGACCCCGGCGGATCCTGGGGCGTATCGGCAAAGGCCATCTTGTAGGCTGTTTCGCTTCCTTCCCAAACAGTTTTCAAGTCGAGATCCGGCTCCAGCCCAGAGTAGTGCGTCAGCAATTGCCGGACCGTGATGTCTTCTTTTCCGTTCTGCGCAAACTCTGACAGGTACTTCGCGACTGGATCGTTCAGCCGGACTTTGCCTTGTTCGACAAGCTGCATCACTGCGGGCGTGGTTGCGACCACCTTGGTCAGCGAGGCTAGATCAAAAATCGTATCCAGCGTCATCCCTTCGCGACGCGGCTCCAGCGCGCGTGAACCGTAGGCCTTGCGATAGATCACATGGCCGTTGTGTCCGAGGATGAGAACGGCGCCGGGAATGTTGGCGTCGTGGATCGCCTGTTCAATGATTGCGTCCACTGCAGTGAAATGTACTGTGGCGGTGTGATGCTTCGACCCCGCGTTCGCCATCGCCGTCTGGATGATTATTGGAAGGACGGTCAAGACCGCGATGAACCGGATGAATCCGCGTGCCCGATTTCTGCAAGTCTTTTGCGGAAAGGCAGCCAACGGTACCACTGCTCCTAGCGGGATTGCCTTGAGAGGAAGGATGTTCTCACTGTACACAACTACGGCGGTATCACTCAAGAAACTCAAGTAAGGGGGGTGCACGCCGGAGCACCGTACACGCCTACGGCCGCGGAGAGCCTTTACCGGTTGAGCGCTCGTCTGCTATAAACCGAGGCAGAGCAAGACTCGTCTCCAGAAAGCGCCTCCGCCCTGAACCGCACCCAACCAGGCTCGCCGCTGCACCACGCTCTCGAGCATCAGGACGAAGTTTTCGGTTCCGCCTTCGGCATCTTGCAGGAAGCCGTTGCGGAGCGGGTTTTCCCCGCGGCTTCGGTGGCTGTGACACTTCACTCTCGACTGATTGCACAGAGAGCGTTCGGCCAGTGCACTTACGAATCGAACTCGCCAGCCGTCACACCCGCTACACTTTTCGATCTTGGTTCCGTCACTAAAGTGGTCGCGACCGCAGCCATGGCAATGCGTCTCTACGAGCGCGGCTTGCTCGATCTTGATGGAGTGGTAGGCGGCATCGTGCCCGAATTCATTTCTGACGCCGAAAAAGATCCGCGCCGCCTGGAGGTTACGCTGCGCCAACTGCTCGCACACTCTTCCGGATTACCCGCGCATGAAAAATTATTTCTGAAGGCCCGCACTCGCGATGAGTTGCTGCAGGCCGTTTTCACTATGCCCCTCGTCGCGAATCCGGGAGCCCGCGCCGAATATAGCGACATCGGATTCATTCTGCTCGGCGTTGCTCTCGAACGCCTCGCCGACGAATCCCTCGACGCTTTCTGTCAGCGGGAAATTTTTGCCGCGCTGGGCATGACAAATACAGCGTTCAATCCGCCAAGCAAGCTCCGCACGCAGATTCCTCCGACCGTGGATGATCGAAGCTTCCGGCATCGCATTGTCCAGGGTGAAGTGTTCGACGAAAATGCCAGCGTCCTGGGTGGGGCGGCACCTCACGCCGGGCTTTTTTCCACCGCTGTGGATCTTGCCCAATTCGCTAATGCCATGCTGAATCCAGGCACGCTTTTGCGTCGCGAAACCATAGTCCTCTTCACCCACCGTCAATCGATGCCGGCAGGCACATCCCGCGCGCTGGGGTGGGATACACCCTCGGCACCCTCGCAGTCGGGAAAATATTTTGGCACGGCATCCTTTGGCCACTTGGGGTACACCGGAACCTCTCTATGGATCGATCCCGGCCGCCAACTCTCGATCACTTTACTAACCAACCGCACGTGGCCCGATTGCTCCAATCATGCGATTAAACACCTTCGCTCCAGATTTCACGATGCGGTCATGGAAGCAATTGAGGCATCCACGCAACGTGACCTAGAGCAGTTAGAATAACCATTCCGTTGACATCCGAAAGGCGTGCAACTTTTGAAATCGACCCGCAAGCCCAAGTTCGCCCTCTACCGGCTCCGCACTGAGCAGCCCAACGACGCCGCACGCGATCTGGATTGCAAATCTTCGCTCGACATTGCGCGCCTCATCAACGCCGCAGACGCCACCGTCGCCGCTGCCGTCGCCCAGGTTTTACCGCAGATTGCTCGCGCTATTGATTTAGCCGCCGCCGCCCTGAAACGCGGCGGACGCCTGATCTATGTGGGAGCCGGCACCAGCGGCCGCATTGCCGCCCTTGATGCCGCGGAGTGTTCACCCACATTTAACATCGATCGCGTTCAATTCATCATCGCCGGGGGTCTCAGAGCCTTGGCTTCCGAGTCGGAGATCAGCGAGGATGACTCCAAACAAGGTCGCGACGAGATGGCCCGGCGCAAACCGGGCAAGAACGACGTCGTCATAGGCATCGCCTCCAGTGGGCGCACTCCATTCACCCTCGCGGCCATTGAACTTGCGCGCCACCACGGCGCCCGTACGATCGCGATCGCCTGCAATCGCAATTCGCCGCTGGAACGCGCCGCTCACTTCGCCATCGTCACTCAGGTCGGTCCGGAAGTTCTGACGGGATCGTCACGGATGAAGGCTGCCACGGCGCACAAGATGGTGCTCAACATGATTTCCACGGGCGCGATGAGCCGAATCGGTTATGTTTACGGCAACCTGATGGTCAATGTCGTGCCCAAGAATGAAAAGTTGAAGCAGCGCGCCATCGGCATTCTGGAAAGCGCCTCCGGTGCCGATGCCGAAGCGGCCCGCCGCGCGCTTATATCTTCGGGAAGCCGCACGCCCGTGGCCCTCGTGATGCTGGTTGCTGGAGTTACGCGGGCGCGGGCCGTCGCCGCTCTGAACAAAGCCTCTGGCAACGTCCGGCAAGCGATCGCATTGGCAACACAAAAGTAAACGCACTTCTTTGCGTACCTTGCATCGCGTTTCGCGGCACCAGCCGAACTCCGATGTTTGACCCTCCGGGCGCACTCAGTTACCTTGGGAGTGCCGTTTCTACTTCGCGCTGCGAGGGTCGCGGCGCGAGGCGTCTTCCCCCTCATGGACAAAAAGCGAATTCTGGCCAGCGCGGTGGTGTTCTTAATACTGGCCGTTCTGGTTTACCTGCAGTATCGCCACTGGCAAAGCTTTGACTGGGGAACGTTTTGGGCGCAGACGCACCGCATCAGGAAAATTCACGTGTTGCACGCGATCGCGCTAATTTACGTCGGATATTTTTTGCGGGCAGTGCGCTGGAAGATTTTTCTGCAGCCCGTGCGTCCGAAAGCGAAAATGGTGGACTTGGTATCCCCGACCGTGATTGGGTTCACCGGCTTGGCGTTGCTGGGGCGGGCGGGAGAGTTTATTCGTCCGTATCTAATCGCCCGGCGAACGGAGCTTCCCTTCTCTTCGCAGTTAGCGGTGTGGGCGGTGGAGCGCATTTTTGATGTTGGAGCTTTTACGGTACTGATGGTGCTGGCGATTTTTCTGCCCAGCGCATTGCCCGCGATTCCGCATCCAGAATATTACTTGCGCTTTCGCGAAGGTGGTTTCCTGCTGATCGGAGTTGTTCTGCTGCTGACGGTAGGTGCGATCGTGATCCGGCGAAGTGGCGACGCGGTGGCGCGATGGGTGGAAGAAAGGTTTGGACATCTTTCCGCGAATCTTGGGCATAGAACGGCGCAAAAAATCCGAGAGTTCGGCCGCGGACTCGATACCATTCACGGTCCTTTGTCGCTTCTGATGCTGAGTGCAGTTTCGGTTGGAATGTGGTACATCATCGCGCTGGCGTACCAGGAGGTCACGCACTCTTATGGAGTGGCGGCGCTGGAGATCCCGGTATCGCAACTTTTGATTCTGATGGGAGCGAGCATGCTCGGCTCCATGCTGCAGTTGCCTGCTGTAGGCGGCGGTTCGCAAATGGCAACCATTGCGGCGCTGTCCAGCGTTTTCGACGTACCTCCAGAGATGGCGGCGAGCTGTGGGATTTTGTTGTGGCTGGTGACGTTTGCGGCAGTTGTCCCGCTGGGGCTGGTATTGGCGCATCACGAGAGATTGTCGCTGAGGAAGTTATCCGAGGAGAGCCATCACGCGGAAGAAGCGGAGATCAACGGGCCGCCCGTGTAACCATAACGGCGTGTCTATCAGGTAAGTACCGGCTGCGCGTGCGACCGACACTCCCCTGTTACAATTTCTGTATTAAATCCTGAAAACCTGATTTGGCCGAGCAGTTTCGTTTTCGACCACCATAGCGCCATGAAATGTCCCTTTTGCGGATTTGCCAACGATAAAGTCGTGGACTCGCGTGAGAGCAAAGAGGCGGAATCAATCCGCCGCAGGCGCGAGTGCCTGAAGTGCGGTAAACGCTTCACCACTTACGAGCGCATCGACGAGATCCCGTACATGGTGGTGAAGAAAGACGGCCGCCGCGAGAAGTTTGACCGCCAAAAAGTTCTGAACGGATTGCTGCGGGCTTGCGAGAAGCGACCGGTTCCCATCAGCAAACTAGAACAGATTGTGAATGAGGCGGAGTCGTTCGTTATCGAGTCACAGGAACGCGAGCGCAAGACCAGCGAGTTGGGCGAACTGATTATGAATCGCTTGCGACGATACGACAAAGTGGCGTATGTGCGGTTTGCCTCGGTTTATCTGGATTTTAAGGATGTAAAAGAGTTCATGAACGAGTTGCGGGATCTGGTGAAAGCCAAAGAAGCAGGAGAGGTTCGAGTAAAGAAGAGCGGCCCGTAAACAGTGGTCGGTGGCCAGTGGTCGATTAAGACAACGATCAGGCTAGTCCTTCTGACCACTAATCACTGGCACTGACCACTCCACTAAGAAGGCAACAGATTATGAGTCATAAAGTAACGTTGATCCCCGGCGATGGAATCGGGCCGGAGGTGACGCAGGCGACGGTACGCATTCTGCAAGCGACGGGTGTGAAGTTTGAGTGGGAGTCGTTCCAGGTGGGCTCCGATGCGTTCGAGAAGTACGGTGAGTACATTCCGAAAGAAGTGATCGAATCGATCGAGCGTACTCGCGTGGGTCTGAAAGGGCCAGTGACAACGCCTATCGGAGGCGGATTTTCCAGCATCAACGTTGCGCTGCGGCAGAAGTTTGAGTTGTATGCGAATTTCCGTCCCATTCGGAATTTGCCGCATATCCCTACGCGTTATCCGGACGTAGATCTCATCATCGTGCGCGAGAACACCGAGAGCCTTTATTCCGGCCTGGAGCACGAAGTGGTGCCGGGCGTGGTGGAAAGTTTGAAAATCATCACGGAGAAAGCCTCGACGCGCATTGCGAAATTCGCTTTCGAGTATGCCCGCAAGAATCAGCGGAAGAAAATCCACGCCATCCATAAGGCCAACATCATGAAGCTGTCGGATGGGCTGTTCCTGCGCTGCTGCCGCGACGTGGCCAAGGGATTCCCTGAAATCACTTACGGCGAACACATTGTGGATAATACTTGCATGCAGTTGGTGATGAATCCCTACCAGTACGACATGCTGGTGATGGAGAACTTGTACGGTGACATTATTTCGGATTTATGTGCGGCGTTTGTGGGTGGCCTGGGATTTGTGCCCAGCGCGAATCTAGGCGATCACTGCGCGATCTTCGAAGCGGTTCACGGCTCAGCCCCTGACATTGCGGGAAAGAATCTGGCGAATCCAACGGCGCTGCTGCGGTCAGGGCTGTTGATGCTGCGGCATCTGGGCGAGTTCGAGGCGTCGATGCAGATTCGCACTGCGCTGGAGAAGGTTTACCGGCATCCGGAGAAGCTGACGAAGGATGTTGGCGGGCAGTCGGGAACATCGCAGTTCGCCGATGCCGTGATCGAAGAGATGGACAAGGCGAAGTCGACGCGGGCCGGTGTTTAGCGACTGTCGAATTCTGATTTTTTTTGTTATTTTAATTCGATTGATTCGGTGCGTGTTTCCGGGTAAGCTGTCGACGTTCTGTCGTCCGTAATCCTCCCCTAATCATCTGCACGCACATTCGTTTGCTTCGCCATCAAGGAGATTTCGATGAGACCCCAGACTACGTATCTCTCTTCTCTTTTGACGGTGCTGCTGGTTCTGCTAGGCGCGGGGCCATTGGCCTCGGCGCAAGTTGAAACTGTTCTTCACAAATTCACGGGTGGTGCGGACGGCATTCAGCCCATGGCATTGTCGGAGGACAGCGCTGGAAATCTATACGGCGCAACTTCCATGGGAGGGGACAATTCGGCGTGTACCTATTATGAGGGCTGCGGCATTGTTTACCAGTTGGTGGAATCGCCCGAGACCGGCACATGGATCGAAAACATTCTCTACAGCTTTGCAAGCGGCAGCGGCGGTTACACGGCCGCTACGGCTTTGCTGATTGATTCCGCCGGCAATCTCTATGGCGCAAACGTCTGGGGCGGCGCGTCGAACTACGGAGTTGTTTTCGAGCTGAGTCCGCCGGCTGCGCCGGGAGCGGCCTGGACCGAAACCGTGCTCTATAATTTCGCCAGCGTCGAGGAAACGCAAGCCACTGGATTAACTTTTGATGCGCAAGGAAATCTCTACGGAGAGAGTCCGGGATTGGCTACCGGCGGGAGCATTTTCGAGCTGACGCCGCCCGCTACGCCCGGCGGAGCGTGGACGCACAACGTCCTCTACTCGTTCACGGGTTTGGACAATTCTCCAGCTACTCCAGTTGGCGGCCTCGCATTTGACAAGAACGGAAACCTCTATGGCTCGACGTTCTTGGGAGGAAGCCACCAAGGGTGCAGCGGCAACTCGGGCTGGGGAACGATATTCGAACTCGCCAAACCCGCAACGCAAGGTGGATCGTGGACTCTGCACGTGCTTTATCGCTTCAAGGGTGAGAATGGCGACGGCGCCTATCCCAGCGGCGGCGTGGTGTTCCACGGCAACAAGCTCTACGGGACCACCGCATACGGCGGAGGCGACCAAGGATGCGGTTATGGCTATGGCAGTGTCTTTGAGGTTTCGCCCCCAACGGGATCGGGCGGAAGCTGGACGGAAACGCCGATTTTCAGCTTTGACTACAACGATGGCTCAGGGCCAACGGCGGGGGTTACCTTCGATCCGGCGGGGAACCTCTATAGCACGACCCAATCTAACGTGAGTTCGGTTAGCAGCGGCGAGGTCTTCGAACTCTCCCCACCAGTCACTCAAGGCGGGGAGTGGACTCAAACCATACTCCACGCCTTTACGGGCCACTCCGACGGTGGCGCTACGCTTTCCGGCGTTGTGATCGGCAGTCACGGCGTCATCTATGGAACGACGGTCAATGGCGGAAACGCGGCTGGCGGCGGCGACGGAGTGGTTTACAAAATTCTCCACGCGCAGAATTGAGGGTTCGGCTGAAGAGTCGTTGATGCTGCGTCAAGCGAGTTGCCTCAACATTCCGCGGCTGTGCCGTAGTTGTCCTTTGCGGCGAGCCGCGATTTTTTGTGGTTCAGCGACGTAGTGAACCTTTGTGTCCTTTGTGGATTTTGAATTCCGCCATTGACTCTCGTCGCAGATGGGAGTAAATTCGCCGGTTCTGGGGAATCTGAGGGGATGGCGAAGACAACGCGCCGTGTGGGGGTAGTTCTGTTTCAGCTTGGCGGTCCCGATACGCTGGCTGCGATAGAGCCTTTCCTTTACAACCTTTTCTGCGACCCGGATATTATTGATTTTCCTTTCGCCCGCCTCGGCCGTAAGCCTCTGGCCAAACTAATTTCGACTACCCGCGCACGCAAAGTGCAGCACCATTATGCGACCATCGGTGGCGGCTCGCCCATTCGCCGCTTCACCGAGCAACAAGCGCGAGCCCTGGAGACGGAACTGGCGAATCAAGGCTTGGATGCGCGCTGTTTTGTGGCCATGCGCTACTGGCATCCGTTCACGCGTGAGGCGATTGCGCAACTCCAGGCCGCGCAATGCGACGAGGTGGTTCTGCTGCCCTTGTATCCGCAATACTCCTCGACGACTACGGGCAGCAGCCTCAACGAGTGGCGGCGATTGTTTCAGGATGACATTCCCGTACACAACGTGGGAGCGTTCTATCGGCATCCGATGTATTTAGACGCGGTCGTGGAAAGGGTGGACGAGGCCTTGTCGCGTTTTGAAGTCCCGGCGCGAGCGGAAATCGTTTTCAGCGCCCACAGCATTCCCATGTCGATCGTTGCCAAGGGCGATCCTTATCAACGGCAGATTGAGGAGACGGTGCGGCTACTGATGGGGCGCGGCCGATGGCTCAATCGTCACCGGCTCTGCTACCAGAGCAAGGTAGGCGCCAGCAAGTGGCTGCAGCCTTCTCTGCACCGCACGCTGCGTGATCTGGCTGGTGAAAAAGTTCGAGAAGTCTGCATCGTGCCGGTGGCGTTTGTTTCCGACCACGTGGAAACTTTGGGTGAGATCGACCACGAAGGGCGCGAAGAAGCTTTGCGGCTGGGCATTAAGCACTTCGAGATGAGTTCCGGATTGAACGCTTCTCCAAAGTTTATCTCTGCGTTGGGCCGGCTGGTATTGGAGGCGCTCGACCGCGCAACGGATTCCTACAGTCAGATTCATACGAACCAGGGGCAAGTGGCGCCAGAGTTACTGGCGGCCGCAGGAGATTAGGGACGAGTTTTTAGAAACAGGAGGCACTCATGGCGGTTCCGGGCGGTGAACAACCGAACCCAAGTCCGAACGCAGACGCGGCGCAACCTACGCCAAACAGTACGGTAGACGCCACGAAATATGTAGGCACGCCAGCGGTCGGAACGTCAAAGGCGGCGGCATCGGCCGGGCTTTCTTCGGCGGGACCGTCGAATACGGAAATCGACAAGCGGCGGCGGCGGCTGGTGTGGGTGGGGGTGACGGCATTCCTGACCGCGTGGTTCCTGGCTTTTTTCCGATTTTTCCTTCCCCGCACTCTTTTCGAACCGAACTCCGTATTCAAGATTGGCTATCCCTCAGAGTTTGCGTTGGGCGTCGACACCAAGTTTCAACAGAAATATCGCATCTGGGTCGATCGCACGCCCGACCGCGTGTTCGTGATCTACGCGCGATGCACGCATCTCGGCTGCACACCGGACTGGAAGCCCAGCGAAAACAAATTTAAGTGTCCGTGCCATGGCAGTGGCTATGACAGCGAAGGAATCAACTTCGAAGGTCCAGCTCCGCGTCCCATGGACCGGGCAAACGTGCAACTCGCGCCGGACGGCCAAATTATTGTCGACACCTCGCGGCTCTACCAGTGGCCGAAGGGACAACCATCGCATTTCAACGATCCCGGAGCATTCCTAACCGGAGTGTAAGACATTGAATCAATGACTTATTGATTCGTTGAGTCAATTGAATTTTCGAGGCAATCATGGCTGAGGAAAATCCAAAGAACGGCAAAGTGGGGTTAGTCGACCGCGTTAAAGACGATATTCAGGCGATGAAGGTCGATATTCCCGCGAAGGCGAAAGAGCAGATCGAGGGACTGAAGGATCCGACCAAGACCCAGGTCTATACATCGATCTTCCGCCACAAGCACGATGACACGCCGCGCAATCGCGCTTTGGGCGTGCTCTCCAACGTGTTCCTGCATCTGCATCCCGCCAAGATCAATCGCGATGCTGTGCGTTACAGCTACACCTGGGGCATGGGCGGGATTACGTTTTTCTTGTTCATCATTCTCACCTACACCGGCGTGCTGCTGATGTTTTATTACCATCCCAGCAAGGTACAGGCATTTCGCGACGTGCTTTATCTCGAACACGACGTGCCTTTCGGAAAGATTCTGCGCAACATGCATCGCTGGGCGGCCCACTTGATGGTGATTGGCGTGTGGCTGCACATGTTCCGCGTGTTTCTGACCGGATCGTACAAGAAGCCCCGCGAATTTAATTGGAATATCGGGGTGCTCTTACTGGTGTTTACTCTATTGCTCTCGTTCACGGGTTATCTGTTGCCCGACGATCAGCTTGGATTCTGGGCGGTAACTGTAGGCACGAACATGGCGCGGGCCACACCGCTGCTTGGACATGAAGGTCCATTCGGATCGATGCTGGGCATGACGCCTTATAACGATGTGCGTTTCGGATTGCTGGGCGGCTCGATCGTGGACGCCAATGCTTTACTGCGCTCCTACATCTGGCACTGCATTGGAATTCCGATTGTGGCTTCGATTCTGATGATCGTCCATTTTTGGCGGGTGCGGAAGGACGGCGGAATTTCGGGTCCAGCGCCGGTGATGCTGGAGGCTGAGGCGGACAAGCCGCGCAGAGGACCGAAGGCGGCGGGAGAGTGAGTAACGAAGTCAGAATGAAGAAGTCAGAATGAAGAAGTCAGAATGCGAAAGTAAAACGAACGCACTTCTTCATTCTGATTTCTGACTTCTGCATTATCTAATTTTAGCGACGGTATTTGAGAAGAAATTATGGACTGGCGACAACTTTGGGAGATTTGCTCGGCTCCGGACAATGTGCCGATCGTAGGGCTCATCCCGCTGCTAGCCTTCTACATTTATTTGGCGTGGAAGCAGGCGCATGCCAACGACGTGTTGATCGAGCAACTGGAAGGCGACGCCGCGCTTGCCAAGACCCATCATCGCAAGACCTGGCCGTTCAAGCCCGGCTGGCAAAAGGAAGTTCACGTCTGGCCGTTCCTGCTGCGCATTGAATTTCTGGCCGCCATCATCGTCACCATCATTCTGATGGTGTGGTCGATCACGCTGAACGCTCCGCTCGAAGAGCCCGCCAATCCCAACTTGACTATGAATCCTGCGAAGGCTCCGTGGTATTTCCTCGGACTGCAGGAGATGCTCGTCTATTTCGATCCGTGGATCGCGGGCGTCGTCATGCCCACGATGATCATTATTGGCCTGATGGTGATTCCTTACATCGATACCAATCCGCTGGGCAGCGGGTATTACACGTGGAAGCAGCGCAAGTTTTCCATCGGGACATTTTTGTTCGGCTTCATCATTCTGTGGATCGCGATGATCATCATCGGAACATTTATTCGCGGACCTGGCTGGCAATGGTTCTGGCCGGGGCAGACGTGGGATCACAACCGGCTGATCTATGAAGTGAACCGCGATTTGCCGGATATTTTTGGAATCACTTCGAACATGGCGAAGGCGATTTTCGGCGCGATCGTGGTGGGCGGGTACTACCTGCTCGGCGGATTTGTCGTGTATTCGCTATTCCGGCGATACATGGGGAAAGACTTCAAGCGCATGAGTTTGCTGCAATTTGGCATCACGCAGTTCCTTTTGCTGACCATGGTGGCCTTGCCTCTAAAGATGGGGCTGCGGCTTTTGTGGCATATCAAATATGTGTGGATTACGCCCTGGTTCAATATTTGAGAGCGGTCTCAGGTCTTAGGTGTTAGGCCCGGGTGTGTTAGGCCCGAACCAATCCGCTCGGAGACCAAGCGAGATTTTCACTAAGACCTATGACCCGAGACCTAAGACCTAAGACCCGAGTTTCCGGAGGAAGCGGTGCCTGAGAAACCCAACCTCGAGCAGGACCCGATCACAAGCAAGTCGTATGCCGCGTATTATCTGATCGCGACGGTGATTTTGATGGCGACGTTGTTCTGGGCCTTGTGGGATGAGGCGTGGGGCCAGCGTCCGTGGAAGGCTTTCCAGGAGCAGTGGAAAGACCGCTACAGCGCGTTTCTGAATAACACGCGCTCCGGTTCGACGAAATCAGAAAATGGTGTGGAACAGAATCCGGATTACGTTGCCCTCAAGCGGGCCTACGAGAAAACTTATCAGGATTCGAAGGCGCAGGCGGATGAAGCGCGCAAGAAGCTCGACGACGCCAGCGCGCGGCTGCTTGCGGTGCAGAGTGTGTTCACCGACCGGCGCGCCTACGTAAATGCGCTTACTTACGAACTGGAAACGAGCACGAGCGCGTCCGCGAAGGCCAGCAAGCAGAAGGAAATCGATAAATATAAGAACGAACAGGCAACGGTCGAGTATCCCGACGGCAGCAAACAGAAATACACGTTCCCGCAGCTCGAAGAAAAGTACAACGAGATTCGCGACGAGCGCACCAAGCTAAGTCTCGAACTCGGCGACGTGCTGAAGCCCGTCACCGCGGCGAAGGCGAAGATGGATGAATATATCTCGGATCACATGGTCGACCTCACGCCGCAGCAGATTGACGGATTGAAACGCCGTGCCACCGAATGGGTTCCTGCCATTGTGCAGATCAACGTCGCCGATGCCAATATCGTCGACCGCTGCGAGTCCTGCCACATGAACGCGCGTGAGCCTTTGAAAATCACTCCGGCGGCGATGATGTCCAAGGGTGAGAAGAGGCCCGACGAATATGCCGAAGCTTTCGGCAGCCATCCCCAGCCCGAGTTACTGGCGATTCACGATCCTGAGAAATTCGGCTGTTCCCCCTGCCACCAGGGCAACGGACGCGCCACCACTAGCGTTGAGAAGGCGCACGGAAACTACGAGCACTGGCTGTGGCCACTGTTTCCCAAGGAAAATTCGGAAGCGGGTTGCCAGAATTGCCATGCGGCCGACATGGAGCTGGCCAGCGGCGATGTGCAGTGGCAAACTATTAACGGCGGCAAAGACCTCTTCCGCCAGCGCGGTTGCATGGGCTGCCATCGCTACGAAGGTTACGACAAGGAGCCCGAAGATCTGAATGCGATCGGCCAGCAGATCAAGCAGATCGAGACGCAGAAGAGAGACAATTTGAAGCAGACCGCGTTCCTGATGAAGGAGGCGGATGCGGCGGCTTCGAACGAGGACGCGAATCGGCTGAACGGTAAGGCGGTTGACTTGAGAGTGGCGAACAGCAAGCTGGACGGGCGTTTGCAGCAACTCGACTATCAGTCGCACAGCCTGATGCAGGACATGAAGAAGGTCGGGCCGAATTTGAAGGATGTGCGGCTGAAGCTGAACCGGAACTGGATTCCGGTCTGGCTGAAAAAGCCTACCGATTTTCGACCCACGACAAAGATGCCTAATTTCCGGCTGAATGATCGTCAGATCCAGGCGATTTCGGCGTATATATGGCAGTCGGGATTCACCGATCCGCTTCCCAAACGCAAGCCGGGCAATGCTGCGCATGGAAAAGAATTGTTCGAAACGCGTGGGTGTCTGGCCTGCCACTCGATTGGTGAAGGCGATCAGCTGCAGGGCGGAACGTTTGCCGCGAATCTGTCGCGCGTCGGTGAGAAAGCAAATTACGATTACCTGGTTCGCTGGATTCATAATGCGCGAGAGCGCACGCGACCCTATTGTCCGTACGAGAAGAAGGACATCGGCCCTGAAGATTACGCGAAGAAGGGATTGCCCTATCAGTTTGATCCCGACCACAGCCAGTGTCCGAATGACGGGCACGAACTGCAAGTGCAGAACATGACGGTGATGCCCAGCCTGCGGCTCGCTCCAGAGGATGCGGAAGACATCGCAACCTATCTGATGACGCAGAAGAAGCGGGAGCCGTCATCGTATCCGGATGCTTCGTTCATGGATGACCCGAAGCTGAAGGCCGAGGGCGAAAAGTGGGTCCGGCACTATGGCTGCTCCGGATGCCATGAGATCGCGGGCTTTGAAGACGAAGGACGCATCGGCACCGAGCTTACGTTCGAGGGCAGCAAGCCGATCGAGCGTCTCGACTTCGCATTGTTCACCACGACTGCGGAGCGCGGGGGCAAGGATGCAGAGCCGATCAAAGACAAAGAAGATCTCGCCCGCTTGCCCGACGGTCCGGCGACGGAGCCATGGTACGACCACAAAGGATTCTTCGAACACAAACTGGCTGAGCCCAACATTTATGATCAAGGCAAAGTAAAGAGCGAGACCGAGGCGCTGCGCATGCCCAACATGCACCTGACCAAGGATCAGGTGCTTGATCTCACAACCTTCCTAATGGGAAGCGAAGAGACTTCCCTGCCCGCAAGTTATCAATACAAGCCGGGCGACGCCCGGCACGACATTCAAGAGGGTTGGTGGATCGTCAAGAAATACAACTGCATGGGCTGCCACCAGTTTATCCCCGGCCAGCAAACCATCCTGATGGGATTGAAGCAGTATCAAGACATTCAGGAGCAACTCCCGCCCAAGCTCTTAACCGAGGGCGCGCGCGTCGATCCGGAATGGCTGCGCAAGTTCTTGTCGAATCCAGCGTTGAGCACAACCGACACGAATCGCAATGGCATACGGCCTTATTTGAAGGTGAGAATGCCGACGTTCTCGTTCTCCGACAACGAACTGCGTAAGCTGGTACGTTTCTTCCAGGCGCTGTCGCAGCAACCGATGCCCTACATTCCGGAGCAGGTGCCGGTGCTGACAACAAAAGAAACGGACATGGCGCGGAGCCTGTTTTCGAGCAGCGCCGCTCCGTGTTTGAAGTGCCATGCCACGGGTGATCCGGCGCACGACAAGATCGCTACCGCTCCCAACTTCCTGCTGGCGAAAGAGCGACTGAAGCCGGACTGGGTTGAGCGCTGGATCACCGACCCGCAGGCAGTGAGTCCGGGAACGTCGATGCCTTCCGGCTTGTTTAAGCAGGAGAATAATCAGTGGGTATTTGCCGGGCCAACGCCGCCGTCGTTCCAGGGCTACGAGGGAGATCATCGGAAACTGCTGACCGACTACATCTTCCAGCTGACCCCGGAGGAACAGCGGAAAGTAGCGGCGTCCATGCCACATGCGAAGTCGGCGGGTCTCCACCCTTCCAGCGATCGCAAGCAGGCTGCTGCTCGCTCGCATGCAACAGTCAGCGGTGGTTCGCGGTAAAATGTCCAGTTTGGTGAAGGCATCGAAAGAAAAATTCCCAATAATTCAACGACTGAAGAGAGGACGACATCATGAATAAGAAAACAGGTTGGAGGATATCGGTCAGCGCGCTGGCCCTGTGCGGTTTGCTGCTGACTGCGGCTTGCAACAAAAAGGAAAATACGGAGCAATCGAGCAACACCATGTCTCAGCCAGCAGCCACCGCCCCAGCCGCGACCCCGATTGATCCTGCAACGGTGGCGACCGTAAATGGGACGGTAAAGTTTGACGGCACGGCGCCGAAGCAAGCCAAGATCGACATGAGCCAGGATCCGGCCTGTAAAGGTATGAACGAAGCCGAGAACGTGGTAGTGGATGGCGGAGATCTCGCCAACGTATTCGTCTATGTCAAAGATGGCTTGGGCAGCCGCACCTTCGACGTACCTGCGATTCCCGTTGTCCTCGACCAGAGCGGCTGCAAGTATCATCCGCACGTGCTGGGCGTAATGGCGGGGCAGACTGTGCAGATCAAGAATGACGACCAGACGACGCACAACATCCATCCCACACCAAAAGACAATCGCGAGTGGAACGAGTCGCAGCCACCGTCATCGCCTGCGATCGAAAAGAATTTCGCCCGCGAAGAGATTATGCTGCCGGTGAAGTGTAACCAGCATCCCTGGATGAAGATGTACATCAACGTGGTAAAGAATCCGTTCTACGCGGTCACCGATAAGAGCGGGAAATATGAAATCAAAGGCCTGCCGCCGGGAGATTACACCATCGCCTTCGTGCAGGAGAAACTGGGCGAGCAGGACCAAAAAGTCACGGTTGGGCCGAAAGAAACCAAGACCGTCGACCAGAGCTTTAAGGCTGGCGGCGAGTAAGCTCTGCGCTCGTAACTGTTGTCAGGTTTTGTTGCTTGTGCTTCGAAGCTAGTCTGCTAAAATCTGCGTTTGGAGTAGCGGGCCGGGCCCAGCGGCGCGGTCCGCACTGTTCAAAGCGGGGATTTTTTTCTTCCTGCTGACCCAAGGGGAAACACGCTGAAAGCCATTCCGGCAAAATACAACGGTGCCCATCACGCCTTCGCAGTGTTCACCGCGTGCGCGGCATTCGCGGTGATCACGGCGGGCGCGCTGGTCACCAGCAACGATGCGGGACTCTCGGTGCCTGACTGGCCCACGTCGTTCGGCTACCTGGTGAAGATTCCCCACTTTGTGGGCGGCGTGCGCTATGAATGGAGTCACCGCATGGTGGCTGGCACTCTGGTAACGCTCACCCTGGCAATCGCCATGTGGACGTTGCTGGTGGAGCGGCGGCGCTGGATGCGCTGGCTGGCGGTTGCAGCCTTCTGCACCGTCATCGTGCAGGCGATTCTCGGCGGCCTTACAGTCTTGTTATTCCAGCCGCCCGCGGTTTCCACGGCGCACGCAACCGTGGCTCAAACATTTTTCTGCATCGCCGTTGCCATCGCGCTGTTCACGGGACGCAGGTGGGTGGAAGAGCAACCCCGAGTGGAGTTTGACTCGCGCCGCCCCAGCCTGGTCACGCTTACACTGCTTTCGATCTTCGTGCTTTACGTACAGCTTGTCCTGGGCGGAATGTTTCGTCATCACGGAATGAGTTGGTGGCCACATGTGGTAAATGCGGTGATCGTAGCGTTCGTGCTGGCCTGGACCGCGATACGGGCGATCTCAGTCTATTCGCGCATTGAGGCGGTGCGGCGGCCAGCCATCGTCATGATTTCGCTTCTGATCACGCAGCTCTGCCTGGGCTTCACGGCATTCTTGACGCGTGTGGCCTGGGGGAGGGATACGGCGCAACCGGAGTTGCCCATGGTGGCATCGACGGTAGCGCACGTCGCGGTGGGAGCGCTGCTGCTCGCGACTACGGTAGTTCTCGCGATTCAAGTGTGGCGGCACGTCCCGGTGGCCTTCGAACCACGCGTGCCTGGGGCGCAACAGGACGCCTCGGCGGCGTGACCGCAGGAGGAACTCGCTCGGCAGTTATTTGCTGCTTTTATTTCATTTCCACCGTGTTCTACAGCGTATCGTCGTAAACTAATAATGGGTTCATCCTAGGACACTCTTGGCAGCTAAAGTTTCTGCATTCACCGATACCGTCTCGGAAGTAGCTTCGTCTTCCGCTGCTGCTGTGATTTCCGTGCAGAACCTGGTGCACCGTTATGAGAACCGCACGGCTCTGAATGGAGTCTCATTCGATGTACGGCCGGCGGAGTTGTTCGGACTGCTCGGTCCAAACGGGAGTGGGAAGACTACGCTGTTTCGGATTCTTTCCACGTTGATGATTCCGAGCGCGGGGCGCGCGATTATCATGGGCTGCGATGCGGCGCAGGAACCGGCGCGCCTGCGAAGGCAAATCGGAGTGGTTTTTCAGGCGCAGAGCGTCGACCTTAAACTCACTGCTTATGAGAATCTCTGGCATCAGGGACATCTCTACGGGCTGCGCGGGGCGGCGCTGAAGAGGCGCATCCACGAAATCCTGTCGCGGGTTGGCTTGGCAGATCGTGCCAGGGAACTGGTTGAAACTTTCTCTGGCGGGATGCAGCGCCGCATCGAGTTGGCCAAGGGACTGCTTCATCATCCTGGCGTTCTGCTGCTCGATGAGCCGACCACCGGCCTCGATCCTGGGGCGCGGCGCGATCTCTGGCAGTATCTACAAATGTTGCGCGATGAAGAGCACGTTTCCGTGCTGGTGACGACGCACTTGATGGAGGAGGCTGAACGCTGCGACCGGCTGGCGATCATGAATGAAGGAAACCTGGTGGCCTTGGGAACGCCCGCGGAATTGAAGAGCGAGATTGGCGGCGACGTAGTGCTGTTCGAAGCTGCTAAAGATGCGGGTCTGCTGGCCGAGCACATCCGGAGCCGGTTTCACGTGGATACTACCGTTCTGGAAAACCAAGTTCGCATCGAACACGAAGGCGCGCACCGCTTCGTCACGGAGGTGGTCGAGGCATTCCCCGGAGAGATCGAGGCGCTCTCCATCAGCAAGCCTGCGCTTGAGGACGTATTCATTCGCCGCACGGGACACAAATTCTGGAGTGAGAAGGACGACGCAGAAGAAGCGCAATCCGCTTCTAAAGGTCACAGGAGGTAATGTGCTTTCTATGATTCTTGTTATTTCTCTTGTGCTTGGCATTCTCCCTCTGGTAGGCGTGGCTTTGACGCTGATCAACGGCATGATCACTACCGTGGATGGGCTGTTCATGAGCCTGATCCTGCTAACACTTTCCGCAGTTTTCATGTTGAACGCGTACTGGGAAATGCGCGACATGGGTATGCTCGGCAAGAAAAAAGCCGCGGCTCCAGCGGCGAAACCTCCCGCAGCGAAAGCGAGTTAAACTTCTTGGCCACTCAGACCGCCGCTTTATCGAGACCGATTGCGCCCGCTTCCGCGGGAGTGTTGTTACCTGCGTTCACGCTGTGGTGGCGCGAGATTGTGCGCTTCTACCGGCAGAAGTCGCGCGTGGTAGGCGTGCTGGCCTCTCCTTTGGTTTTCTGGGTGGTGATTGGTTCGGGCTTCGGCACGTCGTTCCGTTCCGGCGGAGGCCAAGGCCAGCAGAATTATTTGGATTATTTCTATCCGGGCGCGCTCATTATGATCGTCCTCTTTACGTCGATCTTCACCATGATGTCGGTTATTGAGGATCGAAAAGAAGGATTTTTGCTTTCGGTGCTGGTGGCGCCAGTGCCGCGCTCCGCGATTGTGCTCGGCAAGGTTTTGGGCGGCACCACGCTCTCGGCGATTCAAGGCATGATCTTCCTGGTCTTCGCGCCCTTCGCAGGCGTACATCTGAATCTTGCACAAGTGCTGTTGGTGGCAGTCGTGGTGTTTCTGATTTCCTTCGCTCTTACTGCACTCGGCTTCGCCATCGCGTGGCCCATGGATTCTACGCAGGCCTTTCACGGCATCATCAATTTATTCTTGATTCCGCTATGGCTGCTGTCGGGTGCGATGTTTCCGATAAGCCGCGCCTCCGGCTGGATTCGCGCGCTGATGTATATGAACCCACTTACTTATGGAGTGGAGGCGCTGCGGGCTCTGCTTTATCCGGGGATGGATACGACTTTCCCGTTGCCATCGGCGATGGCGACGTTGCTTCTGTTTTCGCTGGTGATGTTTGGACTTGCATTCCTGATGGCAAACCGCCGCACCACGAGGCCTGCCGCCTGATTGCGGAAAACCTGATTGCCGAAAATATGATCGCTGAACAATACGCCGACTTCCCTGCCCTCATCGCCAGTTTGAATGGAGCCAGCGCGGTGCTGTTGCTCATTGGCCGCAGCTTGATTATGCGGGGTAAAATTGCCGCGCATCGAGCGTGCATGATTGCCGCGGTCGTCTCCTCGACTTTGTTTCTGGCCTGCTACGTGTATTTTCACGCCCACGTCGGCGACATCCGGTTCCTGGGCAGTCACTTCTGGCACATCATTTACCTGATCGTGCTGATTCCGCACGTCACCCTGGCCATCATCATCGTGCCAATGGTCATCATTACACTGAGCCGCGGGTTGCGCGGCCGCTATGACCGCCATCGCGCCATCGCGCGCTGGACGTGGCCGCTGTGGATGTACGTGAGCGTCACCGGAGTGCTCGTATACTTCATGCTGTACCAATGGTTTCCGCACAGCTAGGGGCACGATTTCACCACAGAGGCACAGAGAAGTCACAACAATGATCAAACAAATTCCGGGTTTCCTCTGCGACCCTGTGACTCTGTGGTAAAAAGATGCAATGGCCATCGTGCGACTAAAGATTGATGTTGCCGGAACGGTCGGCGACGAAGCCTGGCGACAGATCCAGCAGTTTGATCAGATTCAAAGTGCGGACTTCGGCCCGCAGTTCGGCAGCGGCGGGCGTTGCAATCACTCTCCGGATAAGCCGCACGTCAAGGGCGAATGGATCGGAGCCGAAATCGGGCTTCTGACGCCGCTTCTGGCGCAGTACGCGGTTTCGCACTATCTGGAGCAGGAACGCGTGCTCGATGCGGATGTGGTGGAGTAAATGCAAAGTAGTACCCATCAGCCAACAATGGCAGCCAATCCCAATGCAACGCAGCCGATCCACACTGCTCGAAAATCGAGCATGTCCCGCACGCAGAAGCTTCTTTTCTTCGTCACTGCTTGGCTGATCTGCCTGATGCCTTTTCTGTTCTGGTGGAACACTTGGTTCGGGCGAAAGCTTTCCGACCAGCAGTTGAACGAATATCTGCACGATGCGAAGAAGCCGCGGCATATTCAGCAGGCGATGGTGCAGGTGGGCGAACGCATTACGCGACAGGATGCCAGCGCGAAACAATGGTACCCCGACCTGGTGCGCCTGGCGTCTGATCCGGTGGAAGAAGTTCGCAACACGGACGCATGGGTTATGGGACAAGACCCAACTGGTGCCGGCTTTCACGACGTGCTGCTAAAGATGTTGAACGACACATCGCCGATGGTTCGTGGTAATGCGGCACTTTCACTGGTGCGCTTCGGCGATGCCAGCGGCCGTCCACAGATCGTGGCGCTATTACAGCCCGCACAAATTATTTCGCCGCAATCGGGCCACATTGTCGACGCCGATCGCCCCGGGACGGCTATCCATCAGGGCGGACTGATTGCGAAGTTGCAATATGGCCAGGAGCAGACTGCGGAAATTCGCTCACCAATTCCGGGACGAATTCGGTCCGTGGCCGGAACCGGTGCGAACATCGCGGCTGGAGCGGAAGTGGCGGTGGTTGATCCTTCAACCGAGCAGGTGTGGGAAGCGCTGCGCGCGCTTTATCTCGTCGGACAGGCCGATGACCTTCCCGCAGTTCGTCCCTACGAGCGCGATCTGCCCGACATTTCTAATGACGTGCGGCAGCAGGCGGTGGAGACAGAAAAAGCGATACGGGAGCGAGCGAAGTAGCTGATAGCTGGCAGCTAAATCGCCATCGCTCCGACTTCTTTTTCCACCTCGCTGGTTTCTACCATCGCGATGGCATCCCAAGGACAGCCGTCGAGGAAGCAGCCGTCAGGGCCTTTGCTGAGGCACTTTTTGCAACCGATGCAAAGGATGGGATCGACGGCGATGCGTCCGAACGGAGTACTGTCTTCGTCCGGGACCCAGAACATGCAGTCTTCCACCGGACAGTATTCCACGCACGCCGGCGAGCCGGCGCATCCGGTGCAGCATTCGGTGATGACGGCGAGTTCCTTCGGCTTCTTCTTGCGAGGCGTGGTCAAGCCCTTGGACTTCGGTTCCCACTTCATCTCGTCGGGAACCATACCGACAGCTTTGGTAGCGCCGGGTGCAGGAGGCATGGCCGGATTATACCTCAGCTTTCGATTGCCGCAGGAGATCTCACGCGGCTAATATGAGCCGCGTGGGGGATGACGACCATTAAAGGAACAAATCAAACAGCGCCCACCAACTCCGTCGCAGGTTGCGTACCAGACTTTGAGCCAAGACCCTACTTCCTTAAGCTGGTGTCGGGCCGCAGCGCGGCAGGGTCGGGACGTTCCGGCACCTGTGGCGGAGTCGGCAGGCTGAACGCATAAACGGTGCCGTCGTTCGAGCCGACGTAGACCACACCGTTTGCCACCGCTGGCGACGAGTTTACATAGGCTCCGGTAGTGTATTGCCACAGCACCGCGCCGGTGCTCGCGTTCAAGGCGTAAACATTTCCGTTATATCCTCCGGCGAGATAAATCACTCCATTGGCTACCGCCGGTGAGGTAAAGTCGTCAAGAAGGCTGTAATTCCACAACTGGGCACCGGTACTCGCGTTCAGTGCGAAAAGCTCACCGCCGAAGGGGTAGACCACCCCGTTGGCCACTACCGAAGAACCCAGGAACTCGTCGGTGAAGAAGTTCCACAACTGGGCACCAGTACTCGCGTTCAGTGCATAAAGAAAACTATTTCCCGAGCAAGAATAGACCGCTCCGTTGACCACCGTCGGATTGATCATCGTATTTCCCGGGCCTGCGGTGAACTGCCACAGATCCATGCCGGTTACGGCGTTCAGGGCATAAAGATTGCCGTCGTCCGAACCGGCGTAGACCACTCCGTCGGCCACCGACGGGGAAAAGTATATGTAGCTCCCAGTGGCGAACTGCCAAAGGTCGCACTGATCTGCAGTGAAGCCTGAGGCTATGCACGCGGGGCTGGTGGCGGTTGCCTTGGTCACGGCATAAACGTTGTGATCCGCCGAACCTACGTAAACCACTCCATTGGCCACCGCTGGGGAGGACTCCACCGCGCCTCCGGTTGAGATTTGCCACAGATAGGCGCCGGTACTGGCGTCCAAGGCATAGAGATTATTGTCGTCCGACCCGACATAGACTACTCCCTCGACCACTGCGGGAGAAGACTCCACGGACCCTCCGGTGGTGTATTGCCAGAGCTTTTTGCCGGTTCTGGCGTTCAGGGCATAAACGTTGCCGTCGCCCGAACCAATATAGACCACGCCATCGACCACCGCCGGCGAAGAATCGACCCAGCTGCCGGTGGTAAAGGTCCAAAGCAGTCCGAGGTTGGCTGCGTTCGAGGGGCTGAGGACATTTTCGTACGGGTTGGCTCCATCTAGGTTGGGTGCAAACTGGAATTCCGGCCAGTTGGTCTGCACGTTAAACGGGGCTTGCGCGGCCTCACCGGTACCGCTCACCACTGCGGTAACCCAGTTGGTTCCGGGCGGTGCGGAAGCCGGAACCTGGATTTTGACGAAGAAGTAGCCCTTGTTGTTGGGATTGGCCACGACCTGCGCCACCTCGGAGAGACCGAAATAGATGTCAATCAATACGCTGGTCGGGAAGTTGCTGCCGGTGACCTGAAGCTCCGTGGTAGGCGGCCCGACCTTTCTTGAAAGCGTTACGCTGGGCTGGGCGAAAGCAGAAACGCCCAGCAGCACGACGCTGAAAAAAACCAGAAAAAGCTTTGTATTGACCGGAATTGTGAGTGCTCTCGCGGGCATGTGGAGGTATCTCCTTGATTGAGGATCGAACGGAACAGACGATCCCAGTATTTAGATAAAAAGCCGCGGCGGAATTATGAGGATCGGGCAGATGAAAAGACGAACGGACAGCACAAGCCGTCGGTAATTGTTGCCGAGTCTTGCCGCGTTGTCAATGTGCAGGAAATTGCGGTACTGGGTCGGCTGGCGCGCCAGTGGGACCCCTTTTTTCCATCTTGGTCCTTGTCTGAAGTGTACTCGCGAGCGCCAGCGCACCGCAGCCGGTGGAATCTCAGCACATGCTGTCGACCCGCACCAAATCGGCACCACCCGATTCAATTGTGACAGCCCGCATCATTTCCACGCCTCCACTTCTGCTATAGTGGCCCTGCAAAGGAGCACCCCATGGCTGGAAAGAGTCTCAATCGAGTTCAACTGATCGGCAATCTGGGGAAAGATCCCGAAATCAAGTACACGCCGCAAGGCACGCCCGTGGCCAAGCTCACCATCGCCACCAACGAACGCTTCAAAGACAAAGCCGGCGAATGGCAGGACCGCACCGAGTGGCACAACGTGGTGCTCTGGCAGCGGCTCGCGGAAATTGCCGGAGAATATCTGAAGAAGGGCGGCAAAGTCTACATCGAAGGCCGCCTGCAAACCCGCTCCTGGGATGACAAAACCAGCGGCCAGAAAAAATACATGACCGAAGTCGTGGCCAGTGACATTATCCTGCTAGGTGGTAAGGGTGAAGGCGGAGGCGGCGGAGAATACAGTGGTGGTTCGCGCGGCGCAGGCGCTTCGGCCGGCGGTGGCAATAACTTCGACCAGCGCACGCCAGAGCCGGAGCACGCGGGCGCGGCATCAGGGCCGATTACGGATGAAGACATTCCGTTCTAGGGGAACGGCTTTAGTTGAGCCTAGATGAGGTTTTCAACGTGTTTTGACCGCCGTTGATTTTGATTTGAGAAGGAGCGGACAACGGTCGTCTCAAGTTCGGCTATGACGGCCGGCAGAGAAATTATATGACCGAACAACTAGCCGACAAGAAGTGTGTTCCCTGCCGCGGCGGTGTGCCTCCGCTCAAGGGGAAAGAGCTTAAGGCGCTGCACAAGGTCGTCCCGCAGTGGAGCGTCATCGAGGAGCATCATCTCAGGCGCGAGTACAAGTTTTCCGACTTTGCCACCGCACTCGAATTCGTCAATCGTGTAGGCGCGTTGGCCGAGGAGCAAGGGCACCATCCTGACATTCTGCTGGCGTGGGGAAAAGCCGAGATCACACTCTGGACGCACAAGGTCGACGGCCTTACCGAGAGCGACTTCATCATGGCCGCCAAGATTGACCGACTGCAGCAAGGTAAAAAGTAACAAGATAGTGGTCAGTGATCAGTGATCAGTGTCCCGTACGACTTGTCTGGCCACTAGACACTGATCACTAAGAACTGCTTGCGTTTGTCTGTGACCCCAATCGCAGCTTGATTTTGAGGTCTTCGGCGATCTGTTTGCCGTGGAAGCGGCCGTTCTCGATGAAGATTTCATTGGTGCGAGATCCGGCCACGATCACCCCGGCAACATAGATTCCGGCCACATTGCTCTCCAGCGAGACCGGATCGCACACTGGACGATGCTGCTCGGCCGAAAGTTCAATCCCCATGCTGCGAAGAAAATCATAGTCAGGGTGATAGCCGATGAGGGCGAGCACAAAGTCGTTCTTCAGGCGAAGCGGCCCGCCAGGGGTGTTGATCACTACGTGGTCTATGCCAATTTCCTGCACGCTGCTGTTGAAATACGCTTCGATCTCGTTGCTCTTGATGCGGTTTTCGAGATCGGGCTTGATCCAATATTTGACGTGGTGATGCAATTGCGCGCCGCGATAGACCAGGGTGACGCGCGCGCCATGACGCCACAAATCCAGAGCAGCGATGGCGGCGGAGTTCTTGCCGCCGATTACCAGCACATCAGTATCGTAGTAAGGATGGGCGTCGCCGTAGTAGTGCGAGACCTTGGGCAGATCTTCGCCGGGAATGCACAATTGGTTGAAGAGATCATAATAGCCGGTGGAAACGATCACTTTCCGAGTTTTGTAGTCGTGCGGACGACCGACACGGTCGGTGGCCGTGATGCTGAAGTTTCCATCTTCGCCATTCACCGTCTTGACCCATTCGTACTGGTGAATGTCGAGATGGTAATGTTCCGAAACTTTGCGATAGTACTCCAGGGCTTCTTCGCGGGTGGGTTTTTGCCGGGCCGTGGTGAAAGGGATGTCGCCAATTTCAAGCAGCTCGGGAGTGGTGAAGAACAACATGTTAGGCGGATAGTGATACAGCGAATTCACCAGGCAGCCTTTGTCGAGAACGATGACTCGAAGTCCGACCTTTTGCGCTTCGATGGCGCAGGCGAGGCCGGTAGGCCCGGCGCCAATCACCAGCACGTCTGTGCGCACTTCAGGATGCGGGCGAACTTTGGGCTTGGGCAGAGTTTCGACGTCTTCGGCAGTGAGAAAGTCCGGCATGAAATGTTGACCCTTGCGCCCGCCAACGGTGAACGGGCACAGATCAGAGACCGATGATTTTAGCATGGGAGAAACGCGGAAGCTTGAAAGTACCCTCCAGTGTGTCTGGGAAAGTGGCCTGGCGGAACGGTGAAGCAGTTGGCAGCCGGCTGCTGCGCAATCTGACAAGTGACAATGTACACTTTACGGTGTACGATAATGATCAGGAGTTTCAAGCATCGCGGCCTTAGGCGGATGTACGAGCGCGACGACCGAAGCGGAATACGGCCTGATTTCGCGGATACAATTCAGGAGATTTTGACCGTCCTAGATGACGCAGCGTCCCCGCGAGAGCTAGATCTCCCCGGTTACCGGCTGCATCCGCTCAAAGGCGACCTTAAAGGGTTTTGGTCTGTCACCGTACGAGCGAATTGGCGAATCATATTCCGCTTCGAGGGCGCCAATGCGTTTGACGTTGAACTGATCGACTATCACTAGAGAAAAAAGGGAAACAGTATGCCAATGAAAAATCCCGCCCATCCCGGGCGCATTGTAAGGAGCGCGTGTCTTGAACCCTTGGGCCTGTCCGTCACGGAGGGAGCGGAGGTTCTGGGCGTCACCCGGCAAACGCTCAACAACGTGGTCAACGGCAAGTCGGGGATCAGCCCGGAGATGGCGATCCGGCTCTCGAAGGCGTTTGGCAGCACGCCGGAAACGTGGTTACGCATGCAGCTTGCCTACGATCTCGCACAAGCCCGAAAAGACGAGAGCAAAATCAAAGTCCGGCGTCAACATGGGCTGCAGGAGCTACACGCTCAGTGACGAGGCCGTGCCGGGCAGTTGTGATGAAGAAAGATTAAAAGGCCCGGTGGCACTAAGGTACTCCCGCCGAAGGGTAGGCTGCTTCCTCCTTCGGCCCGACGCATAGGAGATTTCATCATGTCTACTCTTACCGAGCACGCCACGCCATCCCGAGTGAAGACGCGCACCGAATCCGACAGCATGGGAAAAATCGAAGTCCCGGAGAACGTTTATTGGGGGGCGCAAACGCAACGCTCACTGCTGCACTTCAACATTGGACGAGACACCATGCCGCCGGAGTTGATTCGGGCATTTGGCACCTTGAAGAAGGCGTGCGCGCTGGTAAACCACGACCTCGGCAAACTGCCCGCGGACAAGGCAAAGTTGATCGTGCAGGCTGCCGACGAGGTGATTGCGGGCAAGCTGAACGATCAGTTTCCGCTCCGCATCTGGCAGACGGGCAGCGGCACGCAGACCAACA
>PLUI01000107.1:0-7499 GCA_003164855.1 Acidobacteriaceae bacterium
CGGGACCTGTCATCCCGCGAGAAAGTGTCATCCCGAGCAAAGCGAGGGACCTTGGTTTTCTTGCCTGCGCCACCGCCTCCCGCCGTCGCGGGCAACCCCGGATCCCATTTCAAAGTTGCGATCTCTCCACCCGCGGCAGCACCGCGCGCAGCAGTGCCTCGAAGCTCGACCGCACGCGCTCGCCCGTCTCCATCACTTCCTGGTGAGAGAGCGGCTGGTCGAGAATCCCCGCAGCCATGTTGGTCACGCACGAGATGGCGAGCACTTTGATCCCCATGTTACGCGCCGCAATCACTTCGAACGCGGTCGACATTCCCACCAGGTCCGCACCAATAATTCGCAGATAATTTATTTCCGCCGGCGTCTCGTAGCTCGGACCGAGCAGTGCCGCGTAAACCCCTTCATGCAGCCGCATGCCAAGCTTGCCAGCCTCTTCCTGTGCCATCGCTCGATAATCTTTTGAGTAGGCGTGCGTCATGTCCGGAAAGCGCACCCCAAAACGGTCATCATTGGGCCCGGCTAGCGGATTCGTTCCCTGCAGGTTGATGTGGTCGCGGATCAGCACCAGCGCACCTTGCTGATAGTTCACATTGATTCCACCCGCCGCGTTGGTCAGAATAACGGCGCGAATTCCCATGCGCCCGAAAACCCGCATGGGGAACGCGACTTGCTGGGGCGAATAGCCTTCGTAGAGATGCACGCGCCCTTGCATCACGGCAACCGGGACCGCACCCGCCTTCCCGATAACCATTTGCCCGGCGTGGCCGATCGCGGTGGAGCGCGGGAAGGCGGGAATTTCGGCGAAAGGAATTCGTGCGGGCTCACCGAGCGAATCGGCAAAGCCGCCGAGGCCGGAACCGAGAACCAGACCGATGCGCGGACGCAAGCCAGTTCGCTGCAGCACCGACTGGGCTGCGGTTTCCGCGAGTGTGAATTGATCTTCCATAATGTTACAAAGCTATCTCATAAATGCTTTCGGGAAGCCCACGACTTCAGAGACTGCGGAAAAACTCAAGTTCGAGCGGCTCGGGAAGGGCACGACTTCAGTCGTGCCGTCCACGTCCAATAAAGACGAGGGCTTTAGCCCCTGAGGGGGTCCGCTACTCATCATGAGATGCCCTCTAGTTTTTTTTCTCGAACTTCGCCAATTCGCTCTCCAGCTTCCACTGCTCCCGAGCGCGTTCGTTGGCTGCGAGGAATTCTGTACACGTCGCGGACGGCTTCTCCGGATTCGCCGCATCCCCCGCGCAAGCCGGAGCCATGCGGAACACTAGTTTTGTATCCGTCCAAAGGCTTTGCCCGGGCAGAAAGCTGTGCTCCAGGCTTTGTCGCGCCATCCGCTTCAAATCCGCATAAGACAAATGATAGGTCTCGACTGCGCGCAAGTATTCTTGCGTCATATCGGAGCGGCTAACGCCTTCGTCGTCCGTCGCCAGCGCTACCGGAACGCCATACTTCATATAAACCGGCAGGGGATGGTCGTCCCCGCTCACGCCCAGAATGATGTCATTTGAAGTCAGGCAGATTTCGACGAGAACGTTCCGCTCCGCCATCTCACGCAGCAGAGCGATCGGATCTTTTTCGTTCATCACGGAAACCCCGTGGCCGATGCGCTCGGCATGTCCACGCTCGATGGAGGCGCGTATGTGAAACGTGAGATCCTCCGGCGGCACCAGGCCCATGGCTAGTTCGCCGGCGTGCAGAGCGATGTGTACTTTGGGATAGACGCTGTGCAAGTAATCGATCATGGCCATGTGTTCGTTGAAATCGTGAAGCGGCACGTACCAATCCTCGGGCATCACCAGATTCAGTCCAACAAATCGCGGATCGGACGATGCCAGTTCGAACCCCAGCAGAATCTGCGCGAAGACGATCTGATGCTGCAACCCGCGCAGCACCTGATAAAGATAGCGCACGTCTACGTTGCATCCCGGAGCGGCCTCCGCGGTTCCACATTTGAGAATCTCTCTGGCGCGGGCATCGTCAGCCGCCAGTCTCTTGCTGGTCTCCGCGGCCGCGTCTTTTATGCCGGCGCTCAGCAGGGCATCGCGCATCTTCGCGTAATCCGAAGTCCACTCCACTTTTCCCGCGAGTTGTGCGGCTGCGCCAGCGTCGGCGGTGTGCATGAACTCGACGTATTGCAGGTGATCCATGCCGGCGCGATTCGTGGCCGCGGCGATTGCTTCCGCCACGTGCGTATGCGACGCCAGACCAAATTTCTCGAAGCTGGCGAAGAAATGATCGTGGCCGGATTCGTCGCCCGGCCTCCAGTTCCGCATCGACCAGGCGTCGATCATCTCGTTGTACAGTACGTGGTCGCCATAACCGCAGCGCGCCGCGGGTTTGGCGGTGTAGATCTCGCACGAATCGCACGGCGGCGCCAGCAGGCGCGAGGATGTGCGGTCCACGCACAGGCTGCCGTCGGCGGCAAAATCAATCAGATCCTCCGCGTAAATCGCGCCATCCAGATGGTTGTGCAGGTCTCCACCTTTCGGCAGGTCGTGTACGAAGGCCAGCAGCAGTTGCGGTTGCTTGCGAACCCGCTCCAGCGACAGCGAGGTTCGCTGTTCAGCGCTCTGCGCCGCAGCCAACGCGGTCAGCAGCAGGACCGATACACAACAGCGTACGGCCGCATTTACTCTTGGCACGACCAACCCTCCGAAACACCCATGCGAAGTCAGGAAAAGAATTGTAATCCGTCGTTGGGGTTCGATTCACGGAAAAGAATCAGCCAAGACGAAACAGGAGGAAGAGCGTTCAGTGCGTGTGTGAGAACTAGATTTTCAGCTTCGCGGTGGATTAAGTCTCCTAGTCAGCCGCGAAGCGGCGCAAGAATGCAGCCCACGGCGCAAGCCGTGGGTACAAGGTGGGAGATGAACAAGCTCCGGAGGAGCGGAAGAGCAGTTCTCACGCACACTCTCTTTCAGTGCAGCCAGGCAATCGCAGCGATAACCACGGCCACCACCAGCAGCGCTCCCAGAATGTACTTGTTGGATGCAAACCAAGACTCCGACTGCAGCGCCGAACTCAAGAACGGAGCGGAATTGTCTGGAGCAACCACCTCGGCTGGCACCTCGGATGCCACATCCGGCAACGATGACGACGACGTTGCCCCCGTGGTCTGCGGTGCCGCGGGCTCTTCGGCGTGCGCCGATTTTATCTTTATCGACGAGGAAACAGAATTCTGCGCCGCGCTGGTTTCCGGTCCCGCCGCAGATATTGTCAGTGCAGCGGCCCCTGTCTCCACGCTCCTGAGCTCCGCAGTCCCGAGCTCCGCAGTCCTAGCCTCCGTCGCCCCGATGGAAACTTCCTCTGCAGAAGAATCCCGAATAAAAGTTCCCCCCGCATAACCGCGCACCGCGGGCTCTTTAGAATCCCTTTGCGGTGCCGGACTACCCTGGTCCTTCTGCGATCTGACTGCCAAATGCGCCATCCGCTGCCCGCGCCACTGTCTTTCTTCGCATTCCACACAGAACGCGCGCCCCTGCGACACTGGGAAGCCGCAGGCCTGGCACTTCCGCAGATTTCTCAACACCGGAGGCACCGCAATCGTTCCGGCGTTTTCATTCGGGTCTCCACCGCCCTGGCTGCGCCCGGCGCTTGTCCAGAACAGCGCTTTCTTCGGTGCCGCTACCCCCTCTTCTTGTTTTATAGACGAGACCTCTTGAGATATCGTAGCCGGCGCGGGCGCAGGCGCCGAGCTCACCACAACCTCAGCCGCTTCAACTTTCGCATCTTCCTTCGCATCTTCCACCACGACGACTTCCACCGCGGCCACCGCGACCACTTCCGCCGCTTCCACTTCCACTTCCGGTTGAACCTCCACCACCGCGGTTTCCGGACGCGCACTCGCAATCTGCGTCGCGACCGCATGTTTCACGGCGGTTTCCACCATCACACTCAGCCGCAGCAACGCCGAAAGATCCCGCTCCTCAAACGCCCGCGCTTTGCCGGAAAGAAGTTCGAACACCCCGAGCACCTGCTCGCCGCTCACGATCGGCATCACCACCACCGACGCAATCCCCAACTCGCGGCACACCTCGCGATTCACCCGCGCATCGCGTTCCGCATCGTCGCACCGCAAAATCTGCCGCGTGCGCACGCATTCGCCGGACAGACCATATTCCATCGACAGCAGAGCCCCCAGTTCCGGCGCGTTCCCCCCAGCGCTCGCCCGGCACAGCATGTCATTGTGTTCGCCCCGGCGCAGCGCAATGGCAGCTCCGCTGGCCCCCGTAATATATTGCGCGCGGTCCGCCAGCAGTTGCAGCGCGGCATCCAGATCCCGCTCCGCCATTTCAGCCAGCGACCGCCCGGCATCTTCACCGGCTAAGCGCGCCTCGCTTCCCGAAGTTCGCGGCCCAGCCCCGTTGCCTACCGCAATTCCCGCCAAAACACTCTGCGCCTCGGATCCACTGGCGCCGCTCTCCCGCATCTCTCCCCCCATCGCAGGCGATGCGGAACTGTGGTCGAGAATCGTGTAGTGTTCCATGGCGCGTACCAGTTGCGTTGCAATGCGTCAGGCGGCTGTGGCGCGATCCGGCCCGCCCGCATTCACTTTCAATTTCAGGAGACGATAATTCGAGTCTCGCTCGGACCGGACACGCTGTCAAGAAGTCGCGGGTACTCGAAAGTCACAGTGTGCCGCGCGCAGGCAAGCCGCACTCAGCAATAAGCAGTCGACATCTACCCCCGCTTCCCTCCACCAACTGAGCGCTCAACCTTCGAGACTGCCACTGGCCACCAACCACCAACCACCGGCCACCCCTTTCTGCATTTCCTGTGCAAGCTCTGTGGAGATTCCGCCACCCCGCCCGCGCATGTTTTCCCGCTCGCATGGAATCACCAGCAGAACCCCGCCCCGCAAGCGGCTTGGCGGCGTTTGTTCGCTAAGCGCCTCGCCTCCTCTCGCTCGACAAAAATCCCCGCCCAAGAATTTCCTCAACTGCACCAAAAATACTGAATTGACCCCGCGCCCTTTCGCTCGTACATTCTCATTCGCCCTCTCAACAAAAAGAAATCGAACTCAGCCGAGACTGTAACCGGCGAGACGATCCGTCAACCACCGCCACCAACCATTTTGAGAAGAAGATCTGGTCAGCACATGAAAGCAACTACGCCATGGATCACTTACCGCACCCGTTTTCTGGTCAAAGCCAAACAACTTACCACCAGCCTCGCCTTCACCGACGTGCTCGGTCGTCAGCACTCCGGCCGCAAGGGCGACTACCTCGTCGAATCCTCCGACGGTGTTCTCCGCATCGCGCCTCGTCAAATCTTCGAGGATATCTATGTCCCTTTCCTCGCCCAACCAGTGGAAGCTGGAATCGAATCGGCAGAGATTCTCGACCGGCCCACGACTCCAAAGAAACAGATGTGGCCACCCAACCAGTCCACTCGTTCGCGCGAGATCCCCGCAACTCTTTCCCCCCAACTCACCCGCAAATTTCCCCAATCCGAGCGTACCCGTCGCAACTTCACCCCCGGCATCAACTCTGTCTAGGCGGCTGCCGCGCCACTCGATTTTGCTTTTGGGTGGCGCAGCTTAGTTCTTGCCCTTGTGCGGCGCAGCTTTGCTCTCGCTTTTGGATGGCGCAGCGGTTTACCGCTGCGATAACTACCAAGTATTCAATACCGGCTTTAGCCGCTGAGGGACGTTCCATCCCGTCAAGAAACCACCGCGACTGGCTGGCACTTGGCAGCCGGCAACTGGCAACCGTTTCTTTTGTGAATACACCATGAATTTCCCTTGTGGAAAACAAATCCACCACCCCCGCACCAAGCCCGTCATTGCTGGAGATACAACCTATAGTGTTTCCCTCTTGACAGGCACAATAAGCGGGAGTAACTTTGCAATCCCATAGGCCTTTGAAAGTCGTCTCGCGGGAACGGGGCGGCTTCCGCCGAGTGAGTAAGCAAGTGAGTAAATGAGTAAAAGTAAAGAAGAGCGGCAGACGGGGGTCGGCGCCAGGCCAGAGGTGACTTGTCGCTACCCTCGTAAACCTTAACAAACAAAAGGCTTCGGGCCTAAAACCCGAAGCCTGATATTACACAGTGCGGTGGCCGTTCCCCCCGAACCTCCCCCGGGGCGAACGACAACTTAAAGGTGTACGAACGAAGTTTTATCTTGGCCGACGTTTTCCACTTTCCGGCAGATGCCCGAAAGGGGAAGCCCGAAAGCCGAAGCCCGAAGCCCGCTTTTGAGGAGCCTTGGATGGAAACTCTAACTCGCCTTGTCACCGATTCACTGGCCCGGCACGGTTTTGATCGTCCTATGGACCCGCGCCGCCTGCAGTGGTCGCACTGGTTCCGTTGCGATTCCCCGCACAGTCTCCTCGTCGTCCCCAGCAAACCCGGCATTTTCGCCATCGCCGAAGAGATCATGGACCTCGGCGCCGGCCACACCGATGTAGGGACCGCGGTCCCCGGTACTGGCAATTCCCACGAGGAGACAGCCGCCCTCGGCTGTCCCGGGCGCAGCCCGGTCGCGTCGCCTTTGGGTGGCGCAGCGCTTCAGCGCTGCGATTCTCCGCCCCACGCCGATGCGGCTTCAGCCGCCGCGGAAACTCCCGTCCGCCGCATGCTCGCCGTCCTCCAATTCTCCGAAGATGACGACATGGCCTTCACCCTCGACCGCATGTTCACCCGCATCAACCCCATGCGCGCCCGCCTTTCCTCCGGTAGCTGCTTCCTCCGCTTCGTCGTCATCGAAGATCAGGACCAGCGCCGCAGCATCTGCAGCGCCCTCAATCAATGGATGCTCTCCTCCGCCGAAAAAGCCTCCGGCATCCCCGCCGCCTTCTCGTCATCCATGGAAGTGGCTCCGGTCACAGAGCCTGTGGCTCAAAACTCTCGTGTGGATCAGAACTCTCATGTGGGCGCGGGCGACTCGCCCGCGCNNGGGCAACTCGCCCGCGTCTGTCGACGGCACTGCAGACCGGGCCCCGGCGCACAGTCGAGAAACGGAGATTGGGCACTCGCTCCCGCATCTCAACTCCGGAGCCAACACAAATCTCCACTGTCCTCACCCCCTTCCCTCCGGCTTCTGACCCGGAGGGCGTCGGCAAGACCGGGAGTTGGCAAAGCTCGGGAAGGGCACGATNNAATTGGGCTTTAGCCCCCGAGACACAGGAGCCAAAATGAACGACTCAAGAACCTGGGCGCTAGTCGAGAACCTCTCGAACCTCGACCAAATGGAGACGCGCCGTAGGGAAAGCGCCTCCAAGTCGACCCTTATGGCCTCCCGTTACCGCGTAATTTCCGCGCTCTTTTTCTCCCACGCTGAGGAAGCGCTCGATCCAGTCCGGAAATGCCTGGATCTGGTCGAAGCCAAGAATTTCGTGAACCTGGCCGAGATGGAAGAGAGCTTCGCCGCGCGCGGTCATCAGGATCTCGCGCAAATAGCGCATCTGAAACGCGAAACCCTGGCTCTCCTCGAACGCCCGGAAAGCTGAGAAGCCCAGTAAGGGCGGCATAGGATAGCCCGGCACGGCAGTGCC
>PLUI01000107.1:7581-8051 GCA_003164855.1 Acidobacteriaceae bacterium
CCGTAGGGACGGCGCCATTTGCAGATACAGGCAGAACTACAAGCCCCGAAGAGGGCGAGAGAGATAGCTCTTTGAAACCCAAGCTTCACCCCGAACAAATTCCCGTTCGGGCAAGGCCCAATTCCCCCCGCCCACCCCCATGGGACGCCGAATCGGGCCCTGTTGAATAGAATCTAACTATTAATGGAGAAAGCAATGCCTGAGGTCAAAACCACCACCGTCAATCCCCCCGCGGCCACAGCCGCGAACTCTGTCCCCGCAAACAACGCCTCTGCAACTAACGCCTCTGCAACTAACGGCTCTGCAACTAAGAAGTCCGCTCCCGGCCTGTCCTTTCGCCGCTTCTTCACCAAGCTCGGCGTTTCTCCCTACGACGAAGTCGAATGGGATATCCGTCTCGCCCAGATCACCGACTCGCACGGCGGCGTGATCTTCGAGCAAAAAGACGTCGAAGTCCCCAAAGACTGGTC